>JAIBCG010000024.1 GCA_019694295.1 Saprospiraceae bacterium
CGCTAATAGAAAGGTATTGAAATTGGCTTTACCTGTTAAAAAAAGGCAGTGGTTGGATGGATTATTTTCAAAAATAGGGGCAACACCAGATGTTTTTACTTATTCTAATGCATAATCCGGGTTAAACCGTATCATTGCCAGATTATCAGCAACGAGCGAATCGTGGATTGCTAGCATTATTATGGTGCTCAACTTGGTCAAATTGACCGAGATGGCACTGCTATGGATCGAATGGCTAGTAGTATATATCGTGTGTAAACCAAAAAATAGAAATTTTAGAACTGTATGAGTTTCTCAGCAGACCCTAAATAGACTATTGACTTCAGTACTTTAATAGTGTTTCCGGTGGGATATTGTGAGAGTCCTTCCCGATTTTTACTGTTTGTTTGCTTGATTGTTGGATTATATTCATATATTGGATCAATTTATATCGTATATTTAGAATAACTAAACGTATAAATACGATTATTAAAAGAATCTTTAATAGCCGATAACTCAATTTTTCTGGATTAATAAGATGTTTAAAAAAATTTCATTAAATTAACCAAACAAGCTTTCACCATTTTCATCAGTTGTAAGCACTTCCGACATATAGTCGAAAAATGGTCGGAGTGCATGAAAAGTTTTTACAACTTCATTCCCGAAGTCTTTCTGCACAACTTCCGGATCTGCAAAACGCCGTATCAACAGCCATTGTTTCTTGCGCAAAAGGTCGATTGCATCCGAGTCTTTGTTAAATCCTGCCGGTACGGTTCGCAGCTCTTCACCTACTAATGCTCCGAAATATCGGACTGCAGTTTTGGCAGACAGTACTGCTCTTAGTGGAGTAGCGTCAATATTGACTTCTTTTCTAAACCTCAGTAAATCAGCAGCTTCTGGCTTCCAGAATCCACCGGCTGCAAAGCTGTTGCCGGGTTCGATGTTGAGGAAATACCCACCTCGCAGTAATGGTTTGGTCCGGCCGATGTGTAGGCTGAAATGCGTTTTGTAAGGTGTCTTGTCTTTTGAAAACTGTAGATTGCGGTATATACGGTGAATGTGAATCGGCTCGAGCATATCTGTATCCTGCAAGAGATTGTAGATGTTCATTAAAAATGCTTTTACTTCGCTATAATGTTTGTCGAATGCTGCTTTATGTTCATTAAACCACGGCCGGTTGTTGTTTTGTTTCAGCTGTTGGAGAAAATTGAGGTGCGTTTGGTTAAGCATGAATTAATTATTAATCGTAAATATACGATATTATTATTTATTTTTAAATAATGATTGAATAATACTGCTTATATTTTTACAAATGGTTGAAGTTTAAATTTGTCAGATGAAATTATTCTCACATAATACAAGCCGGGTTTCAAATTACTTATATCGGGTTCTGTGTTGTTTTCGTCTGTGAGCAGGATATTTCCGTTTATATCTATTATTTCGAGCTTGAATCTTCCGGTAACAGCATCTCTGTTAAGGTAGAGAATATTTTGTACAGGATTGGTTACGATCAAATTATTCTGCTTAGTGGATATACTATTGGTACTTGTGGTTTTACATATTACTTTGTTCAGATATTTCCATATATCGTTGTTGAACAGGTTTGGTACAAACCCACTCGAGCCATTGGGCGGATTTCCGGTGCGTATTACCACCAGACCAAGGGAAGGAGAAATATTGATAATTTGACCGTTTTTGCCCATTGCCGCAAACATATCTTCGGGTGCATCTTTCATAAGAGAGCCATTGAATACAATCTGCGAACCGGGCAGCATATAGTTCTGTTTGCCGTTTAGCCAGGTAAGGTATCCATAAGATTTGTTCATGTTTTGAGAAGAATGAATCATGGCATTGAAATAGACAGTGTCTGCCAACACAGGTGTTTTATTCCAGGTGCCTTTGTTGAGCATAAGAATACCAAACCGTGCCATTGATCTTGTATTGCTGTAGAAAATATTATTGTAGCCGGTTTTTACCCAAAGCCCAGTCATGCCGGTTTTACTTTTTACCACCTGAGTGAAATACTGATTGTAATTTTTTCCTGTAGCTGATTCTATTACGCTGTCCATCAGCGTGTAAGGAGCATTATGGTAAGCCCATCTGGTACCGGGTTCTGCCTTGAATGTAAGGCAAGAAGGAAGTGTACAGTCGGGGTCGTCGCCATCATCAAGACCGGTGGTCATGGTGAGTTGATGCCTGATGCTTATCTTGTTTTCCTGAGCTGTATCAAGGCTGGTCCAGCCGCTTCCGAGGTATTTGGATGATTTATCATTAATGGACAGGTAACCTTGTTCTTGAGCAATACCGGTAAGGAATCCTGTGAGTGTTTTGCCTGCTGATGCCCAGTACCAGATGCTGTCTTGCGTGAATGTGCCGAAATATTTTTCAAGAACAATCTTGCCGTCTTTTAATACCATAAAGGCTTTTGAATCCTTTTGCTGGAGGAAGTCATAGAGCGAATCGATCTTCTCAGTACACCAACCGAGTTGCTCCGGAGTAGTGGTTGCCCATTCCTTACCTAAGAGTGGTGGGAAATACAATGACTGAGCGTGGAGGAAGCCCGCCATGAAGAATAAGATAAAGATGAGTTTGGTCTCTTTCATCTGTTGGTTTATTATTTCAGACAATGATTTGCTGTAAGGGTTTAATATGTGTAAAAATATTTACCAACCGCCGCCGCCGCCGCCGCCACCGCCGCCACCGGAAAACCCGCCACCACCACTGCCGGAACTATAATTAGAAGGTTGAGTGGACGAACTGCTGAAGGAAGAACCAAATCCGTTCTGTGAAAAACTGTCGGTAAATCCGGAAAAATTATTGCCTGAATACCATGAGGCAGTATATCCGTGATGTTCAGGTGAAGCAGAAAGCATTTCTCTGAAACGATCGCCCCATACTTTTTCTACTTTAAACAATACGGCATACGGCAGATATTTTTCGAATAATTCCGGTGTTTCGGCCGGTGGATTCAATAGCTTGACTCGTTCATTTTCGGCCATCTTTAGGTACATTTTGAATCCTTCAAGCTCAGACTGTAGTTTGAGTTTGGCACTTGTAGGTTGTTTGATAAGTCTTGCATATACCAATACAGAAACGATACCGAGTATAGTAAATATAACGACTACCCTTTCATCCAGTTCAAGAATATTTGGCCATATATACAAAGGAATAAATACTGCTGTAGGTATAAGCAGAAGCCATACAGCTATTTGATGGTAAAGTCGTACACCTATAACCTGAGTTGATTTGAATATGGAACTTACAATAAAAGGCACAAGTGTAAGAATACAAAGTATAACACCTGTAGCAATTATAAATATCTTGTCGCGGTCAAAAAATACCATCAGCAATCCGAAACAGATCAATAACAATGAGCCGTATGCTACATATTTGTAGTTGTTGCCTTTTCCATATTCCGAATGGTCATATAAAGATTGTGTGTCGGATCGGAACTTCTCTCCTGCACTATATAATGAGGCATTGTATTTACCATCAATAGTAAATTCATCTGATCCGGAAAACAAGCTGTTGAACAATCTTGCTTCGTGAGGCTTGAAACTATTATCCGGTGCTTTGAGCTTTTTGACTGTGTAGGTTGTATTTTGGATGAGATTGAATAAATAGGAATCTTTATCCTCGGTTATTTTAACAAAACCATTCACTGCCCATTGGAGCACAGTTGCTGACAAGTAACGGTTTGAGTAATTTTCATGATTAATCATCCCGATTTCAGACAGGCTCAATCCGGGTGGTGGTGTAAACTGTGGGAAAGGCACCGGAGCCTCAGGGTCTCTGCCGTACTGCTGCCAAGTACTCACATAATACACGGCCATAACTATAAAGGACAATGTGGCGATAATCCTTAGACGCCAGGTCTCCCACCATGTAGGTGGGGGAGGTGGCATGACAACAGCTTTTTTAAATCCTACTGCGACTGTCAGGCCTTCGTATGGTGCCAACTCACCTGAGCTGAAACTGACAAATTCGTCGCCGCTGTCACTCATCTGGCATTTGTACCCTTGCTGGCCATACGCACCGGTATAACACGCTTGCTGCATTATTTTTGCGCCCCTCGGAAGATACACCTTGCAGTTTGACTGTAAGATGGGCATTGCCCATTCATTGCCGGTTGCATTCCAGTATATTTCATCATAGGTATTATAAAATCCGATTTGGTTAGTGGTTTTATAAACTATTTCGTACTTGTGTATTCCATGGTCGATAAACACATCCGCAGAGCCGATGTATATGGCCAAGTAGCCGTTTTCTTCTTTCGTATGGTATTCAGACTTTTTGCCATTGTGGGCAATGCTTACTATTTCAATGGGAGTTTTTGCCGATTTGCCATTTTGGGTTTTCCTTTTCAGCGGAATCCGCCTCACTAGTCCACGCTTAAATTCATATCCAAGCGCATTGATGTAGATACTTTCAGATACTTCGATTTCACCTGAAGTAAAAACAGTGATATTTGATATAAAATTTTTAATATACTCCTGATCGTCAGCTATCTGTGCCTGCAAACTCAGGCAAAGTGCTAAGCCGGAGAGTAAGAGTATTATTTTTTTCATGTCAGAATGAAATTTTTGGTACATCCCTGTCAGATGTATTTTCGAGTTCGAAAAATGTAGCCTTCTGAAACTGGAACTGATTGGCTACCAGGTTGGAAGGGAAAGAATCAACTAGCGTATTGAGTTCTCTGACAGTGCCGTTGTAGTATCTTCGCGACTGTTCGATAGATGTTTCGATTTCTTTGAGTGAATCTTGTAGCTGAATGAAATTGGCACTTGCTTTCAGATCGGGGTATTGTTCTGCCAATGCAAAGAATCCGCCCATTGCCCGCTGAAGTTGTCCTTCTGCTGCAGCATGCGATGCTACATCTTTGGCACCCATGGCAGCATTTCTGGCAGCGATTACTTTTTGCAATGTCTCCTGCTCAAAATTTTTATATCCTTTTACTGATTCCAATAAGTTTGGTATCAAGTCGTGCCTTTTCTTGAGTTGTACATCTATTCCGCTCCAGCCTTCGCTCACCATTGTCCTTAACCTTACAAGTCGGTTATAAATGCTTACCAGATAGAAAAATAGCAGTGCAAGCGCACCGAGAATAATAATCAGTTGCATGGTTTATTAGATTTTAGGTGAAACAAATTGAATGCAATGTAGGTAAAACATTTTACAGCGAAAAACAATTCCGTTTTTTTATTAATAATGTTCATTTTTGGCTTAAATGACTTATTTAATTTTGGAAATAACAAGAAGAAATAAATGAAAGAAAGATTGGTTGTTCTGGCACTGTTACTTTCAAGCGTGCTGCAAGCTCAGATTGTAAATATGGAAGAACAACGCATAGTGACCAACACCACCGGTTGGGCAGGAGAGTTGAAATTTGGCCTGACTACATCAAAAGAGGTACAACAAGTACTCAACCTGATAACTGAAAATCAGCTGCAGTACAAAACTAAAAAAGACCTCTACTTGATAAGGCTCAATTCAAAGATACTCAAGACGAATGCCAATACAATGACCGACAATACATTTATTCATTTCAGATACAATCGCAAGTTCAGTGATCTTTTAAGGCTTGAGGCATTCACCCAATGGCAGCATAACCGTATCACCGGTATCAAACGTCGGTATCTGATAGGTGCAGGCCCAAGGTTCAAGGTATTGGAGACAAAAAATTTCAACTCGTATATCGGGCTTCTCGGCATGTACGAATATGAGCTGGAATACAGCCCCGAAGCAAGTATAATACCGCTTCAGGTAATACGGTCGAGTAATTATACATCTTTTACCTGGAGAATATTGCCCAATATCAAACTCATCAATACCACTTATTACCAACCTCGCCCAGATTTATTGAATGATTACCGTGTGTTTAGTCAGGCATCATTGCAGTTTGGCATTACCAAAAGACTGAGTTTTGAGTTTGGTGGCTGGTATTTGTTTGATAATGTTCCGGCACCCGGCGTACCCAAGAAAACTTATGCTATTGAAAATTTTCTAAAATGGAAATTTTAAGGCATACCTTATGGAGATATTTGGTTTATCAGAAATTAATCTGCATACACAATAAAAATCATTGGCAAACATTACAGTAATATATAGTACACGTACACAGTACAGTTTAATGAAAAAAGCAATGGATATCACACACAACAAGTCTTTCTGGGACAATAAATATTCAAACAACGATACCGGCTGGGACATTGGTTCACCCTCAACTCCGCTTAAGGAGTATATTGACCAGATACAGAATAAAAATATAAAGATACTGATACCCGGATGTGGTAACAGCTATGAAGCTGAGTATTTGTTGGATTCCGGATTTTCAGATATCACCCTCATTGATATTGCGGATAAACCAATAAGCTTATTGCGCCAAACATTTAAAGACAGAAAAGAAATACACATTGTACACGGAGATTTTTTCAAGCTTTCGGGCCAATACGACCTGATACTCGAGCAAACATTCTTTTGTGCGATTGACCCATCCTTGCGTAGTGAATATGTCAATCATGCCATTAGTTTATTGAACCCGAATGGAAAGCTTGCAGGCGTAATGTTCAATTGTGATTTTAATAAGGAAGGACCACCTTACGGCGGAAATTTAGAAGAGTATAAAAAACTGTTCGAGGAGCAATTTGTCATCCGGACTATGACACCATGTTATAATTCCATACCTCCACGATCTGGGAATGAAGTTTTTATAATATTTGAAAAAGCTTGAGATTGTTTGTTACTGCAACTATTTTTTATCCTAAAATCTGATTGTCATACAAGTTATTTTAACATTTTAGACATATTTATAAAATAAATATGGCAACCCAATAGAATATGTTATATATTTGCCATGTTTTTGAGTAAAATCCTTCGTTTAGTTTATTTCGTTCATCGATTTTTTTCTATCGCAGTATTTCTCATTTTTTTTTAACCTTTTTAATTTTTATTTTGATGAACATTTTTGTTGCAAAACTAAACTACGACACTAATGATGACACGCTCAGAAGTACATTCGAACAGTACGGTGCCGTTGATTCAGCTAAAATCGTAATGGACAAATTTACAGGCCGTTCTAAAGGATTCGGTTTTGTTGAAATGCCTGATGATTCTGAAGCTATGAATGCTATTAATGGCCTGAATGATACCGAACTTGACGGTAGAACCATCGTTGTTAAAAAAGCTGAACCAAGAGAGAACAGCGGACGTGACAATTTCCGTGGTGGTAACGATCGCAGAGGCGGTTTCAGAAATGACCACGACAGAAGATATTGATAAACTTCTTAGTTAAGAAAAAAGCGGGATTTCCTTTATCGGATTTTCCGCTTTTTTATTTCATGAAAATTATTCTGTGCTGCCTTCAATCTTTGGTCTGTATTTTAACCCAGCTATCACATTAGGACTTTAAACGAAAATGATTAGTATAAAAAATCTATAAAGAATAGATAAAAGTATAGTGAACGATGGTTTTTGAGCTTTTGAAATGGATTTGAAGTAAAAATTATTTGCAGTAAAGAGCCTATTTCGTTATCCGGGTTCAATAAAAACAAAAAAGCCCTACTTTCTGACAGCAGGGCTTAGATTTATAAACCAAAATTTTCTAATTAATCCTTGATCGAAGGCTTTGCCAGCCACCGCCATTGTACACATCAGTAATACCGCCTGAGACCAAGAGAGACTTGGCACTTGCACTCCGCATGCCGGATGCACAACATGTAATGATAGGTTTTCCTTTTTCTTTTAATTTTCTCACATGCCCTTCCAAACTGTTAAGTGGAATATTTACCGAACCTTTGATGTGACCCATCTTGTATTCGTTGGCAGTACGTACATCCAGGATAATGGCACCACTTTTTACCAATTGGGCGAAATCAGTTTTGGGCCCCATGCCTAGAAGGTTTTTGATGAACTGTAGCATAGACTAAGAGTTTAGTGATTGATAATAATTGACATCCATCCATGAGCCGGCATTCATACATTCTACTCCTAGAGAAGTCAGATACTGGGTTGCCTGCCCACTTCGGTTACCTGATGCACAAACCAGCAACAGTGGTTTTTCCAAACTTTTGATTTCTGAAAGTTTTTCGGGAACCTGATCTAGTGGAATATTCTTAGAACCTGCTACGTGACCGCCAGAAAATTCACTGTATGTACGTACATCAAGGATGGTTCCTTTTTTTTCTCGGATGATTTCTTCGATTTTCATATTAATATTGATATTTTGTTGATGCAAAGATACATGCACCTGAACCGCGCTTATGGTAACTAAAGTTACAATAGATTATTGTAGTAAAAAACGGCTTTAAATGTTATCCTTGCCGTGGTTGGTTTTTTTATTTTTGAAATATCGGTAAACGATCAAGCCAACACCCAGCACAGCTATACCTGCAACAGCCTGTTGCGGTTTTTCAGCCAACGCATTGAGTATGAACAATGCAGAAATCAAAACAAAAATAGCAGGCACCAATGGATAAAGCGGTACCCTTACACGTCGCTCAAGATGTGGTTTCTTATATCTCAGTACAAATAAGCTGAAACCGGCCAGTGCCAAAAATGCAATATCCATAATGGTTGTGTAAGTGACCAAGTCGCTAAATGTGCGCCAGAGTATAATAAGTAAAGATGCCCAAATGGCCTGAAACCACATAGCAAATGCAGGCGTTCCGTTTTTGTCATGCAGCTTGGCAAGTTTTTTAAAGAAAATACCATCCTGCGCCATCGAATGATAGATACGCGGAGCAGACATTGTATAAATACCGATGGTGCCAAATACGGAAATCATTACACCGAGCGATACCATCCGCCCTCCATTGGTAAATATAGTGGCCATTGCATCACCGGCTACACGGTCTGATGCTGCAAACTGCTCTACACTCAGAAGTGAAAAATAGGCAAAATTGGTAAGGACATAGACAACTGTGACGATGAGTGTGCCAAATATCATGGATTTAGGTACATTTCGGTTTGGGTCAATAGCCTCACCTGCCAGATACGAAGCATGATGCCAGCCGCCAAAAGACCACAAGATGCCAATAAGAGCTGTAAGAAATGCTCCGGGCTGCCCAATAATGCTAAAAGTGTTGCCCGACGAAAAAACACGCTCCGGATCTCCAAATATTACGGCTCCGGCAATTATCATCGCCACCAATACAGCTAGCTTGATACCTGTAAAAATATTGGCAAACCATTGACTGATGCCTACATCTCTTGTGTTGATAGCCGTGAGTATAAGTATGGTAGCTACCGCAATGCCTAACTTGAGCGTATCATCCAGTGGAACAAAAAAGGTAAGGTAATTAACAAATGCTAACGAAAGTGCAGCTAAAGCACCGGTGTTGATGACAAGTAAAGTGACCCAGCCGTAAAGAAATGCAACTTGCTCGCCAAATGCTTCCTTAAGATATACATAGACACCGCCCGATTGGGGGAACATAGAGCCAAGCTCTGAGTAGCTAAGTGAACCTGTAAGGGCTATGATGCCACCTACCATCCAGGCAAGTAAAGCATATTCCGGATTTGGAATGCTTTGTACTACATCAGCAGGTGAAATAAATATACCTGAACCGATACACGATCCTACGGCAATCATAGTAAGACCGTACAGTGATAGTTTCCGCTTTAATTCTGTCATAGTGTTGGTTAGAATTGAAAGCTAAAAGTATTAAAAAATTTCCGGATTACCGGAAGAATTATTTCATTCCTACGGCACTTGGCCTTGTTTTTACATTGTCAAGAATGAATTTGCCAATCTTCAGTCCGTGCCTGTTTCCCGAATCGCATCCGTGCCTGTAATGGATGCCTCCGTACACACGACTCAAAGATGCCTCTAAGGCAGCCTGATAAAATGAAGTGAACGACCGGGTGCCGTTGCCATATTCTTCTTCAGTATTGTCGGTATATGCAAAATTATCTCCAAAAATATAGGTACATATTTCAGCAGATGCTGCAGAGATTGTACTGTGCCCGGAGGAGTGTTCCGGGAAAGGTGGAGTCTGCAGAAGTGGTTTCCATTTAGGGTCTATGTATTGGTTAATATATGATTCCGGTCTGATGAGATCCGACTTGTGCTTTGCTAACCAACAGCCTCTAAAGGCCTCATAAAGTCCAAGTGATACATACATGTAAGCTTCACTTGCTGTAAGCATATCCACTTTTGCTTTTTCGCTTGCTATCCTTACGACATTCAGCCAATGTCCGCCTGGTGTCATCTTTTTATTGTCATAAATGGCATGCCCACTGTGCATCGTTACTACCGGGTTGTCATCCCAGAAGATGGCTATGTCGCGCTGTTCAGGTTTCAATTGATTTCCTATAGACATTACCTCGCTGGCATTGTCCCAGAAAGTACTCTTTGTATTTTTGCTAAAAGGTATATGTGGCTCACATTCAACCATATTGGTAGAGTCAAATACGAATGAACGCATCTTGTACCAGTTGGGCTCGAGTGCCTCATTGTAGTCGGGTGGCGTTGGGCGCCAGTGGCCTTCTTTATAATTGGTAGTGTGTTTCGGCATTGATCTGGTTTCTTTGTAGTTGTCGCCATCTGCCCAGGTTTTGATGGCATCAGCTACAGCATTGCCATAAGCAATGGAATGATCATATACATCCTGAGGAATACCAAGTGCCTTCATTTCTTTGAGTATAGTTTCTTCTTTATCAGTCCAGTCGGGCTCAGAAAAAATAAATTTCTTGCCGGTTGCATAATATGCCTGAATACCAGCCACAGGGAAACAAATTGTCTGACCTTGTGGTACTGCCGGTATATCCGGAAAATCTTTTAATTGACCTTTCAGACTTGCATATCCGGGTTTTAGGTTTCTCAATACCTCGTATGCTGCAATAGAAGCATAAGTATAATTTCTGCTCGACACCGGTGGTGAAAACAAGTCGGAAATGATGATATCTGTATAATTCTTAACTGTTCTGTGCAGATATTCCGGGTTGGCTGCAGCTTGCATATAGTCTGCAGCAGCTGTTTGTTTGGTATTAGATTGGGCTGTTTTTTGCTTACAACTGGTTAGCATGACGATAGCCGAAAATACCAGAATAAGCCTAAAATCAAACCAAAAGACACGCGATTGAAGCTTTCTTAAAGAAATCTGCATAATATTTAATCTTATAAATGTAAGAAAATAATTTAATAATTAGCTACATTAGAGTACGATAACTCAATTTTTATGTTGTTGGTTTGGCGCAGAATTTTCTTTCTCATATTGTATTTTAATACAATTTTAATAAGCTGGGGGCAGGTACCTGTATTTCGTTTTTTGCATAACCGTGGGCATGTAGTCATTCCGTTCGAGCTACAATACAATTTTATCATTGTAAAAGTGAAGGTGAATGAAAAATATACCATGCGTTTTATCGTGGATACTGGCGCAGAATATTCAGCTGTCAACCAAACCGCTGCAGACCTGATAAATATAAAAAAAGGCAGGAAAGTAAATGTGATGGGCACAGATCATCGAACGATACTCATCGCTCACGTAGGCAATGGTATAAGCCTAAGGATGGATGATTTCTTAATTGACAATTATAATGTACTTATTTTTCCTGAAGAAGCACCACAGTTTGAAGTGTTGAATCATTTGCAGATAGCAGGCATAATCGGCGCTGATGTATTGAGCCGGTATTTAGTGAAATTTGATTTCAAAAGGCAGGAGATGAGCTTAATGTCGCATTCTAAAACCAGAATACCGAAAGATTATTCCAATATTCCTTTGATGCTGCACAAAAACCGTGCTTTTGTACAAATTCCTGTCGTTGGCAATGCACGCGATACTACCCAACTGAGTTTATTGTTCGATACTGGCGCAGGCCTTCCATTGCTATTGAAGGATAATGGAAAAGGGCGAATACCGATACCGGAAAATCTTGTCGATGGAAAGATTGGCCTGGGAGTGGGTGGATATATCGAAGGTACCATTGGAAAAATTTCAGCCGTACAATTAGGCGGGCATACATTATATAATGTATTGACAAGCTTTCAAGAAATCACCAACCCGCCTGACTCGGTTAAACTCCCAACTTCTGACGGCATCTTGGGTAATGATATTATCCGGTTATTCACCTGGTACATTGACTACCGGCTCGAAAAATGCTACCTTAAACCAAATCGTGATTTTAAAAAAGCACCTCAATACGACAAAAGTGGCATGACTGTACTCATGTCAGGAGCCAACCTCAATCATTATGTAGTGATTGGAGTTTTTCCGGGTAGCCCGGCTGCAGAAGCAGATATACGTATTGGTGATCAGATTATTTCTGTCAATAACCGTAGAGGAATATTCCTTTCGTTTAATACAATAGTTAAGACACTCAGTAAAAATGAAGGCGAAACGGTACACCTGAAACTTAAAAGAGAAGGAGAAAAACTATACAAAACCATAGTATTGAAAAATATTCTGTGAAATTTATATATTTTACTTTGCATTTTTACAATAAAGGAGTAACTTTGCACGCTTAAATTTAAAAATCATAAATTATGTTTGTAGTTGTATCTATTGCTGGTCAGCAATTCAAAGTATCTGAAGGCAATACTGTCTTCGTACACCAGCTGGATGCGAAAGAAGGAGACAAGGTTTCCTTTGATCAGGTTCTCCTGGTGTCATCTGGCAGTGATGTCACACTTGGTAAGCCATCTGTAGCAGGCGCAAAAGTAAATGCTACGGTTTTGAAGCATGCCAAAGGTGATAAAGTAATCGTTTTTAAGAAGAAAAGACGTAAAGGGTACCGGGTAAAGAACGGACACCGTCAGTGTTTTACTCAGATTAAGATTGATTCAATAACCAGATAATTTTTTCGAACACTCAAAAATTTAAAGAATCATGGCACATAAGAAAGGTGTTGGTAGTTCAGATAACGGAAGGGATAGTAAAAGTAAACGACTTGGTGTTAAACTTTTTGGCGGACAACACGCCATCCCCGGTAATATCATTATTCGTCAAAGAGGTACGAGATTTCATCCCGGTGCAGGTGTAGGCATCGGTAGAGACCATACTCTTTTTGCTCTGGCTGAAGGTGTTGTGACATTTACTAAAAGAAAATTGGGCAGAACCTTCGTTTCTGTAATGCCTAAGTTTGAAGAGGTAAAAGAAACCATTGCACCTGTCAAAAAAGCAAAACCTGCAGCCGCTGCTCCAGTGGTAGAAGATTCAAAACCAGAAACAGTTCCGGCTAAAGCAGCAAAATCAGCTGAATCAGGCGATAATCTGAAAATGGTGGAAGGCATCGGCCCTAAGATCGAAGTATTGCTTCAGGAAGCAGGTATTCATACTTTCTCAGATCTTGCAAATGCAGACCTGACAAAACTCGAAGCCATTCTCGAAGCAGCAGGCCCTAGGTACAAGAGTCATAACCCGGGCACTTGGGCGAAGCAGGCATTGCTAGCTCACGAAGGCAAATGGGACGAACTACTGGCTCTTCAAGATCAACTGAAAGGCGGAGTGGAATAATATTTCACATTTGTATAAAAATATTCAAAAAAGGTGGTTCATGAAAAGAACTGCCTTTTTTTATTGTCAGAATTTTATTAGGTTTGCTCTCAATAAATTAACTGTCATGAAGAAGATTCTGTTCTTTACTTTACTGTTGATATATTCATATATTGGCATAGCTCAAGAGTGCCATGATTATTTTCCATTTAAGGCAGGTACTGAATGGGAAATGACAAATTATGATGCAAAAAACAAAGTTCTGACCGTGAGTGAATATAAGATTGAAAGTATTCATTCGAATGTAGCTGAAATACACCTTACATCTAAGGACGCTAAAGGCAAACAATTGGCGGATATGAGGCTCAAATGGTACTGTGATGAAGAAAAGGTCAATTTCGAGATGAAGGATATGTTCCCTCAGATGGATATGATGGATAATGCAAATGTAGAAATGAAATTTTCAGGCGATAATCTGTCTTATCCAAAAAATATGAAGGCAGGAGACCTGTTGCCGGATGCAGAATCAAAGATAGAAATGATGATGAATGGTATGCGGGTGATGAGTATGGTTGTAAAAGTTACCGACCGAAAGGTAGAAGGCACCGAGCAATTATCAACACCTGCAGGTTCGTTTGAATGCCTGAAACTAAGCGAAACTGCTGAAGTGAAGTCTATCATGTCGGCCAAGACAAAATCTGTCATTTGGCTTAGCAAAAATAGAGGTGTGGTCAAAACAGACTCGTATAACAGTAAAGGCAAGCTCGAAGCTTATCAGCTTATGACTAAATTTAAATCATAAAATATATCATTAAGACAAACACTTTATATGATGGATTTTCTGCTTTTTATGGATTTTACAAGTGTTGATGCCTGGATGGCATTACTCACGCTTACATTTCTGGAGATAGTACTGGGCATTGACAACATAATATTTATCTCCATCGCAGCTAATAAATTGCCGGAGAAAGAACAACCACGTGCAAGGTTTATTGGTTTGGGGTTGGCACTGGTATTCAGGATCATCATGTTGTTGGGCCTTTCTTTTCTAATAGGACTTAAGGAGCCATTCTGGTCATTTCATTCAGATTATATCTCTGTAGCTCTCAATGGCCAGGCTGTTATTTTATTCCTGGGCGGAATTTTCCTTTTATACAAGAGTGTGGCTGAAATTCACCACAAACTCGAAGGCGACCCTGAAGATGATAAGGTAAAAATCAAAGGTGCCGGATCAAAGCTTATGAATGTAATCGTTCAGATTGCCATGATAGATATGGTCTTCTCCATTGATTCAATACTTACAGCAGTAGGCCTTACAAAGCATGTATCAATAATGATAGCAGCAGTGATTATTTCTATTGCCATCATGCTCGTTTTTGCCGGTCCGGTTGGCAGATTTATAAACAAACATCCTACTATACAAATGCTCGGTCTTGCATTTCTGTTACTGATTGGTTTTATGCTGATTACAGAAAGTGCACACCTCAGCCATTTCAAATTAGGAGACGAAGAAGTAGGCTCAATACCAAAAGGCTATCTGTATTTTGCCATAGCCTTCAGCGTCATGGTGGAATTTCTCAATTCAAAATTGCGTAAGAAGCCGGTTCCCCCGGTCGATCTACGGTCTATTAATGAAGAGGCACAAAACGAAGGCCTTCTTGATAAAATGTAATATTTATTCCGAAAATTTTCTTGCACAGTGGACATTAAACTAAAACGCGACCTTTGCTTCTTTGATATTGAATCGACCGGCCTCAATGTCATAAAGGACAGGATTTTACAACTCGCTATCATCAAGCTTAAAGCCGATGGTTCGCCTGAGGAAGAATTGTGTCTGTTAATCAATCCGGGTTTCCCTATTTCGGAAGAAGCAATGGCCATCCACGGCATAACACCTAAAGATCTTATCAATAAACCTACTTTCGAACAAGTTGCACAGCGCATATTTGATTTCATTGGTGACAGTGACCTGGCAGGCTACAATTGTCATAGATTTGATGTGCCTATGCTGATGGAAGAGTTTGCACGCGTAGGTTGTGAATTTGATATAGACAGAAGAAAGGTGATTGATGTACAGCGCATTTTTTATAAAATGGAACCACGTACACTCAAAGCCGCTCTAAGATTTTACTGTGGAAAAGAGCTCGAAGATGCACACGATGCATTGAATGATGTGCGGGCTACACGCGATGTACTCAAAGGTCAGTTGGCCAGATATGAAGGTAAACCACTTCTTGATGATGACGGCAATGAAACTGGCATCGCAGTAGAAAATGATGTAGCAAAATTGCATGATTTTACCAATGACCTAAAAACCATCGACGGTACTCAACGATTAAAATATAATGATAAAGGAGAAATAGTCTTCAACTTTGGAAAATATTCGGGCCGAACGGTTGCATCTGTATTTAAGGAAGAGAAAAATTATTTCTACTGGATTCAGAAAATGGAATTTACGCACCAGGTAAAAACTATCGTTAAAAAAGTATTCGATGAAGTCTATGCCAAATAGGAATTTATTGCTGTTTTTAAGCTCAGTAGTGTTGTTTTTTACTGCCTGCTACCAGCCAAAGGAAGGTTGTCTTGACATCAATGCCACCAATTTTGATGCTACTGCCGATGAAGAATGTTGTTGTCAGTATCCTGTACTACAATTAAAGTTTAAGCATTTCGCATCCGGGAATGAATTTTCAGCGTCTGATACAATATTAAATGATTTCGGTCAACAATTCCGAATTCCATCTTTTGCATTTTATTTTTCAGATTTTGAATTTACAGGCACATCGGGCAACAAAGTACAGGTTAGTGATACCATTCGCTTACCTGCACCGTTTGATTCAATTGTTTTGAAAAAGGATATTGCATTGGTAAGGGCTATTACTTCCAATGCTTTACTTGGTCGGTTTATACAAGAGGAAAGCTTTACAAAGCTTTACTTCCAGGTGGGAGTTCCTTCTGCCGCAGACGGGGCAGTCCTTTCCAAAATTCCATCCACAAGCGAATTGTCGGCTCAACCGGATACTCTTTATGATGCAACTAAAGCTTATGTATCTGTAAAATATGTATTCTCAACCGGTATCGAACAGGGCAGCTCAGAAAGATTTATCCGTATCTTTCAGGATATTCCATTCAGCTTTAATATTGATTTGCCGCTCATAAGAGCCAACAATACTTGTGTGACAATTGTGATAGATCATGCAGCCGTATTTCACAACGTAGATGTAAAGAATGACAATGACGAAACCATTAAAAATAAACTGGTGAACAATCTTCAGTCAGCAATTGTGTTAATTCCTTGCAATTGAACAACTTTCAGTACTCTGTGATTGTTATCAAGATATAAACATTGTTACTAATGCATAAAAAAATAATTCTCCTGCTCTTGTTTGTACAAGTTTCGCTATTTTATGGCTGTAAGGAAAATAATTCGCCTACACCAGATTGCAGCAAAAACCCGGTTACCATTCATGCAAAAGCATTTTACGGGCATGAACCATTGGTTTTATTTAAGGATTTTGACTATCCTCAAGGCTATAAGTTGAAAATTACCAGAGCTGATTTTATGATTCACGGGCTTGAGCTCACAGGCAATACAAATACTCTGAGTTTCAAAGATTCCGTTTTTGTACTACAGTTTACAGATGATAATTATAACAGTGCCGCTAAGGGGCAGGCATTGACTTTTGGTGACTGTAAAGGTGATTTTAATGCGGTTCGTCTGGCGATAGGTGTTGATAAAGAAACTAACACCAAGAAACCATCCGATTTCCCATCAGGGCATCCATTGGCCAATGCATTTTATTATTGGGATGCCTGGAAGAGTTTTATTTTTATGAAAATTGAAGGTAAATACGATAAGGATGGTGACGGCAATTTTGAAGGAAATTTTGCTTATCACATTGGTACTGATTTGTACGCTCAATACACTTTGCCCGTTGTGCTCAAAGCCAGCCCAGATAAAGATAATAGCCTCGACCTCAATTTTGACATCAAAAGAATACTTACAAGCGATACCGAATTTATAGATATACCCACGCACCCCGCGAGTCACAACCCGGGCGATACAGCAGTGGCGAATATGCTTTATCAAAATTTGGCAAAGGCGGTTACAGTTAAATAATTATGCGTAAACTTCTCATTGCAACACTTGTATTCCTTCTGATATGGGCTTGTAAAAAAGATATGGATATTACATGTGCCGATTGCGACCTTACGCATATCGATTACAACCCAAAGCCATACAAAATCATTAGACCGGCTGGTTTTGGAGAGATGCCGATACCAACCGATAACCCACTTACAGAAGAAGGTATCAGGCTGGGGAGGTTCTTGTTCTACGACCCGGTGTTATCATCTGATTCTACCATTTCCTGTGGTTCTTGCCATAAGCAGGAATTTGGTTTTACAGACGGAAAAGCAGTCAGCCCCGGGGTGAATGGAACCTTAGGCACAAGAAGTTCAATGAGCCTCTTTAATGTAGGATATTATGATACCGGCCTGTTTTGGGACGGGCGGAGTTCAACACTTGAAAAGCAAGCACTGGAGCCTGTGGAAAATCCGGTAGAAATGCATGAACACTGGCCGAATGTTGAAAAAAAACTCCAACGTTCGAAATTTTATCCTGAAATGTTTCGCAAGGCATTTGGGATCAAAGAGAAAAAGGAAATGACACGCGAACTCGCAGCTAAAGCATTGGCACAGTTCATGCGTACCATCTTGTCATACAATTCGCGTTTTGACGAAATTTTCTTGCGCCAGGAAGGCTTTCCTACTGAACAGGAATTGCGTGGTTATGATATGTTTTTCAATACCAGCCTTGACTTGCCGGATGCACAGTGTGGACATTGTCACAATGGATTTCTGCTTACCAACAACGGTTACTTCAATAACGGACTCGATAGTGTGGCCAACCTCAAGGATTACAAAGACGGTGGTAGGGGAGTCATTACGGGGCAATATTTCGATTATGGAAAATTCAGGGCTCCTACTTTAAGAAATATAGGATATACATCGCCTTTTATGCATGATGGACGGTTCAGTACGATAGAGCAAGTCATGAATCATTATGTTGACCATATAAAGAACGTCGTAAACCTGGATGCAAATCTTGCTATCCTCGATTTGACTCCCTCTCAGGTCCAAGATGTTCTAGAATTCCTAAAAATGCTGGATGACCCTAGTGCTATCTCCGACCCACAATATTCCAATCCTTTTAAGTAAAAAAACCTCCGGTATTGTATGGCTGCTCAGCTTGCCTGGTCAAAGGTTTTTGAAAAAAAAATTATTTCAACATAACATATTGATTATAAATGAGTTGAAATTTTTATTTTATTTTTTTTGAAAAAATTTTATGGAATTTTTGAAATCTAAGCGTCTGTATATTGTCTTTTCTATCGAAAGCAAAGAGTATAAAAAGCAATTATTAAAAGTTAAAAAGCATTAAAAAATGAGTCAGATTAAAAACAACGTACAGTTAATTGGTTATGTGGGAAAAGATCCTGAAATGATCAGCTTCAATTCGGATAAGAAATTGGTAAAAATGTCCATAGCCACATCCGACAGTTATCAAAAAAACGGTGAATGGAAAAATGAAACACAATGGCACAATGTTGTAGCTTGGGGTAGAACAGCAGATTACATCCACCAAAACGTAAAAAAAGGTAACGAAGTGGCACTCATGGGCAAACTCAACCACAGAAGTTACGAAAACAAGGAAGGTCAGACCCAATCCATTACCGAAATTGTGGTAAATGAGTTGGTGAAAATCTCCAAAAACACATAGTAATACAGAAAGCTTAATCCCCGGGAGTACTATGACACCGGGGATTATCCCCACACTTTGTACATACGTGTGCTCACTACAGCATTAAGTTCTACTTACCCACGTTCTCTCAAGAAAAAGGTACTTAAGAACCCATCCGGATACGAACCCGACGAGTTGAAAATAAATCAACCCAGATATTGCATTAGGAATTTAAACGAAAATTAATTCGTACAAAGAATCCATGAAAAAGAGATAAAAAATGCAAAGAGAACTATGGTTTTTGAGCTTTTGAAATGGATTTGAAATAATACTTATTTGCAGTAAAGAGCCTTATGCGTTAGCTGGGTTATATCTCTATCAAGCTTTAGGTTCAAGTGAGGTAGTAAAATGAAAACTGTTTTTTGTAACTTTGGAAGAAAAATGCTTGAAGCCGGATTGCAAGGCTTGATACTCGGTCTGATATTAAGCATACCTGTATCGCCGATTTTTTTTCTTCTCGTAAGCACAAGTATTGAAAAAGGATTTCATAATGCATTGGTGTTCAAAGCAGGAATTATTACGAGTGATGTAATGTGTATAGTGCTTATTTATTTTGGGTTAGCGGATTATTTATCCGAACCCGGTTTTCAGATTCCGGTTTATATGATTGGTGGCATATTTTTATTCTTTTTTGGTCTGATAACCTTATTCAGAAAAAAAAAGGAAGTGCAGATTCAAAGTAGTTTTGTACCAGCAGAAGTTACGACTAATTTCTTTAAAGGATTTTTCCTGAACATCAGTAATCCGGCAGTACCTATTTTCTGGTTAGGGGCAGTGAGTATTGCGCTTGTGCAGTTTAAGTCTGTAGAGTATGCGGTTGGTTTATATTTTGTGATTCTAATTGCTACCGTATTGTTCTTTGACATCATTAAAGCCTGGCTTTCTGATTATATCCGAAAGTGGCTTACAGCTGAAAAAATTTCGCTTATCAGTAAGTTTAGTGCAGTTGCAATGAGCGTTTTCGGAATTTACCTAACAGTAAAAGGGGTTATGCTTTATAAAGCTTAAATTAGAGAAGTATTCGGTATATCCTACAAAAACGGGGTACCTTCACATCAGATAATTCTGTGTTTTTGATTTGCAGAGATGTTGGCTACTGTCCATTCAATTTTGTTAATAAATGGATGTTTTCGCATCTTGCAGTCTGTTTTTGTGCAAATATTGCATGAAAAATCCAGACAACCATCCGTATGTACAAACAGTTCCACACTTTCACCAAAATGGGTTTTAACGAGTTTTTCAAGCGATTCCACTTCTTTATGTGCCTGATGTACATTCAGATACCAAGGCACAGTCAGGTGACAATCCAGGTGCAGAACGCCACCGTATTTAATAATTCTAAGGTTGTGTAGATCAATCCAATTTTCTCTCCGCTCACTGTTAAGTTTTTCGACTACCTGCGCTAACAAATTTTCATCAGCTTCATCCATCATACCTGCTACTGAAGTCCGAAGTATTTTGTAACCCGTCATAATAATAAACAAACTAAATAACATAGCCACCACACTATCAAGCCAGGGAATTTTTGTAAAATACAGCAATATCAAACCAACTATAATGCCAACGGTCGTGTATGTATCAGCCTGAAGGTGTTTTCCACTAGCTATAAGAGCAAGCGAATTATTCTTTTTACCTTTGTTGACAGCATACGAACCTACCAGCCAATTTATTAATGCGGTTGATGCTACTAGAAGAATACCTGTATCAAGCTGCCCAATTTCATGTGGTTCCCTTAAGTTGATAATTGCTTCGTATATGATGAAAAGACTGGCAGCACATATAAGTGTGCCTTCGATGGCAGCTGATATAAACTCTACCTTTCCATGTCCATAAGGGTGGTTTGCATCTTTGGGTAATGCGGACAAATGAAGACTATATAAGCCGATAAAACCCGAAATAACATTGATGGTACTTTCTAATGCATCGGTCAGTATGGCAACAGAATCAGTAAGATACCAAGCGACTAACTTTATAATAAATAAGGAAACTCCTGTAATGGCAATGATCTTTTGCATTTCGATGTTTTGCCTTGAAGTGCCTGATTTCATTTTTTTTATTTTAGAGGCGGTACAGGTATTTTTACGGAAAATAATAAGAATGTTTAGATTTTTTTTTGGTTTTTGCAGCTGAACTGATCATTAATTTTTTGCTGCTGCTTGTTCTGCCTTACGTTTGGCCTTTTCTTGTTTTTTGAAATAACCCCTGAAGAATATATTATGCTTCAATGCTTCTAAATTCTGATTCAGCGAGTTGGTTGCATTTTCAATGTTGGCGAGGCTGTTGGCCAGATTGGTGGTCATTGTTTCGTTCCTGAGTAATCCATTGACTATTCCTTTGCCGTTTCTTACATCATTGTCTATGGATGAAATGAATGTATGGAGATCATCCGCTATCTGATTGGTGTTTTTTACCGTTTTATTAGCCAGAGCAATAGTTTTGTTTAATTGTAGCGCCATGGAAGAGTCCCTTAGTAAAATTCCGAGATTGCCTTTGCCATTACTTACGCTTGCTACCATTCCGTTCAGTTCGGTTGCTGATATCTGAACAGATTGAGTAGCAGCAACTACGTTTTCAACCGACTTACGAATATTGGCGGGTATATTTTCATCTTTAAGCAAATTCCAGATGGCTGTACTATTGTTGATTCTATTTATCGTTATTTGGAGTTCGCCGGCTATTGTCCGAATGTCATTGGTAGTCTCTCCGAGTATCTCTATCATTTTATCAAGATTTACAGTAGCTTTTGATTTGAGAAGGTCACCGTCCTTTACAAATGTACCTTTACCTGAAGATGGGTTAATGTTCAGGACTTTGTTGCCCATCAGCCCTTCACCTCCGATAGTAACCATATCATCTATACGGATAAATTTTGCCATATCCTTCTTTACGGTGAACGAGATTTCGATAACTGTATCACTCAATAGCTTGATATCATTAACAGTACCAATCTGTATCCCCGAATAACGGACATTATTCCCCCTTGTAAGTCCGTAAATGTTTTTAAAATTTGCTCTCAGCGAATAATATGAACCAAAAAAACTTCTGTTTTTCCCTATTATGAACAGTGTCATCACAAGGAACAGCAACCCTGCCAGTACAAAAATTCCCAACTTAGTATTATTAATAGCTGATCTGGACATATTAATTGTTTCCCTTTATTTTTTTTAATACACGCATTTAATTAATAAAGCAATATAAAGCAAATTGTTTTATTCTTCAAAAAATTCCCTGATTCTTGGATCTTTCGTTTGTTTTAGTTGGTCAAATGTATCCAATGCATAGCAAGTGCCGTCTATCAACATTACCACTTTATCGGATGTTATTCGAACGCAGTTAAGATCATGACTGATGATGATAGATGATGTTTTGTATTTTTCCTGCAATTCTACAATTAGTCTACTTATTTCACGTGAAGTAATGGGGTCGAGCCCGGTTGTAGGTTCATCATAGAGCATGATTTTTGGCTTCAGTACGAGTGTGCGGGCTAATGCAATTCGCTTGCGCATCCCACCTGACAGTTCCGATGGCATCATCTCTGCTGTATGAGCCAGCCCTACATTCTGAAGTGTCTCATGTACAAGTAAATCTTCATGATCTTTATCCATTTCAATCCAATGCCTCCTGAGTGGAAAGAGTATATTTTGTCTGACTGTCATAGAATCGTACAACGCATTGCTTTGGAAAAGGAAACCGATCTTTGATCTGATAATATCGAGTTCTTCCAGGCCAAGGGATGGGATATTCTTGTCACCAAATGCCCATATTTCACCTTTTTCGGGCATTAGTAAACCTATAATACATTTTATAAGAACGGATTTCCCTGAACCCGATTTGCCCAAAACAGCTATGTTTTCACCTTCATGGAGTGTAAGATTGAAATTTTTCAAAACAGTATTTGAGCCAAAACTCTTATTCAGATTTTTGATTTCTAGTATTACTTTCGACTTGGTAATGCCTGTTTCCAATTTCAACTGAATTTATGTAAAATTGAATAAGTCAGTAACTTGTACTGCAATTAGGTCAATGATAAATACAGCAAGCGCACTCAAAACCACTGCCGAATTGGCTGATTTGCCTACACCTTCGGTACCTTTGGTCGAATTGAACCCTTTAAAACAACCAATAATACCTACTGCGTATCCAAATACAAATGTTTTGAAGAATGCGGGTAAAACATCACCGAATGACATTGCCTCAAATACCTGTTTGAAGAATAGGGCAAAACTTGTACTTCCATGTATATTTATACCAATAAAGGAACCATATAAACCGATAAGATCGGCTAATAATACCAGCACAGGTAACATTAAGGTACATGCCAATACTCTGGTCACTACCAGAAATTTGTAAGGATTAGTACCCGAAACTTCCATTGCATCAATCTGTTCAGTCACTTTCATGCTACCCAGTTCGGCTCCAATACTCGAACCAATTTTGCCTGAAAAAATCAAGGCGGTTATTACAGGACCAATCTCGCGGAAAATGGATAAGGAAACCATAGCCGGAATCTTTGCTTCGACACCGTATTGAAGCATTATCGGTCGTACTTGCAGGGTTAGTACCAAACCCATGATAAACCCGGTTAGTCCTACCAAACCCAACGATAAATATCCGATAGTATAACATTGACGCAGAAATTCTTTGCCTTCAAATCGCGGTCTGAACAACTGTACAAAAAAATTGCCTGCAAATTGGCTGAGCTTGCCAGTTTCTTCAACGATCTCTCCCCATCTGTTTGGTAACTGTATCAAACCTTATATTTTGTAACGTATAAAGTTACTCACAAATCACGTACTATCCAAGGATTGAACCTAATTAAAAAAAACTACTTGAAGGCGGATAATAATCGGCAACCAATTTGTGTGTGAACCGGCACCTCTCAGACACAAAACATGCTTAGACCTTGTCTATTCTCACTTCTTGTATCTGGGTCAATGTTGAAACGGTCTTAAAATACACATAAACCCTGAATTTCCCGTTTTGAGTGTTAAGTTCTCCTATACAATAATAAGATTCCTTACCTCTTGATGTACCCTGATGTACTTGAGTAAATCCTGTAGGTTTGTTTTTACTGAGAAATGTCTCTAATGAAGAAATAGCCTGATCTTTCGTTTCTGTATTTTCAGTATTAACAATGGTCAGATCCACCATTTTACCGAAATAACCGGATACGCTTCGAATGTTCCCATTGCGAAAGGCATCTGACACTGCATCCCAAATAGGATCGGCTACTTCAGCTTTCGAGGTGATAGTACAAAGCATAAGAATCATGAATAAAAACCTACTCATCATTGTGGTAAATAACTTTATATATTCTGACGCAATACTAAGCTGAAAAGTTCACTTTTTAAAAACATTAACATTTGATTATTATTGCTGGTAAACAATCTTTCCATTGAGAATGGTCATCACTACTTTTGTATCAGGAATCTTGGATTCCGGGCATTTGAGCAAATCTCTGTCAGTAACTATCAGGTCTGCCAGTTTTCCTACTTTGATGGAACCCTTCAGATCTTCTTCAAATGCGGCATAGGCATTCCACAAAGTGTAGCTCAGCAGGGCCTCCTCACGGGTCATTTTTTGTTCTGGGTAGAATTCGAGCCCTGTATCCTTTCTTTTTCGGGTAACTGCCGAATATATACAATCAAATGGATTCTCCTTTTCTACGGGTGTATCGGTACCGTTTGCCAAATGAGCGCCACTGTCTATGAGCGAACGCCACATGTATGACTCTGTCCGCGCACGTTCTTCACCAAGCCTTTTGGTAACATAAGGTGCATCTGATGTACAGTGGACAGCTTGCATTGACGCAATAATCCCAAGCTTACCGAAACGCCCTAAATCCTCGGGGCTGACATGCTGAGCGTGTTCTATACGCCACCGTAGATTGTCATGGTCTCGCTGACTCATAATGGCCGACTCGTATATATTCAACACTTCTCTGTTACCTCGGTCGCCAATGGCGTGTACACATAATTGTAAATGATGGTTAAGCGCATATTCGGCAAAATCAGATAAAGACTGCAAGTCAAGAACATTCTGCCCTGTAAGAGCCGGTTTGTCGGTATATGGTTTGAGTAGCCATGCACCGTGTGAGCCGAGTGCTCCGTCTATGAATTGCTTGATAGCACGTACTGTCAGAAATCCGTTGTAATGCCCTTTCATCGGTAGTCTGTCTTCGATGCTTTCTATGTTTTTGATTGAATCAAGTAACATCAGATACATCCGTACTGTCATCTGTCCTTGTTCTGCATACCTTACATAATTGGCAAAATCTTTTACTGACACTCCGGCATCATGAAAACTTGTTATTCCGTTTTTAAGACATAGTTCCTGAGCTGCTTGCATGTTGCGTTCCCAGCTTTGGTATTGTTCATCGGGGTTAAGGTTTTGTTCTATTGATGAACGAAGTGCAGCGAATAATTCCATGGCATTTTCTTCAAATATCCCGGTCGGATTACCATTTTTATCTCGTATTATTTTCCCACCTGCAGGATCTGGGGTGTTTCTGTCTATTCCGGCAAGGCTCATTGCTTTTGCATTCGCAAACAATGCATGCCCGCTGGCATGTACTAGTATTACAGGATTATCTGGCGATACGGCACTTATTGAAGCTTGTGACGGATATCCTCCTACTGCGTCAAGGGGCAATTTTTTAAATTTTTCCTGATGCCAACCTCTGCCTTCGATCCATCTGCCTTTGTTTGATTCAGCTACTTTGAGCTTAACAGCATGAATGGCCTCGTCCCATGACTGAGCATCAAGTAGGTCAATGCTGTTGAGACTAGCTCCCAAACCGTTCATGTGGCCGTGCCCTTCAATCAATCCGGGCATACAAAATTTCCCTTTCAGGTCTATGACAATCGTGTTAGGACCTCTTAGGTCAAGTATGCTTTCATCGCCAATACGGTAAATCCTTTTGCCTTTTACAGCGATAGCCGTTGCACTTGTTTTATCTGGTTCTGCAGTAAAAATCTTCCCGTTGTGCAGAATAAGGTCAATATTTTGTGAACCGACAACAAACGGAATTAACAATAAAATCAAGCAATAAATCCTGGTCATTACCTTAAAGTTTTCTCAAAGATAATATCCATTGCTATTTTATTTATTCGTAATAACTCAATAAGTTTTGTGATTGCCGATTTATCACTTCCGTAAGTTCTTCTGTTCTGATTGGTTTTTTTAATACTCCTGCAAAGCCTTCAAAGATTAATTCTTGCTTGGCTTCAGCATCTTCATGTACAAGAGCTATTATGGTTGGGTTGTAAATTTTTTTGATCTCCAGCATTGATTCTTTTCCATCCATACCGGGCATTTCAATATCCATCAGTATCAGATCGTACTTTTCTTTCTCTGCTTTCATGATTGCCTGTTCACCGTTTTCTGCTTCATCTATCATTATGTCTCCCAATATACTTTTTATATTTTTTTTCGTCGAAAGCCTTGTCAGGAAATGATCGTCTGCAATGAGAATTTTATAATTATCAGATATATTCCGATGATTAGTGGTTTTATTACTCTGGAGAATATTGATTCTCAATGGAATATTTATTTCAACAATCCGCTCAGCCTCATTCCGAATAAGATTCATTGTTCCACCCATCCATTTTGTAATATTATATATCAATACGGCGTACTCATTTACCGTCATGCTTGCTTCATTAAACATCGATGTGAGTTTTAAATCACGTTGATTTTCTATTCCGGAGGCAGTTTTCTTAATAAAATCGGCACGGACATTGGTCAAATTCGCTGTAAAGCTTAGCTTGGCTTCATTATTTTTTTGAAATACTGTCATTTCCAATATTTTTTGGTTGTGACTTTCTATTTGTGTAAGCCAGTTGTTCAATGCCTTTAACAAAACTTCCCATATTGGAGGTGAATATTCCACTTGCAAGTTGGTTAAATGTTCATCGAGTGATGAATGTTCAAGCATTTTGTAGCCTAAATGTTTTTCTGTTTTTCTGATTAATGATTTTATTGAAATAAGTGTACCCGAATTAGATTCTCTGAACCCCGACAGCAGCATTATCCCTTTCAGCCAGTTCATTGTATCGTTCAGTACTTTCATTGATACATGAAATTTCTCTATTATCCCAGGTGGTGTATCTGGTATTAAGGTGTTTTCTGCGTCTAAATGAATGAGCTGTACCTGCTTCATAGAAAATTCAATATTTTGAATCAAAGACTCAATAAATTGACTAATATTGCTCTCTGTAAGGCCTTCATCAATTGGCTTTGCTTCACTGGCTGCATCGGTTTTAATTTGCTGAATAGTACCTATGATACGCAATGGATGTGCTTTTCGGTCAATACAAAACCTGGCGATTAGCCTAATTTTAATAATCGATTTTCCGATGATTACTCTGTGTATTAATTCTTGTGAAGAATAGGATGCAGGAACATTGCCAAACCACTTGTTCACTTGTTCCTTCTCTTCAGGATGCACATACTTTAAGTACAAGGAAAGACTAGGGTTCACACTATCGACCTTGAAGTTGAACATTTCAAACAACTCCTTTGACCACTGCATCTCATTGGTCACAAGGTCCATCGACCAAAAGGCACTACCTGTTAATGCCCATGCTTCTGTCTGGTTTTTTAACTTGGAGTTCAATTCATCATTCTGAGAAATAAGCTTTTTTACGATCGAATTGCGCAAATACGAATTCTGGATTGCTTTTAGTAGAATTGACTGGTTGAGCTTGTCTTTTGTCAGATATTCTTGGGCACCTGCTTTTATGGCGAGTGATTCAATTATAGAATTCTGTGTCACCGTCAGCACAATGATTGGAATTAAATAATTTTTTTCGATAATTCGCTGCAAAGTTTTATAGCCATTGCTGTCGGGTAGTCCGAGATCAAGAAGAATAACATCCACTGATGAGTTGATGAGAAATTCAAGTCCATCGAGTAAAGTGTCTGCCTTAAGTAGATTGTATCTGAGCTTAGTTCCTTCAAGTAATTTTGATATCGTCCACTGGTCCGTTTTGTTGTCTTCTATTAGCAGTATGTTTATTTTGTGTTGCATGGTTATTTCCTAGTTATTCATGATTTGTCAAATTTTTATGGTAACCCAGTACACCTTATTATTCACTCTAACAAATCCTGATTCATTGTATCGGATTACAAAGTGTGCGTTCATACCGATTGTTGCCATTTCATACATATATAATATATGTGTGGTCGCATTGATAATTTTGGAAAGCTCAGAAACCCTACTTTTCGTGTACGAATATTTCTTCAAAACACAGACCCAAAGCAGTCGGGCAATTGAGTGTCTCGAATAATTTTTCCTTGAAAAAGTCTGGGTGAAAGAAATGTTTTTTTGACCTTTGGCAAATGCGGAATGAGGAGACCAACCAATAGTCAGGCTTTTGGCCGTGCCTACAGGTAATGGACTGTTGCCGGGCATCTTGTCTTCTTTACGAAGATTTGGCTTGTATTTGTTGATCACCTTTGTTTTTTTGTGTATGTTTACCTAAATGAACGACAAGGCAGAAATTCTGCTTAGCTTTGGCGCCTAAATATTACTATGCAAACATTTAGCCAATTTTTAAAAATCATTGAAAATTTTGTCTCTGAACAGAGATTTTGGGGAAAGAATACATCTTTATACGAACCAATTGAATATATGTTCAGCCTACCGGCCAAAAGAGTACGCCCTGCTCTTATGCTGCTAGGGTATCAACTTTTCAGCAAAGACTACCAAAAAGCACTGCCAATCGCATTCGCTTATGAGGCATTTCATAATTTCACACTCATCCATGATGATATAATGGATCAGGCACCTTTACGAAGGGGCTTTCCTACCATACATATTAAATATAATACCAATGCCGGCATTCTTAGTGGAGACGCACTTTTAATCAATGTGTATGAATACATCAGGAAACATACACCATCCGAAAAACTTGACAAAGTACTCGAATGCTTTAATAAAATGGCAATAGAAGTTTGTGAGGGACAGCAAATGGATATGGAATTTGAAAAAGCACAAGTTGTCTCTCTAACTGATTATCTTGAAATGATTCAATTCAAAACCGCAGTACTACTCGGAGCTTCGCTTTCCACCGGGGCCATCCTGGCAGACGCATCTGATGCGGATACCGAATTTTGTTACGAACTCGGTACCAATCTTGGGATGGCATTCCAAATGCAGGACGATTATCTCGACGTATGGGGCGATCAGAACCAAACCGGCAAACAAAAGGCAGGTGATATAATCAATGGTAAAAAATCAGCACCCTATATATTGGCACTACAAGTCTTGCCGGAATATGAAAAACAGACACTCATTAATATATATAACACAGACAAACCTCAGCAAGAAGAAAAAATCAAAATCGTGCTGGGTCTTTTTGAACAAGCCGGCGCCCAACAAGCTATAAGAGATTTGAAAAATGTTTACCATAGTAAAACAGTGCAACTACTCGAGCACATATCAGCACCTGATGAAAATAAAAAGCACTTGCACGACTTGATAGAATTATTATTAGACCGCAATGTCTGATTGCCATAAACTATAAGATAATGTCATCAGCTTTACATTCCACCAGCCTTTGTCAAGTTCGGCACCTATTTTTTCATAGAATACCACAGCTTCTTTATTCCAATCAAGTACCTGCCATTTGCATATAACAGCATTCGATTTCTTAGCCTCAGTGATGAATGCATCAAGCAGAGCTTTACCTATGCCAAGCCCACGGTACGATTCTGTCACAATCAGGTCGTCAAGATACATCATGCGACCTTTCCAGGAAGAATAAGCAGGATGGTATAATGCAATACCTACTATTCTGTCATCTGATTTTGCTACTAAAACTTCAAACCAGCCTTTTAACCAGTCTTCAAGATAAACTACAGGGTTGGTAATGACCGCCTCAGGAGCCATTTCAAACAAAGCCAGCTCTTTTACACAGTCGAAAATACCAGGAATATCCTTCTCGGTTGCTTTAGCTATAGTGAAATTTGATTGTTTTTGCTTGTCTGCCATATTGAATTTGCTTTTTAGAAAAAATATTTATAAAAAAATCAGATTTTTTTTAAAAACATGTTTGATTTGAACAAATATAGTTATATCTTTGCAATCGCTTTTGAAATAGGTATGAAAATATCTGAATAAAAAAGTTATTAGTTAAAAATATTTATAACATAAACAGTTGATTTTAAGACGTTCATAATCTTTTTATATGCCTACTATCAATCAATTAGTCAGAAAAGGAAGGGAAGAAATTGTAGAGACAAGTAAGTCACGTGCATTAAACTCATGCCCACAAAAGCGTGGCGTGTGTACACGTGTATATACAACAACACCAAAAAAACCTAACTCTGCGCTACGAAAAGTTGCAAAGGTACGTCTTACCAACAGTATTGAGGTCATCGCCTATATTCCGGGAGAAGGCCACAATCTGCAGGAACACTCAATCGTTTTGATAGCTGGTGGCAGGGTAAAGGACCTTCCGGGTGTAAGATATACCATCGTAAGGGGTGCACTGGATACAGCAGGTGTTAACAACAGGAAAAAAAGCCGTTCTTTATACGGTACAAAGAGACCTAAGAAATAATTGACCATAAATTAAACAGAAATAGAGTTTAAGTAATGAGAAAAAGGAAGCCAAAAGTTAGAATCATCGCAGCGGACCCACGTTACAGTGACCCGATGATAACTCAGTTTGTCAATAACTTGATGTACGAAGGTAAGAAATCAACTGCTTTTAAAGTATTTTATGATGCAATGGATGTTGTAAAAGAAAAGGCAGGTGAGAGCGAGCTGGAAGTATGGAAAAAGGCTTTGAATAACGTAATGCCACAAGTAGAGGTAAGAAGTAAAAGAATAGGTGGAGCAACTTTTCAGATTCCAACAGAGATCAGAGCAAAGAGAAAAGTTTCAATGGGCATGAAATGGCTTATCAAATATTCACGCGCCAGAAGTGGTAAAGGTATTGCAGAAAAGTTGGCAAACGAAATACTTGCAGCAAGTAGAAATGAAGGTGCTGCAGTTAAGAGAAAAGAAGAAATGCACAAAATGGCTGAATCCAATCGTGCATTCGCAAGTTTTAGAATGTAATTATTAATTATAATCCTTTTTCAAACCGACTATAAGTCATGGCTAGAGATTTAACTTTTACAAGAAATATCGGAATTGCAGCACACATCGATGCGGGCAAAACCACTACCACCGAACGAATTTTGTTCTATACCGGTGTATCTCACCGCATTGGAGAGGTTCACGATGGCGCAGCAACAATGGACTGGATGGAACAAGAGCAGGAAAGAGGTATCACTATTACATCTGCTGCTACTAAATGTAACTGGGAAGTCGAAGGCCAAAAGTTTGACCTGAATATTATCGATACTCCGGGTCACGTGGATTTTACCGTTGAAGTTTCAAGATCCTTACGAATCCTTGATGGCCTTGTGTTTTTGTTCTCTGCAGTAGATGGTGTAGAGCCACAGTCTGAAACCAACTGGAGACTTGCAGATAGCTTCAAAGTACCCCGTATCGGTTTTGTAAACAAAATGGACCGTTCAGGGGCGGATTTCTTCAATGTCGTTCAAGATATGAAGTTAAAACTCGGTGCTAATGCCATTCCACTACAAGTACCAATAGGTGCAGAAGATTCATTCAAAGGTGTAGTAGATTTGATTTCAAACCAGGCTATTGTTTGGAATGAACACGATCATGGTATGACTTACGAAGTTATTACAATACCTGAAGATTTATTAGACATCGTACATGAGAAAAGAGCGCAACTGATAGAAGAAGTTGCTTCTTATGATGATACATTGATGGAGAAGTTCTTTGAAGATCCGAACTCTATCACTATTCCAGAGTTGAGAAAGGCCATCAGAGCTGCTGTTTGTGATATGAAGTTCACTCCGGTTATGTGTGGATCTTCATTCAAGAACAAAGGTGTACAGGCTATGTTGAACGCTGTTTGTTATTATCTTCCGTCACCACTTGATGTGGATGCTATCGAAGGTATCAACCCTAAAACAGATGAGCCAACTTCAAGAAAACCAAGTGTTAATGAGCCGTTCACCGCACTTGCATTCAAGATTGCTACTGACCCATTTGTAGGGAGACTTTGCTTTATCAGAGCATATTCAGGTGCACTTGATGCAGGATCTTATGTACTGAATACAAGAACAGACAGTAAAGAACGTATCTCTCGTCTTTATCAAATGCACGCTAATAAGCAAAACCCGATTGACAGGGTAGAAGCAGGTGATATTTGTGCGGCAGTTGGTTTTAAAGATATCAGAACAGGAGATACTTTGTGTGACGAGAAAGCTCCTATCGTATTGGAAAGTATGGTTTTCCCTGAACCGGTTATCGGTATAGCTATTGAGCCAAAAACTCAGAAAGATCTTGATAAACTTGGTATGTCTCTAGCCAAACTCGCTGAAGAAGACCCAACTTTCAAGGTACAATATAATGAAGATACTAACCAGACTGTTATCAGCGGAATGGGTGAACTACACCTTGAAGTAATCGTTGACCGTCTAAGAAGAGAATTTAAAGTTGAATGTAACCAGGGTGCGCCTCAGGTTAATTATAAAGAAGCACTTACAAAGAGTGTTAAACACCGCGAAAGACTTAAAAAGCAATCGGGTGGTGCCGGTCTCTTTGCAGATATGGAATTCGAACTCGGACCTGCAGACCAGGAATTCCTTGACTCTGAAGAATTCAAGTCAGGAAAGAAAAAATTGCAATTTGTTTGGGATATAGTTGGTGGTGCCATTGATAGAAATTATCAGAAACCGATCAACGATGGTTTTACAGCGATGATGAACAACGGTGTACTTGCCGGATATGGTATAGATGCCATGAAGGTTAGAGTATATGATGGTTCAATGCACGCAGTTGACTCTAAGCCTATTGCATTTGAACTTTGTGCTAAGGAAGGATTTAGAGCGGCTGCTTCATCTGCTGCCCCAGTGCTTCTTGAGCCTATTATGAAACTTGAAGTGACATGCCCTGATGAATATACAGGTGGTGTTATCGGTGACCTAAACAGACGAAGAGGTCTGATCAAAGGTCAGGATGCAAAATTCTCTGCTGTTATTATCAAAGCCGAAGTTCCACTTTCTGAAATGTTCGGTTATGTTACTCAGCTCAGAACCATTACTTCAGGTCGAGCATCATCAACTATGGAATTCTCACATTACAATCCAGCACCATCAGGTATTGCAGATTCAGTGATTGAGAAATCTAAAGGTGCAGTTAAAGTATAGTATTAAACATTGATTAACTGGAAAATATAAAGTATTTTCCAATATTTTTGAAAAATTTTATTTGATTAGGTTATGAATCAAAAAATCAGAATTAAGCTACGTTCTTACGACCACAACCTTGTGGACAAGTCAACTGAAAAGATTGTTAAAACTGTAAGAAGCAGTGGTGCTGTTGTATCTGGTCCGATTCCGCTGCCAACTGAGAAGAAACTTTTTACTGTTCTGCGTTCCCCGCACGTCAACAAAAAAGCTCGAGAGCAGTTCCAGCTAAGGACACACAAAAGACTCATTGAGATATACACACCGACGCAGAAAACAGTGGATGCACTTTCAAAATTAGAGCTTCCAAGTGGTGTGGATATTCAACTAAAGTTAACGTAATTTAATTCAAAACATTTCCCAGCCTGAGTATTTCAGGACTGGATTCATTTGAACTTTTAAAACTATCTAATTGTGAACGGATTGATAGGCAAAAAAGTCGGAATGACGAGTATATATGACGCGTCCGGCAAAAATATAGCATGTACAGTAATTGAAATGGGCCCCAATGTGGTTACTCAGGTCAAGTCAACTGATAGTGATGGGTATAATGCACTGCAGATTGCTTATGGCGAAGCTAAAGCCAAACGTACAACTAAGGCATTAACTGGTCACTTTGAAAAAGCAGGTACAACACCTAAAAAGAAACTAATAGAAATCAAAGATCCTAAGATTTCAAAGAATCTTGGTGAAGAGATTAATATTGAAGAATACTTCAAGGTTGGTGATACAATTAAAGCAGTCGGCACATCTAAAGGTAAAGGCTTCCAAGGTGTTGTCAAAAGACATAATTTCGGTGGTGTTGGTCAGCAGACACACGGACAGCACAACCGTCTAAGAGCTCCTGGTTCAGTTGGTGCTTCTTCTTATCCTTCTAAAGTATTTAAGGGTATGAGAATGGCCGGCCGTATGGGAGGTGATCAAGTAAAAATTAAAAACCTGAAAGTTGTAAATATTTTCCCTGAAAAGAACCTGATTGTCATCAAAGGTGCCATACCAGGTCATAAGGGTTCATTTGTAATCATTGAAAAATAATCGGACATGAAGTTGGATGTCTTTAATATTAATGGGGTTTCTACAGGACGTACAATCGAGTTGCCTGAAGAAATTTTTGGAGTAACTCCTAATCAGCAATGCGTTTACCTTGATGTTAAGCAGTATCTTGCAAATCAAAGACAAGGTACGCATAAGGCTAAAGAACGCTCGGAGCTTTCGGGTTCTACACGTAAGTTGCATAAGCAAAAAGGTACCGGTGGTTCAAGAAAAGGTGATATAAAAAATCCTTTGTTCCATGGTGGCGCAACTATCTTTGGCCCAAGACCTCGGGATTATAGCTTCAAACTTAATAAAAAGGTAAAAGCGCTTGCAAGAAAATCTGCATTATCAGCTAAATTTAGCGAAGGTTCAATTATGATTGTCGAGGACTTTACATTTGATGCTCCAAAGACTAAAGGTTTTTTGAATGTCATTGATAGCTTAAAGGTAAATGGAAAAAGATCTCTTTTTGTACTACCTGGAGCCGATAAGAATGTTTATTTGTCTGCAAGAAACATACCTAGGACAATGGTAATGCGTGCTGAAGATATCAATACGTACCAGATAGTAAAATCTGCTTCTGTTATAATATCTGAAAGTTCAATAAATAAAATTAAAGAAACGCTTCAAGGTTAAAATATCATGTCAAAGAACATTTTAATAAAACCCCTTATTACAGAAAAAACTGAGCAACTTACTACCAAAAGATCTCAGTACACTTTTGTGGTTGATAAGAAATCGAATAAAATCGAAATTAAAAATGCTGTCGAGAAAATGTACAGTGTTAATGTCGAATCTGTGAATACTGCAATAATGCCTACTAAATACAGAACAAGAAACACTAAAGCCGGATTGATAAAAGGTCGCGTCTCTGGTGTTAAGAAGGCTGTCATTACTCTGGCTGATGGCGAACAGATAGACTATTTTGGTGAAGTTTAATAAATTGTAAATAACTGATAAAATGGCAGTTAAAAAATTTAAACCCATAACTCCCGGAACACGCTTCCGTATTGGGAATTCTTATGCTGAAGTCACTACGGATACTCCTGAAAAGAGCCTTGTGACAGGTATTAACAAATCAGGCGGAAGGAACAGCGCCGGTGCGATGACAGTACGTCAACGTGGTGGTGGACATAAACGTCTTTATCGTATTATTGACTTCAAAAGAGATAAGGAAAATATTCCTGCAAGGGTTAAGTCAATCGAGTACGATCCAAACAGATCTGCATTTATCGCATTGTTAGCGTACAACGATGGAGAAAAAAGATATATAATAGCACCTAATACTTTGAAAGTAGGTGATGTAGTTAACTCAGGAAAAGGTGTTGCTCCAAATACTGGTAATGCACTTTACCTGTCTGAAATTCCACTCGGTTCATTTATTTACGCTATCGAAATGACGCCTGGCAAAGGTGCATCTATAGCAAGAAGTGCCGGTACCAACGGACAGTTGATGGGTAGAGAAGGTAAATATGCAGTAGTCAAAATGCCTTCCGGTGAGGTAAGAAGAATTTTGCTTACTTGTAAGGCCACTATGGGTGCTACTTCCAACAGCGACCACGCATTGACGGTAATGGGCAAGGCCGGTAAAAACCGACATGCAGGAAGACGACCACGTGTGAGAGGTGTAGCTATGAACCCAGTTGATCACCCAATGGGTGGTGGTGAAGGTAGAGCTTCGGGAGGTCACCCGCGTTCACGTACTGGTATTATGGCTAAAGGTCAAAAAACCAGAAATACGAAGAAGCCTTCGAGCAAGCTTATTATCTCAAGAAGAAAAACATCAGGTAGAAAATAATTAAAATTAAACTAAATGGCACGATCACTGAAAAAAGGCCCTTACGTTTTCCACAAATTGCTTGATAAAGTAAAAGCAGCAAAAGAAAACAACAAAAAAGCTGTAATCAAAACCTGGTCAAGATCATCTATGATTATACCGGTTATGGTTGGTGAAACCATCGCAGTACACAATGGCAAAACATTTGTACCGGTTTATGTTACAGAAAATATGGTTGGACACAAGCTTGGCGAATTTTCCCCAACTCGTTTGTTCAGAGGCCATGGTGGTAAGAAAAAATAAAAGCTTTAATTGCTATAATAATAAGTATAATGAAAGCAGTAGCAAAATTGAAAAATTGTCCGATGTCGCCACGAAAAATGCGACTTGTAGTTGACAATATTCGCGGAAAAAAGGTAGAAGATGCGTTGAACATCTTAAAATTTACAAACAAGGAAGCATCAGCATGGCTAACCAAAGTATTGGTGTCAGCAGTAGCTAACTGGGAAGTAAAAAACGGCGGAAGCGTTAGTGCTGATGACTACGCTCTAATCGTAAAAACTGCCTTTGTTGACGGAGGTACAATGCTGAAAAGATTTCAGCCTGCACCTCAAGGACGCGCTCACAGAATTCGTAAACGAACCAACCACATAACCATTGAAGTGGAGAATAGAATCCCGACTCCAATGGACAGTGAGATGGCAGCTGAAAGTGCAGAATAATTTATAATTTTTGACTTTAAAAATAGAAACAATACATGGGTCAGAAGGCAAATCCAATAGGTAACAGGTTAGGTATCATCCGAGGATGGGAGTCAAACTGGTACGGTGGTAGAAATTTCGCTGATAACGTGGTGGAAGATGAAAAAATCAGAATTTACCTCAATGCTCGTATTCCAAAAGGCGGAATAGCACATATTATCATCGAACGTACTCTTAAAAGAATAACTGTTACAATTCATACATCAAGACCGGGCATCGTAATCGGGAAAGGTGGCAATGAAGTAGATCGTATTAAGGAAGAGCTTAAAAAGCTTACCAAGAAAGATGTGCAGATTAATATTGTCGAAATCAGAAAACCTGAACTTGACGCAACAATAGTAGGCGATACCATCGCAAAACAGCTTGAGTCTCGTATCAATTACAGACGAGCAATTAAGATGGCCATCCAGTCAACTATCCGTGCCGGAGCAGAAGGTATTAAGGTGAGAATTTCCGGAAGGTTGAATGGAGCTGAAATGGCAAGGTCAGAAGAATATAAAGAAGGACGTACACCATTACATACTTTCAGAGCTGACATCGATTATGCTATAAGTGAAGCTTTAACTGTTTATGGTAAAATTGGTATCAAAACCTGGATCTGCAAGGGCGAAGTTTTAGGAAAGCGTGACTTGTCGTTCACTACCTATGAAGAGAAAAAGGATACCAAGGATCAAAGAAAAAGACCGGGTGGTGAAGGTAGAGAAAGAGGTGGACAACAAAGACCACCAAAAAGAAAGTAGAATATTTGAAAAAAAAGACGTAATTTTGCGTGGATTTTTCAACTAAGAATGTTAGAAACGTATAATTCATTGATATAAAAGCATTTAGCGATGTTACAACCAAAAAGAACAAAATACAGAAAGCAGCAAAAAGGTCGTATTGCGGATATTACATATCGTGGCGCAATCGTATCTTTTGGATCTTTTGGTTTAAAATCTGTTCAGAGTGGCCGTATTACCAGCAGACAAATTGAGTCGGCAAGGATTGCGATGACAAGATATATGAAAAGAGAGGGACAGGTATGGATCCGCATTTTCCCTGATAAACCAATAACGTCTAAACCCGCAGAAGTGCGTATGGGTAAGGGAAAAGGAGCACTGGATCATTATGTTGCAAATGTTGAGGCCGGAAGAATTATGTTTGAGATCGATGGAGTACCGGCTGATGTTGCAGTTGAGGCTCTGAGACTGGCTGCACAAAAATTACCTTTATTAACTAAAACAGTTACCCGACCTGATTTGGGCTAAAATATCAAACATCATGGCAACTAATAAATATCAAGAATTAATAAACTTTTCAGATGCTGACTTGGCTACTGAGCTGCAAGTCACAGAGAGAGAATATAAAAGAATGCAATTTGATCAGGCTTTGAAAGGATTGGAAAGCCCGATTAAACTTCGTGAAGTCAGACGCGACATTGCTCGCATCAAAACAGAAATAAGAAGACGAGAACTTAGTGGTATGAGCGAAGCAGCATTGGCATCAAGAAATAAAATTGTTAACAGAAGAAGAAAATCTTAATTAGTAAATTACCAGACATCATGGTTGAAAGAAAGATTAGAAAACAGAAAACAGGTGTGGTTTCAAGTAATAAAATGGATAAATCCATTACAGTACTTGTACTCCGAAGATTGCGTCACCCTAAGTATGGAAAATTTGTTAAGAAAACTAACAAGTTTATGGCACACGATGAAAACAACGAGTGCTTGATAGGTGATAAAGTTAGAATTATGGAAACCAGACCGTTAAGCAAGAATAAGAGATGGCGTTTGGTAGAAGTTATTGAAAAGGTTAAATAATAAAAGTAATATTTTAAACGATGATACAACAGGAGTCCAGATTAAAGGTTGCTGATAATAGTGGTGCAAAGGAAGTACTTTGCATCAGGGTTCTTGGCGGCACGAAAAGAAGGTATGCTTCAATCGGAGACAAAATAGTAGTCTCTATCAAAGAAGCCGTACCAGGTGGTGTAAAAAAAGGGACAGTAAGCAAAGCTGTGATTGTCCGCACCAGAAAGGAAATCCGCCGGGATGATGGTTCTTACATCAGATTTGATGATAATGCTGTCGTATTGCTGAATAATTCAGATGAACCACGTGGCTCGCGTATCTTTGGCCCTGTCGCCAGAGAATTGCGTGACAGAAACTACATGCGTATTGTTTCACTTGCTCCTGAAGTATTATAATTATAGAAAATAAGTATCATGGCTACTAAACAAACTCAAAAAAGGTTTGCACCTAAGCTCAAGATTAAAAAAGACGATAAGGTGATTGTCTTGTCAGGTGATGACAAGGGAAAACGCGGTAAGGTTCTGAGTGTAGATCCTACTAAAAACCGCGCAATCGTTGAAGGTGTCAATATTGTTAAGAAACATACCAAACCTGGTAATAACAAGCCGGGTGGTATTAACGAAATTGAAGCACCGGTAAATTTGTCAAATTTGTCACTAATTGATCCAAAATCAGGTGAGGCAACCCGTGTCGGCAGAAAACTTGTCGATGGTAAAATGGTTAGATATTCTAAAAAATCAGGCGAAATTATTTAATACGATGAGTTACGAATCACTTCATAAAAAGAAATATAGAGACGAAATTGTAAGCCAGTTGATGGAACAGTTTCAGTACAAAACTGTCATGCAAGTACCTAAGCTTGTGAAGGTAACTATCAATCAAGGATTGGGAGGTGCCACATCTGACAAGAAACTGGTAGAGAATGCACTTCAAGAAATTGCTCTGATTACCGGACAGAAACCTGTTCCGACTAAAGCAAAGAATTCAATCTCTAACTTCAAATTGAGAGAAGGAATGGTAATAGGTGCAAAGGTGACATTGAGAAACGAACGTATGTGGGAGTTTATTGACCGTTTATTGACCATTGCACTACCACGTATTCGTGACTTTAGAGGTATTAACAATAAATCTTTTGACGGTCGCGGAAATTACTCCCTTGGTATCACTGAGCAAATCATCTTTCCGGAAATCGACATCGATAAAGTGAATAAAATCACCGGTATGGATATCAACTTCGTGACTACAGCTAAAACGGATGCCGAAGCTTTTGCACTGCTTAAGTTACTTGGTTTCCCATTTAAAAATCAAAAGAACTAATCCAAGTATGGCAAAGAAATCAATAATAGCAAGAGAAGTTAAAAGAAAGAAGCTCGTAGAAAAGTATGCTGAATTGCGTAAGCAGCTAAAAGAAGCTAATGATTATGATGCATTGGACAAGTTGCCACGAAATTCTAATCCTATCAGAATGCATAACCGTTGCAGATTGACCGGAAGACCAAAGGGATTTATGCGTGATTTTGGACTCTGTAGAAATATGTTCAGAAAAATGGCACTCGATGGTAAAATTCCTGGTATCACTAAGAGTACTTGGTAATAAATTTTTAGAATAGAATCTTTGAAAAGAAATATAAAATGGCAGTAACAGATCCAATAGCAGATTATCTGACAAGAATCAGAAACGCTCAGATGGCAAACCATAAAATCGTAGAGATACCTTCTTCACGTATGAAGAGAAGTATTACTGAGATTTTGTACGAACAGGGTTATATTGAGAAATATAAATTCGACACTACAGATCCTATTCAACCGATTATAAAGATCGCCCTAAAGTATAATCCTGATACTAAATTGCCGGTAATCAGAGAGTTAGGGAGAATCAGCCGACCTGGTTTGCGAAAATTTAGCGGTTCTAAGGATATACCGCGTATTATCAATGGTCTCGGTCTGTGTATAGTTTCAACATCAAAGGGAGTTATTACAGATAAGGAAGCCAGAAAACTTAATGTCGGTGGCGAGTTAGTTTGTTACGTATATTAATATTTTAAAAATAAGATAGGATGTCTCGTATAGGAAAAGCAATAATAAGATTACCAGAGAAAGTTGAGGTTTCATGGACTAAAGGTAATCTGGTAACTGTTAAAGGCCCAAAAGGTCAGCTTAATCAGCAAATTGACCCTGATCTATCTATTAATCTTGAAGACGGAGTTCTGTCATTAAGCAGACCTACTGACCAGAAGAGACACAGATCGGTTCACGGTCTTTACAGAGCACTACTCAATAATATGGTGATTGGTGTTTCTGAAGGTTATGAAAGACAAATGGAACTCAACGGGGTAGGTTATAGGGTAACTAATACCAACCAAATGCTTGAATTAGCTTTGGGATACTCTCACCCAATCCATTTTGCGCTCCCGGCTGAAGTTGCTCTAGAAACTTTGACAGAAAAGGGTTCACCTCCTAAAATTATTCTTAAAAGTATCGATAAACAATTGATCGGTCAGGTGGCAGCTAAAATCAGAGCCATGAGAAAACCTGAACCATACAAAGGTAAAGGTATCAAGTTTGTAGGTGAAATCATCAGACGAAAGGCTGGAAAGACTTCTGGTAAAAAATAATAAATTTTCAATAGCTTAAGCAATGAAAAGAACTAAAGAAGAAAAAAGAAGAAGAATTCATTACAGAATTCGAAAAAAAATAAGCGGTACTGCCGAAACACCAAGGCTATCTGTTTATAAGAGTAATACTGCAATCTATTGTCAGCTTATCGATGATGTTAATGGTCATACTTTGGCTGCAGCTTCTTCAAAGGAGGCAAATGCTAGTAGTGGCACTAAGAGTGAGCAGGCAAAAGCAGTAGGAGCTCTCATTGCAGAAAAGGCTAAATCTGCGAATATACTTAGTGTAGCATTTGACAGAGGTGGTTATTTGTATCATGGTCGCATCAAAGCTTTGGCTGATGGTGCACGTGAAGGTGGTTTACAATTTTAATAAGAGAAAAGAGAAATATTAAATGGCAAAGAAAGTAGTTCAAAACGTTAATCCTGCAGAATCAGAACTAAAGGATAGAATGGTTACTCTCAACCGTGTCGCGAAAGTAACTAAAGGTGGTCGTACTTTTAGTTTTGCGGCAATCGTTGTCGTAGGTGATGGTAATGGTATTGTGGGTCAAGGCCTTGGAAAAGCAAGAGAAGTAACCGATGCAATTCAAAAGGCAATTGACGACGCAAAGAAAAACCTTGTAAAAGTACCTGTGTATAAAGGTACTATTCCGCATGAGCAAAATGGTAAGTTTGGCGCTGGTAGAGTTTTGATTAAACCTTCAGCTCATGGTACTGGTGTTATTGCTGGTGGAGCAATGCGTGCTGTACTCGAAATGGCTGGCATCAATGACGTTTTGGCCAAATCTCTCGGATCTTCTAATCCACATAATGTTGTAAAGGCTACTATTGATGCTTTGTCAAAGTTGAGAAGCCCAATTGATGTTTCAATGCAACGTTCAATTAAACTAACAAAAGTGTTCGAAGGTTAATCTCTTCGGATGATACATTTTAAATAATAGCGTTATGACTAAATTAAAGCTAACTCAGGTTAAAAGTGTGATCGACAGACCAAAAGATCAAAAGTTTACAATGAGATCTTTGGGCCTAAAAAAAGTTTACCATTCTGTAGAAATTGATGCAACACCATCAAATGTAGGTATGGTAGAAAAAGTAAAGCACTTGTTGAAAGTTGAAAAAGTATAAATTTTAGAATTGGTTCAAATTAAGTA
>JAIBCG010000068.1 GCA_019694295.1 Saprospiraceae bacterium
TAATATTATATTGAGTATTGCAAGCAGCTTAACATGCACATTATCAATCATCTCAGCTTGTATAGCTCGTATTTATCCAGCAAACTGACAGAAAACAATATTGTGGAAGCCATTATTTGCCAAATTAAAATTTTAAAATGGCACTTATTTTTCATTGATACCTAATTTTATTTGGTTTTAATTAAATGGAAAAATATAAGGTCAATGGCATAATGAAAGTGTATAAATAATTGAAATACAATAATATAACTAACATTATACAGTATTTGATTTGAAAAGTCAATAGTGTATATTTGTATAATGTTGTTGCAGACGCTCATACATCGTAGTATCTTTGTGTCATCATTTAAAAATAAATAAAAAACTCTGATATGAAAACGATCTTCAATGACGTTCTAGACAACCAAAAGAAAGTATTCGACATGTGGTCTGATCTTTCTTCAAAAGTAATCGAATCTACAACTACCAATGGTGCCAAAACATTTGCTACCAAAAACCAGACTTTCGTTCAGGATTGGTTTAATAAAAACTCAGCAATCGTAAAGGGTGCATTCAAAACCAATGATGCTGCAAAAGCAATCGAAGTGGCTCCACAGACTTTCCAGAAAATGATCGAGTCTCAAATCGAATTCTTCGAAAACTGGAAGAATGCCTATATTGAGCAAATTAAATCTTTCTCTGCCGAAATCCCTGGCTTTGACAAGAAAGCATTCGAAAAATCAATCGAAGCGGCTACTGCTGAGTGGAACAAGTGGATGGATAACTCAACTAAGTGGATGGAAGAAAATGTCGTTAAACACATACCTGCTCCTGTTAAGCCTGCTTTCGAAAGCTTCCAGAAAAGCTACGCTACTATCCAGAAAATGTGGGAACCAATCACCAACATGATTAAGAATGGCGTAAACCAAACTGAGTTCGTTAACAGCTTCATCCCTGCTGATTTCTACAAAAACCTCGTTAATCAGATGATGGGTTATAAACTTACAAACACACCTTCTGAACTATTGGAGCAGACTAACAAAATGTTTGACAACTGGATTAAGCAGGTTCAGACTACTCAGCCTTCTTACGATAAATTCATCAACTGGATGAACGAAACTAACAAAAACTGGGATGTTAAAGCAATGAACCCTGTGTTTGGCTTCATGACTGAAATGACTCAACAGATGAAAAACCACATCGAGCCACTTTTCAACGTAATGGAAAACAACGACCAGACTGAAACGGTAAAAATCATCAAAGATATCCAGTTCATGATGTCTTCATACATCGTTAAGAGTTTCGAAATGCAGGCTAAAATGTACGAAAATACTCGTCATGCACTTCCTGAAATTATGAAAACTTTCACTGCAAAGTTTAATGAAACAAAGCAGATGCCTGATACAATGGAATTCTTCAAACAATACATGGATGTTCTTGAAAAATACATGCTTGAAGTATTGAACACTAAAGAATATTCTACACTACAGGCCGAAACATCAAAAATCTCTGTTCAGATTAAGTCAAAGTTTGACGAAATTGCAGAAAAAGCTCTTGCACAGGTTCCGGTTCTTACCAAGTCAATCGGTAACGAACTATCTAAAGAAATCGCTGATCTTAAAAGAAAAATCAGAGTTCTTGAACAAAGCCTTGCTAAAACTGCAGAACCGGTTGTAACAAAAGCAACTACAGCTACTACAACTCCTACAACTACTCCTACAACTACAGTTTCTACAGCTTCTGTTAAAACAAAAGCTTCTAAAAACTAATAACCGATAATGAGGTGGTCAGGTATTCTTTGCCTGATCACCTTCTTGTTTATTATAACCAATCAATCAAACAAAAGTGATGAAAGCAGAAGATAAAAATGTAATGGTGGATGCCCTTATCGAACAAGTGGATACTGTAGCAGAAGCCATGAAAAATATAGCAAAAATTGACGAAGTTGATATTGCTACTTCTCCAAGAGAACTTGTATGGTCTGATGGAAAAGTAAAACTCTACCACTTCCTGAGCGACACACCTAAGGTAGCCAAAACACCGGTGATGATTTCTTATGCGCTGGTCAACAGATGGGAGATGATGGACCTCCAGCCTGACCGTAGCTTCGTTAGAAAAATGCTTAGCCTGGGTATGGATGTATATGTCATCGACTGGGGCTATCCTACACAAGTGGACCGATACAAAACAATGGCCGACTACATTCTTGGCAACATGAATGATGCAGTTGATGCCATCAGAAAAATTGCAAAAACAGACAAGGTAAATATATTGGGAGTATGCCAGGGAGGCACATTCAGCTTGATCTACGCATCATTATTCCCTGAAAAAGTTAAAAACCTGATTACACTGGTTACGCCTGTCAACTTCAAGACCGAAAATGGCTTGCTGTTTAAATGGGCAAAAGATATGGACGTGGATGCTGTAGTGGACGGGTTCGACGGTGTTGTGCCGGGCGACTTCCTCAACAGCGGATTTGACCTACTCAAGCCTATGAACAAGGCTAGAAAATATATGTCTATGCCTGAAACAATGAAAAATCACGATACATTGATGAATTTCCTCCGTATGGAAAAATGGGTGGCTGACAGCCCTTCACAGGCAGGTGATACCTACCGTCAGTTCATCAAAGACATGTATCAGCAAAATAAACTCGCTGAAGGTAAGTTCGAACTCGAAGGTCATAAAGTAAATCTTAAGAAGATTGATATGCCGGTTCTTACAATCTATGCATCAGCAGACCACATTGTACCACCCGATACTACCAAACCCATCAACGACCTCATCGGATCAAAAGACAAGGAATTGATGGAGTTTCCGGGCGGACACATCGGTGTATTTGTGGGAGGACGCTCACAGAATGTCCTTACACCAGCAATTGCGGATTGGTTAGTTAAACGCGATAAATGATCCCGACTTGCACCCGCTCGTCAGCAAGAGTGTGGTGCGGTCAAGGATCTCTTCGTTTCCGAAGCCTTCTCATCTCAGTGATGCGAAGGCTTCTTTTTTTACTGAACAAACAGGTATTCATCCCAAAAACTTCTATAGTGTAAAATCTCTATTGAATGCCATTAGAAAAATAACGACATAAAAAACTGTTTATCAGATAATTACTGAGTATAATAACGAGGTAAAACTTTTGGTTTCCCTGGAAGGAAATCTTACAACTTTTTCAATAAGGAAATTGGATGTGCATCTTCGAGAATGCCCAGCTTCATTGGATTAGAGAAATCCGATCATATTTGATCTCATAGCCTAATGGATTATCTGGGATAAATACTATTCTTAAAATGGGCTTAAGGGACAAATGGTACTATCTATGGATTGCGTGCCGACACGGGCAAGCAGTACTGGAAATACAGAACTCCCAACTACAAAAAATTTCCTGACTCTACCTTCGGCTACATCAAAATGATCAGCGACCCCGAAACCGGCTATCTCTACACCGGCGACGGCGTATATATGATGTGCCTGAAACCGCCGAAATGATGGTGTGAAGGACAACAAAACCGGTATTTCACCGCTTTGGAAGGAATGTCGGTTTTGTTTTTTTAGCAATTTCCGTCAGCATATCATGGAATATGTATCACTACCAGCTTTAATGTTTGTAGTATCTTTGCGTTCGCTACAAGGCTTGCAATATAGCATCCGGGCTGTAGTGTTCCTGCAGGTATTAAGTTGGTACTATATGGGTCGGCCGGCATTGAATAATGTTTCCTTCCCAGAAGATCGTATATCTCTATTTGCAATACTGCACCCAATGGTATCTGTTCATAGTACAGTTCTACCGCAATATCAGCCGAAGCCGGATTGGGATAGAGGCTGAACACCGGTGCATCATTCTTACTTACCTCCGATGTAGCTACTACATTGCACAGTGTTTTCTTAATGAAAAATGGCTCAAGGCTTGTTTTAATTGAATCATCCTGCATAGTTCCGGAAGCCCAGACAAACGCTATGTCGGTACTAGTGGCATCATAAATATAGCCGAACTCTTCTTCCAGGCCGGACTGTGTATTGAGCGGTTCCTCCGGCATACAGGCAAGGGCTTCAGTGCCTGCAGGTCTGAAAATGAAAGGATACACTATACCGGATCCTTGATCTTCCTCGTAATATCCACCCAATATCAACCCACCGTCGGGGTGTCCTGTGATGTTGACCGGGTGGGGAAATTGTCATTAAATACGTATGGTTGCTTTAAATTACTCAGTTTTTTGTGCCAAAGTGATTTTTTGTCTGAATTGTTTATCGCTGATAATCTGAACTCTTCTACATCACAACCATCATACTTTACCGATGTAAGAATAAGCTGATCGTCTATAGCAACAAAGTTATTAAAAACTATTGGATAGAAATATTTATCTCCAAAGCCGAATCTTTGGCTAGTGATATTGCCGGTTGCATCAAAATTAATATAAAAACTCAACAATGGGGGCTCTTCAATCCCAAATCGGCTATTGCCCATTATGGTATAATTGTCAGTACCCGTCTTTATCATCTTTGCATGTAGCACGTTTATATTTTTAATTGATTTTGCCCAGCCGAATCCACCATTAGCATTAATCTTCAACAAAATTAAGTTTTTGTTACCAAAGCCACCAATTGCTAATATGGCTATCATACCTCCGTCTTCTGTCGTTTCGACCGAACTCAGATTGAAAGAACTAAAATCCTCGGTAGCACGTGCCCATAATAGTTTTCCATCCTTGTCCATCTTGAAGTAAAAGCCTTTGATAGGATCAAACAAGGTAGCCACACCAATTATTTCGCCCGAATTCGTCAACGCAATATCATATATGTCGAGTTTTCCGTAATTATTAGTCCACAACAACTGCCCGAATGAACTTATTTTTAAGATAACGCATTATTTACTTTTGTACCATGCTGGCAAATACAGGTTGCCTTCGGTGTCTTCCAGTATTTTGCTCCAGTTTTGGGAAGTGAGATGATCAAGTACCAGTGTCCATTTAATGTCGCCGTTCTTGCTAACCCGTGTTACTACCATTTGCTTCTTGATAGGCTTTACTTTAGTGTCCGCATAAGTGGTTGCAAATACCAGATTGCCATTTTTGCATGTTTTGATGCCACCCGAATTCAAATATTTCATATCATTTACCGGATGATAGGTGTTGAAGAATGACTGCTGGCCGTACATAGCAGAAATACTTTTGCACAGCATGATAAGGGCAATGAACTTTTTCATGATATACTGTGCTGACTTGTTATTCAATCAAAAGTACTATATTTACATGAATTATGCAAATTATATTTACATAACAATCCTTATGAATGTTGAATATTTTGTTGGACATCTTGTGTTGTCAGAATAAAATATTGTTTACAACGATAAGTATAGTAGGGAATAATAATGAATGCTACAATAAATTGCCGTTTGCCATATTTTATTTTGAAATTATAATTTTACAAAAAAAGCTTTCTGCCTTGCTTGTTGGGGCACATTTCGTTTTCAGAAAGTATTGTAATGGATTAACCCAAAGGCTGTCTGCGCTATTGCAGTTCAATATACTATTTTAACCTATATTTGCAGCTCAGCTAATGAATTGTAGCTACAGATGATTGTTACCAAAGATGTTTGTTTCGAATATAATGCATCCCACAGATGGCATTTTCCCGATATCCGTATTGATGCCGGAGGTAGTATGCTCATCAGTGGGCTATCGGGTTCCGGAAAAACTACCTTTATGCACATTCTCGCCGGAATCCTAAAACCTCTGTCTGGCAAGGTCTTCGTAAACGATACGGACATTTACCGGCTCTCGTCAGGAGCACTCGACAAGTTTCGCGGTCGCCACATAGGGCTGGTATTTCAGACACCCCATTTCATCCGATCGCTCAGCGTTGCCGAAAATCTCGGCATTGCCATGAAGCTGGCCGGCAATAAAGTACACACTCCACGGATTCAAGAGCTACTCACCAGACTACAACTCGACCAATACGCCAAATCGCCTGCTTATAAGCTTAGCACCGGCGAACGTCAGCGCCTGTCCATTGCTAGAGCATTGGTCAACAGTCCCGCAGTGCTACTCGCAGACGAACCAACTTCTTCGCTTGATGATTTGCGCAGTAGCCGGGTTATTGAGCTGCTCAAGCAACTCTGCGTCGAACAAGGAAGCTCCCTCGTCATTATCAGTCACGATACACGTTTAAAATCTCATTTCGCCAGCCAAACAATTATCCACTCATGATGTATTGGTTCAGACTGGCTTGGCGCAATCTCGCCGACAGGCCACTTTCTACGCTACTCACAGTCCTGCTCTTGGCACTCGGTATTTCCATCAGCGCATTTTTGCTTATTACCGAACGACAACTCAACGATAATTTCTCTCGCAACCTCGCAGGCGTCGATCTTATACTCGGTGCCAAAGGTAGTCCGCTACAGACCGTACTGTGCAATCTCTACCACATCGATTCTCCTACCGGCAACGTTGAGGTAAATGAGGTCAAGGCATTTCTCCATCCGGCTCATCCGCTTATACGTGCCCGCGTACCTCTGCTACTTGGCGACAGCTACAAGACACACCGCCTAGTCGGTACCACCTACGAATTCCTTGATTTCTACCAAACGGGTATAGCCACAGGTCGCAAATGGCAAAAACCTTTCGAGGCAGTAGCAGGGAGCAAAGCCGCAAAAGCCCTATCTCTTAAGCCCGGCTCTTCATTCAAAAGCTCGCACGGCCTTCTGCCCGATGTTGACGAACACGATCATCTCATAACCATCACCGGCATCCTGCAGCCTACAGGCAGCATCGCCGACCAACTCATCCTTACCTCACCTCAGACGGTCTGGTACAGCCATCCGCATCAGAGTGAGACGCACGAAGATGTAGAGCATATTCATTCAGACGAAGCCAACCATCATCATCCCGAACACCTCAAACCGGATAGCACCATTGATACCAGTGCCACCCAACTCATCAGCCACCCCGACAGGTCGGTCACTTCAGTTTTGGTAAGGCTTAAGAACCATAACTTTCAGGCACTCAACCTCGCACGCAACATCAACGAAAACACTGCCATACAAGCCAGTAATCCGGCCATAGAACTGAACAGACTTTACGATACCATGGGTGTTGGCGAACAAATACTGCGTTATCTGGTGCTCATATTGTTGGCAGTAGGTGGTGCAGCTATTTTCATAGCACTTTTACAGGCACTCAAAGACCGAAAATACGAACTTGCCATCATGCGGGTAATGGGTGGCAGCCCTACACAGCTTGCCGGTCTTGTCCTTGCCGAATCTTTGCTCATGTGTGTGCTCGGGCTTGTCATCGGCCTGCTCATTGCTCATACCGGTCTCTGGTTTTTCGGTACTTACGCAGCCGACAAGTATAAGTACAGTTTTGACGCCTGGCAATGGACAATGCAAGAAACCCGGCTTTGTGGCATAGTCCTCATTTTAGGATGCTTAGCGGCTGTTTTTCCGGCAGTTTCTGCTTACAAAACCGAACTATCCCAAACTTTAACCGATTCTTAAGGGCATTATTGGCATTTTTCGGCTTTCTTTGTAGTCAAATTGGTCAAAATCATGCGGTCTATCATATTTGCTCTGAGTCTTTTTGCGTCAGGCATCCTGCTTGCTCAGGAATCGAATACTTGGAAAACGCTGGGAAAAGTAACATACAAGAAAAAATTCGACGAGCTACTCGGCTTCAAAGTCGATGTGCCGGTTTTTGGCAAGGAAGTGAAAGCGCTCGAAGGCAAGATTGTCGAACTTCAAGGCTACATCATTCCGGTAGAAGGTTACAAAAGTCATAAAGAATTCGTTTTTTCTGCCTATCCTTACTCCAATTGTTTCTTCTGTGGCGGTGCAGGCCCCGAGACCGTCATGGAAGTTAAAAGTATCGATCCGGTCAAATACAGCGTAAACCCAATCAAAATCCGCGGCAGACTCCACCTCAATGACCGGGACATCAACCGCCTTATGTACTTCCTTACCGATGCCAGGCTGGTCGAATGGAAATAGCCAGTCATTCGGTAATGCTCCTTACTAATTCAGCCTCATCACACATGTCAACACGACTGCTTTCTATGTAGCAACATTATGCCGTCTTTCTTCATGATGTGGGCATGCCCCTATCGGGTCGGGCTATCCGCCTTACTTCGTGCCGGCTTCTATCCCTCATGCATTCCGATAAGTTTGAATATTGAACACAGAGACTAAAAACCATCTAAGCACTCAAACATCCACCTAAGAGAAAACGTCCAAGCCCGATGTCGCTATACACCGGATTGCAAAAGCCCCGTTCGTTTATGATCCGGGGCTTTGGTTTATTAAGGTATCTCTCGTTTGTGGTCGGGCTTTTTCAATCCGGTTGATATTATGCGCTGCCTTGCTTCTGTCGTCAATGGATTGCTGTAACATTTACTTTCTCAATTCCTTTAAGGTCCAACGTAATATTTCTGTCTCTTGCTTTGTTGTCAAACTCGCTGATGATTTCCAGCATGTCGTAGTGAATGAAATCACACTCACTTGTGTCAATTGTCAATATACTGTCTTCAGGAACATCATCTAATGCCTTTTTCAGGTTCACTTTATTGAGATACTCTAATCACCATTAGTGTGAAGAAACAAATTCATCTAACACATTCTTCTTGTGTTTGGCACAATTTCATTTCCGAAAAAGGTTTCGTGTTTTAAAAAGTGTTTTTGTGTTTTATCTAGTGTAGGTAGGTTGCTCCAAATAGTCGCCATAACCCACACCAATATTTCTAAGTGAATTACAGAAACTCCAAACCTTATTTAGTATTGCTGATGTATTTCCGTTGCTCATATTATTTAAATAGATTTTGGCAATAAGTATATATAATCCAAATGTGAGGATGTTCGGTGCAGAACAGTTAAATATTCATTTAATCGGGGTGCATACTGAATGTGATAATCTTCGTGAAGCTTTGTTTTTAAAATCGTTATTGCCTTTTTTAGTAAAAGATAAACCTGATAGTTATACTTTGTAAAGCATGTTGTAAACGAGTTGGAAGAGTTGGAAAATGGAATTTCTAGAACATCCAAAATCAATTCCATTTCAAGGGCTTTATTCCTGCATACTTTGCCAAATTCATTAATTCGTTTATTGCATGCAGCAAACATATTTGCCAATTGCAATTCTTTAGAATATCCTTTGTAACTCTTTCTGTAAAGCATGTATAAATCGCTCTTTGCCGCGTCAAATAAATCCTGCTCACCATATTCTTTATCAATGTAATTAATCAATAAATAATCGTGAAATTGTTTACTTGTAGATGCTGCTTTCAAAACCAACTTTTGCAACTCCTTTTTTTCTAACAATTCAATTTTGTCTTTAATAATAGGGTTTATTTTTGCCATAAAATATTTGATTTATCATTGAGTTTTCCCAATTTTTATTATAATGTTTGCTCCCAAATTCTCTATTTAATATATTTTTTACATTATTTATTGCCAAATTATTTTATTTTTTCTATTAACCTTTCGCCCCGATGGGGCTTCTTTTTCTTTTGCTGCACTTATTCTCTCCAACAACTTTTCAGCAGGTTCATCATTGGGGTCTTACGGAACGAGCTTACCTTCAAATACTTTTTTGATGATACTTAAACGTAGGGCTTCTGCCTGTTGCAAACTGCGGTGTGTCCTGCGTTACCACAGGGTACAAAGATAGAATTAGTTCTTTGAAATGGTAACACAACTTTATCGGAGATGATAGGCTTTAGAGGAAGTAAGCAACGAGCTGTACCCCAACGAGACGGGTAAATACAGAGGACTCAGACAATGACTAAGGCTAAAGAACTGGACTATCGGTTAAGACGTACAGGCGTATTTTCCAAACCGCCTTGTGGTGCTTTTGTATAAGAGCAAAGATATTGAGCGACAAGGTTAAATATTCTAAAAAATAACAAACGTGAAATACGCCCCACCTGACGCCAAACTGGCCATTGAACTCAATATTAATATTTTCGATATTTTGTAGTCTTTTTATCTCCAAATTTATCAATTATTCTGTTGGTAACCGCATTTTTTAGATCTCTACTGGCTGTAGCTGATGATATTTCTTTAAAGAAGTTCATATAATCCTTTCTTGTAAATTCAGATGAGTTTTGTTCTAGAAATATGGTTATTCTTTCGTTTCCTGAAAGACGTTTGTTAGAATTAATTAATAAATTTGATAGCGAATTGTCAATTATTTTCAACATATATTCAATGAACTTCGTAGATTTTCCCTCTTTTTCGGATTGAGAAAGAGCCTTGTAATATGCTTCCTGATTATTTGCAATTAAGGTTTCGAAAGGTAAAAATTCGAAAATTGGGTAATCTTGCATCAATATTAAAGTCTGCCATAATCTTCCCATACGGCCATTTCCATCTAAAAAAGGATGAATAAATTCCATTTCATAATGAAAAACACAACTTTTAATCAAAGTGAGTTCTGATTTGTCTTTTAAGTATTCAAATAAACCATTCATTAAATAAGGAACATTTTCAAATGGTGGCGCAACATGTTCCACTTTAGAACCTTTTACAATACCTACACTTTGTTTTCTGTATTTACCTGAATTAGTAATCAGATTTTTTAAAAGCAATTTATGAGCCTTTAAAAAGTCTTTTTCATTGTGAGGTTTTAGTTTGTTGATGTTTTTATAAACTCCTAAAGCGTTTATAACTTCAGTTATATCTTTTTCTGGACCTACAACCCGTTTATTCTCAATAATTGCAGTTATTTGTTCTTCTGTTAATGTGTTTCCCTCAATACTTAAAGTAGAATGAATCGTTTTAATTTGATTTTGTTTTCTTAAGGTTGGATTAGTCTTAATCAAATATTTAGCGTTAATTTCTCCGATTTTTTCAGAAATTTGACTAATGTATTTTAGGATTTCTATTGATATTTCGTATGGTGGCTTCATAATGTGATACTTTCATGTGATACTATCATTTGATACTATCACAAAGGTATATCTTTGTTCTGAATTAAAGTTGAAATTTTTAAAAATATTGCACCTTCGTCCTTTTCAACTTGTGCGTCTTCCAAAAAATCAGCTAACTGTACGTGAATATTTTCAGATGATATGACAGATTGCTGATTGAATGTGTTTACTAAAAATTAAACAATCATTTCTCGATTTCTCAAACGCAACAATTCAACACTTGGCGAAGTGAAAATTCCGGGCAAACTGAGCGACTGTTTCCAGTAAACTCAACTAATTCTCTAATGACATTCATTAGACTTGATGCTCTATAGGATTTTCTGGGTTAAAATACCTTTACTCATTGATATTAGTCGGTTTGCCATTTTGGTTTTTTTTCTCCAAAATAGTTCCAAAACATCACTGATAAATATCGAAAATTTGTGGCTCCCTTTGCCCTGGATTTTTCTCATTTTTTATCCATCCCAAAGTGGCACCCTTTGCTCCGGATTTTTCTCATTTTTTATCCATCCCAAAGTGGTACCCTTTGCTCCGGAATCAGTGGCACCCTTTACTCCGGAATACTCACCGTGCTAACAACAGCAAGAAAAACAATTACAACTGCCTACACCCATGCCCCGCGTAGCCATACCCACCACCGTGAGGCTGATGCTACAAACCGGAAAAGACGTGACAGTATGTCCGGTATGCCGAATAGGAAAACTACAATTGGTACGTACCATGATTTTCTACAACGGACGTCTTATAGATGTCATGCAACTGCGCAATCGTGGCTCACCAAGGATAAAAAACGAACAGCATGATGAGTAGAAATAGTAAAAATACAAACCATAACCAATTGTCTGAAAACAAGTATCGTTTTTGGGTAGAGGCAGCTGTGTATGTACGGGCAAAGAATTTAGCAAAATGTATGCAAATACTTAGCAAGATCCATCCATCTAATCCTCCAGCTACTCACAAAACCACCTAAGAGAAAACGCCCCAAGCCGGTGTCGCTGAACACCGGATTGCAAAAGCCTCGTTCGTTTATGATCCGGGGCTTTGGTTTTTTAAGGTACCTCTCGTATGTGGTCGGGCTTTTGCAATCCGCTTAATGTTATGCGCTGCCTTTCCTCTGTCGTCAATGGATTGCTGTAACATTTACTTTCTCAATTCCTTTAAGGTTCAACTCAATATTTCTGTCTTTCGCTTTGTTGTCAAACTCGCTGATGATTTCCAGAATATCGTAGTCAATGAAATTACACTCACTTCCGTCAATTGTCAATATACTGTCTTCAGGAACATCATCTAATGCCTTTTTCAAGTTCACTTTATTGAGAAATGTAACGTTGCTGTTCAGTTTAATTAAGTAAGTGTTAACGCCATTTTCAATTTTTTCTGTGATTTTATATTCTGCTTTGAAGTTGTTGCGAATAATGTAATAGATGGAAATTACAAGTCCTATACTCACTCCAATCAGCAAGTCTGTTGAGAGAATCGCAATGATTGTGATTAGAAAGGGAAGGAATTGTTTCCAACCCAAACTCAGCATATTGCGAAATAGTTTTGGTTTGGTAAGATTATACCCTGTTATAATTAAAATAGCAGAAAGTGAAGCGTAAGGAATTTGATTAAGCAAGAATGGAACAAGTAAAACGGCAAGCAAAAGAAAAAGTCCATGTGTAAAAGCCGATAGCTTTGTTTTTGCGCCCGCATCAACATTTGCCGAACCTCTCACTACTACGGCTGTTATGGGAATTGCACCAAGCAATCCGCAAGTCATGTTGCCAATACCTTGAGCAACGAGTTCACGGTTCACAGGTGTAATCCTGTTGCGTCTGTCTAACTTGTCTATTGCTTCAATGCAAAGCAAGGTTTCAAGGGTTGCAAGTAAGCCGATTATCAGTCCGTCTTTCCAAATAAGACGGTTGGAAAAAAGTTGTGTGAAGTCAGGAAAAGATATGTTTGAAAATGTGTCGGAAGGTATGCTTACCAATTGTGTTGGTTTTAGAGAGAAGTCAGAGGATGCTTTAGTGAAAATAATGTTTGCAATAATACCAATGGCAACAACTAAAAGAGGAGCAGGAATTACTTTAATTTTTTTTGCAAATGGTTTTTGAAGAATAACCATGACAGCAATTGAAATTACTGTTATAAGTATTGCTCCTTTTGCAATGTGATGATTAAAATTGTTCACATTCTTGAAAAATTGATGTTCGGTGAAGAGTTTTAAAAATCCACTTCTCCAAAAGTTGGGTTGGTCGTAACCCAAGGCAATTGGAATTTGTTTTGAGATTAGAATGATGCCTATTGCAGCCAACATTCCTTTTATTACAGATGATGGAAAATAATTTGCAATTGTTCCGAGCTTCAGTAGTCCGAGAACAAGTTGAAATAAACCAGCTACGATTACAGCAAGGAGAAATACTTTATAGTCGCCAAGAGAAATAATTGAAGCAGCAACAACCGTTGTCAATCCTGCAGCAGGTCCTGAAACAGCAAGTTGTGAACCGCTGATTATAGAAACCACAAGTCCGCCAATGATACCGGAAAGCAGTCCTGAATAAAGTGGGGCGCCCGATGCTAATGCAATTCCAAGGCAGAGCGGAAGTGCAACAAGGAAAACCGAAAGTCCTGCTGGTAAGTCATGTTTGAGCCAAATTATTCTATAATACTTAATTGTCCGTTTCACTTAGTTGTTATTCTATTTTATTATGTCAAAGGTAGAAAGTTAAAGGTTTGCACGTTCGCCATAAGGTTGCGCCAATGTCAGTCTGTGAAAAAAATATTTCAAAAATTTTACCAAAAATACAAAAACATTTCGTAATT
>JAIBCG010000069.1 GCA_019694295.1 Saprospiraceae bacterium
GAAGCGCAAAAAAGTACAACAGCCGCCAGGTATTACTGATAAAAATACCGTAGGCGCTAATAAAAATAAAGCACCAGAGACGCCCAAAGAAGTATCGAAAAAAGAAATCGACGATAAGATTAAGGCTACAATGGCCAGGCTTTCTGCAGGTGGTAAGAAAAAACGCCAGAAAATAAGAAGAGATAAACGCGAAACATTCCGTGAAAAGCAAGAAATGCTCGAACTCGAAAATGCAAACGAAAAATTGCAATTGACAGAGTTTGTTACTGTTTCTGAGCTTGCCAGTCTGCTCGATGTTCCCTTCACAGAGGTCATTACTACTTGTATGAACCTCGGTGTTATCGTTTCCATCAACCAGCGATTAGATGCCGAAATTATTGAACTTGTAGCTAATGAATTCGGTAGTGAAGTAGAATTTATTAGTGCTGAAGAACAGCTTGAAGAGGATACAGAAGAAGAGGACGATGTTGACGATCTAAAACCTCGCGCACCTATTGTTACAGTGATGGGGCACGTTGACCACGGTAAAACTTCCTTGCTTGACTACATCCGTAGCGAAAAAGTAGCAGCCGGAGAGGCTGGTGGTATCACTCAGCACGTGGGCGCATACGAAGTAAGTATCGGTGAAGACAACAAAAAAATAACTTTCCTCGATACACCTGGACACGAAGCATTTACAGCAATGAGAGCACGTGGAGCCAAAATTACAGATATCGTTGTAATAGTTATTGCTGCCGATGACAATATTATGCCTCAGACACGTGAAGCTATATCACACGCCCAAGCAGCTGGTGTACCTATGGTATTCGCTATTAATAAAGTAGATAAACCTGCCGCCAACCCTGAAAAAATTAAAGAATCACTTGCAAGCATGAACTTGCTGGTAGAGGAATGGGGAGGCCAATACCAATCACAGGATATTTCTGCAAAAACAGGTTTGGGTATCGATCTGCTACTGGAGAAAATATTGATACAGGCAGAAGTGCTTGACCTAAAGGCTAATCCGGACAAAAGAGCTTCTGGTACTACTATAGAAGCATCACTCGAAAAAGGAAAAGGTTATGTAACCAAATTATTGGTACAAAACGGTACTCTCAGAATAGGTGACTCAATCGTTGCAGGTGAATTCGCCGGTAAGGTCAAAGCCATGTTTAACGAAAGAGGCAAAAAGCTTAAGGAAGCTGGTCCTTCAACACCTGTTCTTATCCTCGGGCTGAATGGTGCACCTCAGGCAGGTGAAAAATTCAGAAATACTGAAACTGACGCTGAAGCCAGACAAATAGCCACTAAACGAGCCCAAATATCGCGCGAACAGGCAAACAGAGCCAATAAGCGAATAAGCCTCGAAGAAATAGGAAGACGTCTCGCATTAGGTAATTTCAAAGAACTGAAAATCATCGTTAAAGGTGACGTTGATGGTTCTGTAGAAGCTCTCTCTGATGCACTGATCAAACAATCAATAGAATCCGTACAGGTTAACGTTATACACAAAGCTGTAGGCCAGATTATCGAATCGGATGTATTGCTTGCTTCAGCTTCTGACGCCATCATCATTGGTTTCCAGGTAAGACCATCTGCTACAGCTCGTAAACTTGCCGAAAAAGAAGGTGTAGAAATAAAACTATACTCCATCATCTACAATGCTATTGAAGAAGTCAGAGCAGCAATGGAGGGTATGCTCGAACCAACATTGAAAGAAAATATTGTCGGACAGATAGAAGTAAGAGAAGTTTACAAAATATCAAAAGTAGGCACAGTAGCAGGTTGCTATGTTCAGGAAGGTAAAGTATTGCGCTCCAACTATATACGTATCATACGAGATGGTATAGTGGTATTCCCTACCAAAGAAGGTGCAAAAGGCGAATTTTCCTCACTCAAGAGATTTAAAGATGATGTCAAGGAAGTCAGAAATGGCTTTGAATGTGGTCTTACCATCAAAAACTACAACGATATCGAAGTAGGTGACATTATAGAAGTATATGAAATCGTTTCAGAAAAACAGACACTGAGCTAAGCACTACTCTGTTTATACTTTTATACAATAAAAAAAAGTGCATCAAGATTTAATCCTGTTGCACTTTTTTTTTATTCGAAATCCAATTGGACTCAATATTTACATTAATCAGGTTCGAAACCAAGGATTATACTGAACCTTCCATATTGCGCCAAGCCCGAACCTTTCTTTATTTCGGGTTTATCAAAGCCTAATCCGTAGTCAAAACCGATGGTACCAAATACCGGCAGGAACACTCGCACACCAAGACCAGCCGATTTCTTCAAGTCAAACGGATTGAAGTCGCGAATGGATGCCCAAGAGTTACCACCTTCGAGAAATGATAAAACGTATATAGTCGAACTCGGATTGAGCGATATAGGATAACGTAGTTCTAAGGTAAATTTGTCAAAAGCAGCTCCACCACCCGAATTACTCGCAGGCAGCTGGCTTACATCGTATCCGCGTAGAGCTATGAGGTCATTACCGTTAAAGAAAGCATTGCTTCCTGAAAGCCCGTCACCACCCAGTACAAATCTCTCAAAAGGCGATGTACCTATCTTATTATTATAATGCCCCAATAGACCAATCTTGGCAGAGGCCTTGAAAACAAGATTTTGAACAATTGTTGTGTACCACACCGCATTTACACGCCATTTATGATATTCAAGCAATTTGTATTTCTTATCAGCCGGTTCGTCAGCATAATTTCTACTTGGGTTAAACAAACTGTAAGGTGGCGTAAACTGCCCTATGAATTCTATCTGAGACCCTTCGCGCGGGAATGTCGGGTCGCCAATAGAGTTACGAGCCAGTGTAAATCTCAGTGACCAGTTGTTAAATTTACCATTATCAATAATCAATCCGTTTGACAATGGTACAGCATAGTTGGTCAACTGTAGGCTTTGAATGTTTAGTTCGGTGTTGAGTATAAAGTTATCATCCGGCCATTTTAGTCTGGTGCCTAGTCCCACTGTACCGTTGATTATCTTCAGGTTACTATAGCTCGTACTACTCTTGTCCTGTCCGTTTGTAAGATTTGTGAGAAAACCACCAACAGTAAAAGACATCGGTTTCTTTCCTCCAAGCCATGGTTCAGTAAATGATGCATTGTACGACTGAAAATATTTGCCATTTGACTGTGCACGGAGCGATAACCGTTGTCCGTCACCTTGAGGCAATGGATTCCAGCTTTCTTTCTTTAGTATATTATGTATTGAAAAATTATTGAACGACACACCAAGTGTACCTATCACTCCTCGTCCTGCTCCGCCCCATCCGGCTGACAATTCAAGCTGGTCAGAAGGTTTTTCCTCTACAGTATATTCAATATCAACGGTTTTCTTAACTGGATTGGTAATAGGGTTGACACCCAATGTTTCTGGATTGAAATAACCGAGTGCAGCTATTTGTCTTTGTGAACGGATAATATCCTGACGACTGAATTTATCACCCGGACGAGTGTACAGCTCACGTCTTATCACGTGTTCATTGGTGCGGTCATTGCCCTTAATAATGACACGGTCTATTGTTGCCTGAGGACCTTCATATATTTTTATGTCGAGGTCTATCGAATCATTGCCTATGACCCGTTCTTGCGGATCTACCTGAAAAAACAGATAACCATTGTCAAGATACAGCGAACTTATGTCCCTTCCATCTTGGCTAAAGCGAAGTCTGTTATCGAGCAGCTCTTGATTGAAAACCTCACCTTTTGTTATGCCGAGTACTTTGTTGAGCGTTTCGGTATTATGTATTGAATTGCCTTTCCAGCTAATATTCCTGAAATAATATCTGTTGCCTTCTTCAATCTTCATGTGTATATTCAGATGTCCATTTTTGCCTCGCCAGATCGAATCGCTGATGATTCGGGCATCTCTCATACCGATGGTGTTATAATATTGGATAATCTTTTCCTTATCTGCTTCATAATCTTTCTTAATAAATTTTGATGAAGCAAATAACTTTCTCCTTCTCTTGGTATTCTCAAGCAGCTTCCTGAGTTTTGAAGACTTTGCACTTTTGTTTCCTTCAAAAGTAATATTCTGAATCTTTACTTTTTTGTGTCTGTCTATCGCAAACAGAACTTTAGCAGAATTTAATAAACTGTCATCGGTTTCTTCAATAACCTTCACTTCTGTATCCAGATATCCCTTTTCGCGCCAGTAATTCTTGATGCCGTAAGCTACATTATTCTTCGAATTCTCGGTTATCATGGTTCCTTTTGGTAAAAATCTTTCCACTATTTTGTTCAGATCTTCATGACTTCCCTTCTTGACACCCGAAAAAGAATGTTTGGATATACGAGGTCGCTCTGTTACCTTGATATTGATAAACAAAACTTCACCAAGCGTCTTTTCTTTGCTTATTTCTATTTTATCAAATAATTTGAGTTTCCACAATGCCCGAATGGCATTTCCAAGGTCTTCGCCCGGTACTCTTATTTTCGATCCTACCTTTAGGCCTGATACTATTTTTAGGGCATTTTCGTCAGAATAAGATGCTCCTGATACAGTTATTCCTCCTATTTCATATTCGCCTGGTGCAAGTTCGATACCTGGAAATGGTGTTACCTGAGCCTGTACATGTATGACCGACAATAACAAAACCAATATTATCTGAAGAGTTATTTTCATTGAATGTATTTTATCACTTGCGAATATTAAGAACGAATTTATTGTTCATATCGCTTCGTTAATTTATATTTGAAGTATTGCTTATTAATTGTTCACTGGTTTTTCCGAATCTTCTTTCTCTACTTTGGTAACTGATAATTGCCTTGAAAAATTCTTCTTTGTTAAAATCTGGCCAATATGTGTCAGTAAAATATAACTCAGAATAAGCCAACTGCCACAGTAGGAAATTACTCAGCCGGAGTTCACCGCTGGTACGTATCAATAATTCAGGATCAGGTATGTCTTTCGTTGCCAAATGCCTTGTAATGACCGACTCGTCAATGCTTCCTAGGTCAAGTTTATTCTCCTTTACTTGCTTCGCAATATCTATTACTGCCTTGGTAAGCTCCCATTTTGAGCTGTAATTAAGCGCAAGTACCATAGTCATCATATTATTTTGGGCAGTATCCTCGATGGCTTTAGCCAAAGCCTTTCTTGATTTTTCAGGAAGCCTGCTGATATCGCCTATGGCCTGCAATCTGATATTGTTTTTGTTTAGTGTTGCCACTTCCTTACGAATGGTTTCTACCAGTAACGTCATCAGTGCATTGACTTCCAGTGCAGGTCGATTCCAGTTTTCTGTTGAGAAAGCGTACAATGTAAGGTATTTGATACCGAGTTCTGCTGCTGCCTCCGACACATCACGGATAGATTTAACACCATTTTTATGACCAAATACTCGAGGCTTACCATGTTGCTTTGCCCAACGACCATTACCGTCCATGACAACTGCCACATGAACCGGAATATTATTTGAAACTATCTGCGATTTTAATTCTTTCAAAACTTTGTTTAAGACGACTGGCAAAGTTAGTTATTGTCTATTCAAATAAAAAATCAATAACAAGTCTGATTTTAAAATATTGCCTAAAAAAAGATGTTAATATTTGGTTTATCTTTGTCTGCTTATAAAATTCATAAGATTTAACTAACCAAAAATATAAAACAATGACTTATTCGCTGGCCATACATGGTGGTGCCGGTACCATTTTAAGGTCGCAAATCACCCAGGAAGATGAGGTAAAATACAACCATGCGCTACATGACGCTTTGGTAGCAGGCAATGATGTATTGATTAAAGGCGGTAATGCTGTGGAGGCTGTTGCCGCTTCTGTTGTTTCACTCGAAAACTGCCCCTTGTTCAATGCCGGTAAAGGATCTGTATTTTCTAATGAATGGAAACATGAAATGGATGCGTCTATCATGGATGGTAACAATCTGCAGGCTGGTGCAGTAAGTATGCTTCACAATGTAAAAAATCCGGTATTGCTGGCCAAAGAAATCATGCAAAATTCTGAGCACGTCTATCTGTGTGGTGAAGGAGCCGAACGATACGCCCGCCAACAAGGACTGAGCTTCGAGCCTGATGAATATTTCTTTACTCATTTGCGGAAAGAACAACTCGAAGAAGCATTGCGCGACAATAAAATCATGCTTGACCACCGAACTGCCAAAGACCGAAAATTCGGTACTGTAGGTGCTGTTGCCAGAGATATTCACGGAAACATAGCCGCTGCCACTTCCACCGGAGGTATGACTAATAAAAAATTCAACAGAATAGGTGACAGCCCGATTATAGGAGCAGGCACTTATGCCAACAACCATACATGTGCTGTCAGTTGTACCGGGCATGGCGAATATTTCATCCGGGGTGTAGTAGCTTATGACGTTTCTTGCCTGATGGAATACAAAGGAATGAGCCTCATGCAGGCATGCGAAAAAGTGATTCTGGAAAAACAGGTAAAACTTGGCGGAGAAGGCGGATTAATAGCTGTTGACAATGCCGGCAACCTTGCACTTATATTCAACTCTGAAGGCATGTACCGCGGTTATGTAACCGAAAAAAAAGATTTTAAGACAGATATTTATAAATAATGGATTACTTCAAACTTTAAACATACAAACAACGTATTAAACCTTAAAGATTTCTGCTGCTATCATGTATTTTTTGTAATTTTGATGATGGATTTGCACTTTTGAGTAATATCTAACCAATCAACTAATAATGGATTATTTTAAAGAATCTCTGAAACTCCACAAAAAAAATCAGGGAAAAATAGAAGTGACATCAAAAATTGATGTACAGACTACCGAAGATCTTTCTCTGGTTTATTCGCCGGGTGTTGCTGAACCTTGCATCAAAATATCACAGAACCAGGAAGCCGTGTGGGACTATACCCTCAAATCGAGTACAGTAGCCATTGTATCTGACGGGAGCGCAGTACTTGGCCTTGGTAATATCGGAGCCAGAGCAGCCATTCCTGTAATGGAAGGTAAAGCAATGTTGTTCAAAAAATTTGCAGACATCAATGGCTTCCCCATCTGCCTCGACACGCAGGATACCGAAGAAATAATCAGGACAGTGAGACTGATAGCTCCGGTTTTTGGAGGTATCAATCTTGAAGACATCAATGCACCAAAATGCTTCGAAATAGAGAACAGACTACAGGATCTGGGCATACCGGTGTTTCATGACGATCAACATGGTACTGCTATAGTAGTTATCGCAGGTCTTATCAATGCCTGCAAAGTAGTCAAGAAAAAACTCGAAGATCTGACGGTAGTAGTCAACGGTGCCGGTGCTGCCGGTGTAGCTATTGCCAAAATGCTTAAATGTATAGGTTTTTCAGAAGATGAATGTACGCCTGTCAAAGAACTTATTATGTGTGACTCTACTGGTATCATTCACCGCGACAGAAAAGATTTGAATAAATCAAAACTAGAACTTCTTACATTTTCCAATTCAGCAAACCGCTCAGGTTCTGTTAAAGATGCAATAGTAGGTGCAGATGTTTTTATCGGGGTGAGTGTTGCAAATCTGCTCACCGCACGCGACATTAAGAAAATGAACAAAGACGCTATAATATTTGCTCTTGCTAACCCTGTACCGGAAATAATGCCCGAAGAAGCATATAAAGGTGGTGCAGCAGTAGTTGGTACAGGCCGCAGCGATCTTCCTAATCAGGTCAATAATGTACTTGGTTTCCCGGGTGTATTCAGAGGTGCACTTGACGCAAAAGCTAAGGTCATTTCACCATCCATGAAATTGGCTGCTGCTTATGCTATCGCCAAATGTGTAAAAAATCCTTCTCGCGAATGTGTAATACCGCCTTGTCTCGACCTCAATGTAGCAAAAGAAGTGGCTAAGGCAGTAAAAAAAGCAGCCCTAAAGGATGTAGATACATATTGGTAATGTGTTAGGCCTGAAAATAATTCAGAATTTTTCAACTTATTCTGAGCGTATCGGATAAAACATCCAAACTATAAAATGGTGTTTTGTTAATGTTTTGCTGCCGCAATGTTTATCACTCCTACAACCGTAAGAGTGTTACATCATATTTCAGTTTCAACAAATGTGTGCGCACACCTAGTGATTTGCCTTGAGGTTAAAATTTTTTACCTTCATACAACTACCACAGCAATTATTTCGTTTCTATATAGAAATAAACTGTCCATTCCTGTTTTGATATGATGTCATTTAACTCAATTTTTCTATCCACTAGTCTCATTTTGGCAATGTCATTTATTTCAAATAGAATATGCGCCATAGGTGTTCAGTCTATACCATTTGTAGAAAATTACGATATAGTAGATTATGAAAAGTCTGAAAACTGGGCTGCCCTTCCGACAAAGCAAGATTCTGCTGACCTGACGCCCAAAGACCTGGCTACGCATGAAATGCCATTTGATATAGATGTTTTTTTCCTGTATCCAACTTCATTTACTAAAGCAGATGAAAGGTGGAATGCAACCATTGACGATGCAAAGATTAACGAAAAAACAGATAATGCTTCTATTAAATTTCAGGCCAGCATATTTAACAAAACAGGAAAAGTGTATGCACCCAGGTACAGACAGGCACATATTAAAGCCTACTTTAGCAAAGACCATGAATCCGCCAGACAAGCACTAGATTTTGCTTATCAGGATGTAAGGGCTGCATTCATCTATTATCTGGAACACTACAACAATGGCAGGCCTTTCATATTGGCATCACATAGCCAGGGCACTACACATGCTCAGCGACTGATCAAGGAATTCATCGACAAAAAACCATTACAAAAACAATTGATAGCTGCCTATCTGGTAGGACTACCGGTATTGAAAAACTCATTCTATACCATAAAACCATGTCTCACACCAGAAGAAACCGGATGTTTTTGCAGCTGGCGAACTTACAAAACAGGCTATGAGCCAAAAACTAATATCCCGTTTGATGAAATTGCCGTCATAAACCCAATCACCTGGACCACCGGATTGGCACCTGCCGATAAATCTCTGCATAAAGGATCCGTTCTGGCTGATTTTAATCAATTAAAGCCAAAATCACAGACTGCCCAAATATATAAAGGGGTTATTCTTACCAATAAACCGAAATTTAGAGGTTCATTCCTATTTACTTCTAAAAATTATCATGTGGGCGATTATAATATTTTCTACCGTGACGTACAGGAAAATTCAAGATTAAGAGCAAAAACCTATTTACAAACACAACAAGGCAATTGATGGATATTTACGAAAAAAAATCCCGATGGAAAGTTTATCTCGCCTTAGCCGGTATAGCCATCATTGCCATTTCTATGGTATATACCATATATATATCCAGACAATTGGCAGAAGGCGAAAAAAGCAAAGTAGAATTGTACAAGAAAGTGCTCGAGTCACTCAATGATCCTGAAAACCTCAACAAAGATATAAGTTTCGAAACCGAACTTATCAACTCGAATATACTGAAGAACATTCCTGTAATATTCGTTGACGAATCGGGCGTCATATACGGAGGAGCCAATTGGGGTAGTGCAAGAGATACCAATATGGTTTTCTTGCAAAAAAAATTAGAGGACATCAAATCATCGGGCAGACAACCAATACAAGGCGAAGGTTATGCACGCTATATTTATTATGAACATACCCGCTTACTTAAGCTCCTCACAATATTCCCCATTATTCAAGTTTTCCTTATCCTTGTATTCGTTTTTATTGGGTATCTTGCATTTAGCTCTGCCAAAAAATCTGAACAAAATCAGGTATGGATAGGGATGGCAAAAGAAACTGCTCATCAGCTTGGTACTCCCATATCGGCCATTCTCGCCTGGATAGAACACCTTGACCAACTGACAAGCGAAAAATCGGAAAGCGCTGAAATTATAGGTGAACTCAAAAATGATGTTAACCGGCTGGAACTCATCGCTGACAGGTTTTCGAAGATTGGCTCTACACCTACTCTTAAAAAAATTAACCTGATCGAAGAGCTAGAGAAAAACAGGACCTATATGCAAAAAAGAGCACCCCGAAAAGTGTTGTTCGACTTTCCGGAAATCAATCAAACACCGTTATATGCCGAAATCAACCCACACCTGTTTGACTGGGTTATCGAAAATCTGATCCGCAATGCACTGGATGCTATGGACGGCAGCGGAAAAATTCAATGTTCAATCAGTCAGAATGAAAATTCTGTGAATATTGACCTTACAGATTCTGGCAAAGGAATTCCGTCTTCAAAATGGAAAACGGTGTTCCAACCGGGTTATACTACTAAAAAAAGAGGCTGGGGGCTTGGATTATCTCTTGCCAAACGCATTATAGAATCTTACCATCATGGTAAAATATTCGTAAAGCATTCTGCTCCGGATCAGGGTACAACGTTTTCCATCCAGTTGCCTTATTTAAAAAATTAGCGTGCCATCAGCAGCCAAAAAACGACAATAATTTACTAACTTTGCAGTTCTTATAACACACGAAATAATATTCAAAAATCATTGTGTAGCAAGCAAAAAATCATTTTATGAAAGATCAGGGAATTAAAAATCCATCATTCCAATTATCTGATATCGGAATTAACAACTATGGCACTGCCTACTGGAATCTAACACCCGAAGAACTTATCGAACACACCATCAAAAAAGATATGGGGCAGCTATCTGATTCTGGTGCCATCATTATCAAAACCGGAAAATTTACCGGTAGATGCCCGAAAGACAAATTTACAATTAAAGATAATACAACTGTCAATGAAGTGGCATGGGGCAATGTTAACATACCGATGGAAGAAGCTGACTTTGACAAACTATACCAACTCGTTACCGGATATTTTGAAAATAAAGAAATATACGTGCGAGACAACTATGCATGTGCAGATGAAGACTACAGAGTAAATATAAAAGTTGTAACCGAATATCCGTGGTCTAACCAGTTTGCAAACAACATGTTCCTGAGGCCAGCCACCGATGATCTTGCCGACTTCAAACACGACTGGCTTATTCTTTGTGCTCCAGGTTGCTTGGCCGATCCTGCTGTACACAATACAAGAGCTGATAATTTTTCAGCTATCAATTTTACAAAAAAAATAATCCTTATTGGTGGGTCAGGCTATACAGGCGAAATCAAGAAAGGAATTTTTACAGTACTTAACTTCGAGCTTCCGGTTTATCATAATGTACTACCCATGCATTGTAGTGCCAATATTGGCGACAATGGCAACACTGCAGTTTTTTTCGGTCTGTCAGGTACCGGCAAAACCACACTTTCTGCCGACCCTAACCGAAAATTGATAGGTGACGACGAACACGGCTGGTCAGATAAAGGCATCTTCAACTTCGAAGGCGGATGTTATGCCAAATGTATCGACTTATCGGCAGAAAAAGAACCTGACATCTACAGAGCAATAAAGCATGGTGCAATACTAGAAAACATTATTTTTAAAAATGGAACAAGAGAACCTGATTATGCCGACTCTTCTATCACCGAAAATACTAGAGTATCATACCCTATCTACCATATCAATAATATAGCTGAGCCTTCTGTTGGCGGGCATCCGTCCAATATTTTTTTCCTCACTTGTGATGCATTCGGCGTATTACCTCCTCTATCAAAACTGACACCAGGACAAGCAATGTATCATTTCATTTCAGGTTATACTGCAAAAGTAGCCGGTACAGAGGTAGGTATAACCGAACCAACCAAGACATTCTCTGCCTGTTTCGGTGCTCCGTTTTTACCACTTCACCCTACACGATATGCCGAAATGCTCGGTAAAAAAATGAAAAACCACAATGTCAACATCTGGCTTGTCAATACAGGTTGGACCGGTGGCGAATATGGTGTAGGCAACCGAATTTCACTCAAATATACAAGAGCAATGATCACAGCTGTACTCAGTGGTAAACTGGATAATGCTGAATACAAAACCCAAGATATCTTCGGACTCAATTACCCGGCATCATGCCCGGATGTACCTGAAAATATCCTAAACCCTATCAACACCTGGGAAAATAAAGAAAATTATTATGCCAAAGCAAATATGCTTGCAAAGTCGTTTATCGAGAATTTCGAAAAATTCAGTGAAATGGCTTCCGACGAAATATTGGCCGCAGCACCAAAAGTTATCAGTTTTGCTTAATTGATTATTATCACCAAATCCAGAAAATGAGGTTTATAACAGAAAAAGAAATAGACGAAGCTATTGAAGCATTCGAAAATGATGAGGCAAAATACGATCTGGCATTATCCTCATTTGCTACAACTCAACCAGGCGTAACAGCATATTTGCTCGGCGAAGACTTTGACTCTCTCTCCGATGATGAAAGGGAACTGATGTTGTATATGTGCATTATTATGTACAATGCCATCATACACGAACCATCCGAATTGCCAAGCCCGACAACCGATGATGTGGAAGAAGCAGAAGATGCCAACTGGAAAAAACTTGAAAACATTACTGCCAAAAAATTCAGTGACAGACTCGATGTATTTTTTGAAGAAACATCTCAAGAAGATCTGCTTGCCTTCTTTGAAGATGTATTGATCGAAGAAGAAGAAATGATAACTAAAGAAGGACGCGAACCTATTTTTATTGCCCTTAAAAGCATTCTCGATACCTGGCAGGCTGAATAATGAGCGAAGAGGCAGATATAAATACGTATCTGCCTCTTTACTACGCTACACTCCCTTTAATTATTTTTGAAAAATTTCCTGGCAGTAGATTCTACCCGATTACTTACAGAAAGTATGTAAACGCCTGCTGAGATACTACTCACATCGAGTTCTTTGCTAATTTCGCCGGTAGCAAATTTTTCCGAAGTGCTGTAAAGCAATTTGCCATTGATGTCGATAATTTCAAAACGATATTCATCACTTCGTGCAATATCTAGCTCGGCTTGAAGCACATTGTTGCTTACAAACAGCTTTTTGACTGAAAAATCATGCAATATCTCATTGGAAGTAGCTACTGATTCTTGAAGTGTAAGTACTGTAGTAGCAGTAGTGTCATTGGTCACAGCCTTATTACCATCACACGCTACACCACACATATAAAACTTTACCGGGCCCGAATTCTTGGCAGGTGCTTTCCAAGTTACGCTCCATGTACCAGCCTCTTTAGGAGTCTTGTGTTCGATAACAGAACGTCCGTCTATGTCTATCATCTGAACGATACTGGGTACAGTGAAGGTGCCCGCAGTATTATTCTGATTATTGAGTGCCACTGCCTGAAAACCATAATACGGCGCAACAGGGCCACCTTTAAGCCCATTGCCTGTTACTACGATGTTTAAAGTATATGTTTGATCACCCTTATACTTTGTCACCTGTTTGTTATTGGCATCTAACAAAGTCAGTGTCGTCTTTATGTCGAAAGCACCTTTCTTATTGTGGCATTTTCCACATGTTTCGGTATTGAGTGGCGAACCTGTAAGATTCTTTTTCAAAACCTTGCCCGCACCAATGGCATGGCCCATCCAGATGTGAGCCAGGATGGCAAGGGAAAATAGTGTATAAATAAACTTGTGTTTCATATTCTTCGGTTTATTGTTAGTTTAATGCCTATTATTACGGAATGATGAGATCTGTTGTTTTAATATTGGCAATGTTCTTAAATATATTCGTATATTTACACAAAATATAAAGATACAATGGTTTACACAGACTTCAAAGACTATTTCACCAGTTTGGCTGAGCCTAGAAAGCAGGAAGTTGTAGGAGAGTTG
>JAIBCG010000070.1 GCA_019694295.1 Saprospiraceae bacterium
AGCCGGCACGAAGTAAGGCGCATAGCCCGACCCGACAGGGGCACGCCCAAATACAACAACACCGGATGCCTAAAATATTTGGATTAATAAAAATGTGTGATAAAAAAAATCCGGGGCATCACACGTTACAGTTGCGCAGATGTGAGAAATATTAGCTTGATGGCGCAAAATAAAGGGAATTTGAAATTATATAACATAGTTTTTTCATCGCTATTCAAAATCTTATAACGATATTTGCGGCCTCTAAAATTTCAGTAAACACAATACGTATAAAATTATGATAGACATCGTCCGACAGGATATTGAAGGCCAGCAGGCCAATATCAGCATCACCATACCTGTAGAAGACTACAGGCCGAAATGGGAAGCAGAACTCGCCAAGGCGCAAAAAAAGGCTCAGCTAAAAGGGTTCAGGAAGGGGAAAACTCCGCTTTCTTACGTTAAGAAGCTTTACGGTGAACCGCTGCTGAGTGATATAGTCAATGAAATAATCCAGAAAGAAATACAGGATTATCTGGTGCGTGAAAAAATACATTATCTGGGCCAGCCGATACCATCTGAGGGACAGGAATTGCTCAATCTGAGTGTTGACAACATGAAGGATCTGACGTTCAAATTTGACATTGGTCTTGAACCTGAAGGTGAAATAAAAGGGCTGGGCCAAAGTGTAACACTACCTTATGATGAGACTACGATACCTGCTGAAATGGTTGACGCTGAGCTGAAGGCACTGAGAGCACAGGCTGGCGAGCGCGTCGATACAGACCTGAAGATAGAAAAGGGCGACCTAGTAACTGTAAGCGCAAAGGAAATGGATAAGGGGAAGGAGAAAAAGAATGGTTGGCAGGTACCTATTACCTTTCTGGTAGATGACATACCGGGCGAAGAACTGAAAACGACGCTACTGAGCAAGAAAAAAGGAGATACTGTAGAGTTTAAAATAACGGAGATCGAACAAAACGATGATCCGGCACACATAAGGAAACATCTGCTGCAGCTGGATGCAAATGATACGCGCGATGTAAATGAAGAATTTGCAGGTGTGATAGATGAGGTTAGCCGCCTGCAGGATGCTGAACTGAACCAGGAGTTTTTCGACAAGGCTTTCGGCAAGGACGAGGTGCAATCGGAAGAAGAAGCTAAGGAGTTGATAAGGAGGACACTCAAGCGCAGATATGATTATACAGCGGACTCTCTGTTGTTCAGAGAAATACAGACCAAGCTGATGGAGGAAAACAATATGACCCTGCCTGATGCGTTCTTAAAAAGATGGCTGATGATAACCAACCAGGATGTGACCGAAGATGCTATCAATAGTGAGTACGACATGTTTGCCAAAAACCTGCAGTGGACCATCATCAAGAACAAGCTGAATAAAAAATACGGCATAGAGGTAACACCTGAAGAAATAAAAGAGGGATTCAGGAATTATTATTCGAGCTACTTCGGTATGCAGCTACCCGACAATATGCTTAATACATTCTTAGAGAAAGTACTTCAAAAACAAGATCAGGTAGAGAAGATGTATGACGATCTGATGATTGACAAATTGTTCAAGAACCTGAAGGCAGAATTTAAGCTGGACCTTAAAGAAGTATCCATCGATGATCTGACCAGTAAAGCACAGGCATTGCAACACAAGCATGAACATAGTCACGATCATGATCACGAGCATGATCACAATCACGACCATGACCATCATCATGATCACGACCACGACCATCATCATTAAAAAGTACAGATGTGTGGAACACGAGTCATCGAACCGAATGGCAGAAGGATTGTTGTAGTAAATGACAGAAATGGTCTGAAGCACACAAGCAGAGTAGTATCGGTAGGTGTGAAGGTTGTTTAGGTTTTATGAAAAAATAATTTTAATAATCAATCAAAAGAAAAATGATACCACAGGACGAATTTAAAAAATATGCTACCCAACACCTTGGCATGAGCAGTATGCATTTGGAAAAATATATGCAGGTGTCTGCACCCAATATTCATGCCTTTACGCCACAGGTAATAGAGGAAAGGTCGCTCAATGTAGTAGGTATGGACGTATTCAGTCGTCTGATGATGGACAGAATCATCTTCATGGGTGTACCAGTGACGGACTATGTAGCAAATGTTATACAGGCGCAGTTGTTGTTTTTGGAATCAACTGACCCTAAGCGCGACATCCAGATGTTCATCAACAGTCCGGGCGGTTCTGTCATTGCGGGACTTGGTATTTATGACACCATGCAGTATGTAACGCCGGATATCGGAACAATCTGTACCGGTCTAGCGGCATCGATGGGTGCTGTTCTGTTGGCAGCAGGTGCTAAGGGCAAGCGTACATGTCTATACCACAGCCGTGTGATGATACACCAGCCTATGGGCGGCATGCAGGGCCAGGTAACAGAGATGGAAATCAGCTACAATCTCATCAAACACCTTCAGAAACAACTGTATGATATACTCGCATACCATACCGGCCAGCCTTATGATACCATCAACAAAGACTGTGACCGCGACAACTGGATGACTGCAGACGAGGCAAAAGCTTACGGGCTCGTAGATGAAGTACTTGAAAGAAATAATCCTCGCAAGAAAGAAGATGACAAAAAATAAGCGCGAAGATAATAATTGCTCTTTTTGTGGCAGACCCAAGGCTGAAGCCATGATGCTGGTGACAGGGCTACATGCGCGTATCTGCGATATATGTGCTGAGCAGGCATTTGCCATCGTACAAGAAGAAACCAGAAAAATTTCTACAAAAAGTAAAAATGCCGATCTGGACCTTGGCGGCAGAACGCCAAAAGACATCAAAAGCTACCTAGACGAATACATCATTGGTCAGGATGAAGCAAAGAAAGTACTGTCGGTAGCAGTATATAACCATTACAAGAGGCTAGGCCAGCAAAGCAGTGACGATGTAGAGATTGAAAAATCGAATATCCTCTTCGTCGGGCCAACGGGTACCGGAAAGACCTTGATAGCCAAGACCATTGCAAGATTGCTGAATGTGCCATTTGCTATAGTAGATGCTACCGTATTTACAGAAGCAGGGTATGTGGGCGAAGATGTGGAGAGCATACTCAGCAGACTACTTCAGGTGTGCGACTACAATGTAGCACAAGCAGAAAAAGGCATCATATATATAGACGAGATAGACAAAATAGCCCGCAAGAGCGATAATCCTTCCATAACAAGGGATGTGTCGGGTGAAGGTGTACAGCAGGCTTTGCTCAAACTGCTTGAAGGCGCCGATGTACTGGTACCGCCACAGGGAGGCCGCAAACATCCGGAGCAAAAGCTTATTTCGGTCAATACGCGTAACATATTGTTCATGTGTGGTGGTGCATTCAGTGGACTTGACAAGATTATTGCACGGCGAGTGAACACACAGGTCATCGGCTACAAAAATCAGGAACATACGGAGGCAGTTAAAGAAAACATGCTGCAGTATGTCAACCACATCGATCTTCGCAGTTTTGGGCTCATTCCGGAACTTATTGGCCGACTGCCCGTACTAGTTCATCTGAATGATCTGGACAAGTCCGCAATGATCAAAATTCTGACAGAGCCAAAAAATTCTCTGATAAAACAATACAGAAAATTGATGGAAATGGAAGGTATAGAGCTCGAATTTACAGATGATGCACTTGACCTCATAGCAGATACAGCCATAGAGTTCAAACTCGGAGCAAGAGGGCTTCGTTCTATCTGCGAATCGGTACTTACTGATGCTATGTACGAACTACCCGGCAACAAAAAAATCAAGAGATTCGTAATTGACAAGGAGTATGTTGGTAGCAAACTTTCAGAATCTAAAATACACAAATTAAAAGCAGCCTGATTATGACATTTACTATTAATATTTACCTTCGTTTTGCACTCATAGCCCTTGGCATTATAGGGGGCATTGCGCTGTGGGCGGCCTATGGTTTTTGGTACGGCTTTTTCTTCCTGCTTGCCGGGTTGATTCTATTAGCAGGATACTTTATGCTTGGCACAGTACAGTCTGCAGCTATGCTCATGCAATCAATGAATTTTGATGCTGTAGAAAAGAGGCTTTCTCTTACATTCTTCCCCGGTATGCTGTACAAGGCTAACCGTGCATATCTGTATATGATTAAGGGTACGATGGCTATGTACAAAAAAGATTTCAACAAAGCCGAAACATTCCTTCAAAAAGCTCAGGATACCGGCCTTGCCACTGATAATGAAAAGAGTACAGTATATTTTCAGCTGGCAAATATTGCAGCTCAGAAAAACAACTGGGTAGGAGCACAAAATCAATTCAAGAAAGCTAAGGAATATAAGGTGACCGATCCGGAAATGAAGGAACAGTACAGACAGTTTGAGAAAGCTCTGGCCAACCGTGGTGCTATGAATCCGGCCAACAGGGGCATGATGATACAACCTGGCGGTAAGAGAAAAAGACCACGAGGCATGTAAACTGTTTCAAATTTCGCTCAGTATAATAAAAACCCATCTCCGAGACAGAAGATGGGTTTTTTGTTGAATATCCGGACCTAAATTACCTAGTAATGGCAATCTCACCTTTGAGCAATACCGTCCTTCCGGGCTTGACCGTTACCTCAGCCATGAACACATACACTCCGGCAGGGCATTTCTTTCCCTTGACCGTACCGTCCCAGGCTGAAGCATCAGCTGAAGGGTGGCCTCCGGAGGCAGTAAACATCATCCCTCCCCATCGGTCAAATATAGCCAGTTGTTTGAGTATAGCGAAAGGATTGGATGTCTGCAGCCTCCAGGTATCATTGTATCCATCACCGTTGGGTGAAAAGATATTCGCAGCATACAGATCAACATTCTCCTTGATTTTTATGACCAACTCGTCTTCCGTGGAACAGCCGCCTATGTCTGTAACAGTTACTTTGAGTGTAGTGTCAGACAGAACAGTTACAACTGCACTCGTACAAGCCAGACAAATCTCAGGCGTCCAGGATATGTTTGTAATATCATTTCCGTATATGGTAGCTGTCACGGGTACACTCGATCCGTCATCTACAAGCAGGTCTTCTCCGAGATCAACCACCAATACACCACCCGCCTTGATCAGAATGTCATCTTCGTAAGTACAGCCCAAAGCATCCGTTATCAACAACTTTTGTATGCCTACTGTAAGGGAAGGGAAAACATCATCTCCGGATGGTGAAGTAATACCATTGAGTGTCACCTGGTAAGGACCTACGCCACCTGATATGTTGCTTATTTCTATCTTTCCGTTTGTACCATTTTCACATGCAGGTTCTGATTTTTTTACTTTATAGTCCGAAGGTAAATTTTCATCTGCATTAAGGGTTATGACGGTATTGAAAATACATCCGAGTGCATCTTTTATTGAAATCTGAATATCGCCAGCCGACAGATTGGATGCTGTGAGAATATTGCCAAAGGGGCCATTGTTGAAACTTACTTCATAGGGCGGCACACCTCCTGAAATGTTATTAATTTCGAGGCTACCATTTGAGGCAGTGCTGCAATTGGGGCCATCGGGCAGGGTAGCGAACTGGTCAGGCAAATCTTCACTCACCGGTACTGCCACATTGTAACTGGCTATACATCCCGCATCGTCCTTTACTGATATGCCTACTATACCCGGTGCGAGATTAGAATAAACTGTTTGGGTAGAATAAGCGCTACCATTCAGGCTATAAGTATATGGCCCGAACCCTCCGGTCTGTGAAGTGAATTCTAACCCTCCGTTTTGAGCTACATCACATGAAGCACCGATTGTTTTAATTCCGGGATATTGTGGCAGATTTTCGACAACAATAATCGAAATAGTCGTGTCAAACTGACATTTATCTGAATTTTCGATTAGAATGGTATAAGTGCCGGGCGTAAGATTGCCGAAGGTAGAAACCGCCGAAAGTGCAGAACCATTCAATGAATAGGTAAATGGTGTACCACCTCCCTGAGCGACAACACTGATTTCGCCGTTAGAGGCGAGATCGCAACTCGGATTTTTCAGGTTAAAACTCAATGAAGACAAGAATGTATTGTTGTTCTTTAACAAGATACTGTCAGTGTGTGTGCAACCATTTTCAGGATTAGTTATTGTGAGAAAATACCAAGCTGAAGCATTTGCATTCACAACATTTGAAGTCGGGTCGCCCAGAATGTTTCCTGTCTTGGTTGACCAAATTTGGGTATAGTTTCCGTTAGGGCCGTTACCACTAACACTGAGTAGCACACCCGAACCATCACAAGGTAAATTTACAGAAGCAGCATTTATCGATACATCATCAGGTTTTTTAATATCTTGATCTACTTGTAAGTTTACTAAAGCTGTACATCCGTTGGAATTATCCGTTACTACCAATGTATATTGACCAGGGGCACAGGCTTTATTGCTTAGAGACGATGCTGAGGCTTCAAGACAAACGCCCGACCACTGATAAGAAAATGCAGGACCGGTATCCGTGCCTGTAGTGATGAAATCAACAGCAAGATTGGTACAAGTAAGTTTATCATTCACAGAAGCAATGGCATTTGGATAAATCTTTTTGTCGAGTACCAAAAAGCTGTCGGTACGGCTACAACCATTGATAACATCTTCAACAGTAGCATAATACCATCCGGCCTGTGTTATATCAATTACTGCTGCATTGCTGCCTGGAATGATGTTTTTTTTCGAATCGAGCCATGAATATGTGTAGCTTCCACTCCCATTCGTGCTTTCAGCCTGAAGCTGGATAGTACCCGTTTTACAATCCAGATAATTCTGTCCGGTAGGTTTCACACCCAGCACCATTGGGCATTCGATGACAAAATAAGCGAAAAGTGTATCGGGTTCTGACACAGATGATGTCATATCAGTACTGGTCTGATTTGGGTTAATGGGCATTTTTTTTGTTTCCCATTTTTCGAAATCCCATCCGGTACCCGGCATTGCTGTAAAATGTAAATCAGTACCGCCGTAATATTTCGAATTAAATGGATATTGGTCTGGTATTACTGTATTTACTTTTACATCATTGGGAGAGCCTTCGGGTTTTACGACCACCACAAGATTGTAGGGCCCCTGTACCGGATAACAGTCCACGATACCGGTTTCGATTTTTACACATCTTTCGTTTATAAAGTCTCTGATGGCTTTTACGTTATTTTTCCATGTAGTGAAGTTGCCTCCCCATCTGGCTATTTGACCGGGCATTTCGGGTTCGAGCTGTGCTTCCATTTCATTGAGCAGATTGGTCATATACTGACAGCTCAGGAAAGTATTGTTAAGGTCGGCATATCGGTTGATGTACAGATCGAAGAAAGATTTATTGGTAAATAATTTGGTGAGTACCTCTGTATGTTTTTGTGGATCATAGCTTGGCCCAACAGTTTCAATATCGCACGGGTCTGCATCTGCATTTACATTAGGTATGTTGGTATAATTGATATAATGGCCAAATACTGCATCCATATCCCAGAGTGTATAACGCCATTTCTGAAAATTCCCTTCGTTATCCATACCCGTCCACCAGGCGGTATTCCACACGAGCCAGTCTTTGCACACGGTATGCACATTGATAATATAATAATCGATCAATGACTGTAGGTTAAGCCTGTCTGCTACATACTGAAACTTGACAGGATTGGTCATATCATTTGTCAGGATATAATTGCGCAGTGTAAACCAATTGGCAGTTGTGCCGTATTCTGCCCATGTGCTTCCCCAGGTTTTGATGAAATCAATTTCCTTTTCATCAAGGCCGTAATAATAATCAGTATAATCTTTATCATCTACCTTTTCTCTGATATCGTAAACACCCCAGTAGTTGCCATTGACATACAATACACAGAAATTAGTAGAACGGACATCAAGATCAAGGCCCGCCCTTTGAGACAGTTCATGAACATAAGCGTCTCTCAGATGTGCTCCTGTTCCGAGTGCAGGATAATTGTCATTGGCTGCTGCCTTGAGGATAATACGCTGAAATTTCTTGCGCTTTGTATTTGGAAAAATCTTGTGTTTTATCTCAGAATCGTTACCAAACTGATCTCTTGTTACATAGTCAATCCCTCGTTGTGCATAGGCCCACGAATCGTTACCGTGTTTGTTAAATTCGCCTGTACATGCGTCAATGAATTTGCCATTCTGGTCGAATAGTTCAAACGTGCCTTGTGGATTATTTTGAGTACCACTTAACAAGAGTGGCACATCGTCACCGGAGATTGAAACTACCATCATGGTATGCTTGCTGGCAGCACCTATGAAGTAAGTGCCAAAAGCTGTGTGCGATGTTAGTATCTTAGGGTCGGATGTATAGGTTCTGGCCTTAATGATTCTGGTAGTACTTACGTTTATGGGTGCACTGTATGCCGTTGAAGCCGCGGTTGGTTCACTTCCGTCAAGTGTATATCTTATGGTGCTATTGGGCTCGGTGGTAGTCAAAGTAACGCTTTGAGCACCTGCATAATATCCGGGTTGGAGATTGAACTGTGGTGTAAGAGCATATCTGGTCGTCGTAGAATTATTGGCTGCTCCGGGTGTAGGATTGTTGGTTACAGTCCATGGTCCGCCATCAGGCATACGTGCATAAGCGTGATTTTTTCCGTTGGGTATGTCTATTTCATGAAAATCTATAACTGCGCCACTAGGTGAGGCTAGGACAAACGCTTCCTTTGCATCTGTCTGTGTCACCTTAAAATTGGTATGCAGAAAACCGCCTATGACATTGTCTTCGCCTGAGGCAATAATCAATATCCTGTCTCCAGGTGAAAGGATATAGCCTGCCGGTATTTGCCATTTGGTTGGTTTGTCAACACGATCGCTCAGGTAGTATCCCTGTAGGTTTACAGGTGCTGCACCCATATTATACAACTCTACCCAATCTTCATAATCATTATTAGAACAAAGGTAATTGTCATAATTGGCAGCTGAAAATTCGTTTATAATAACCTGGGCTTTTGTGTATTGCAAGCCTGTGATGAAAACGAAAAATAATAAACAATAGCTTGTCTGAAATATTTTGTAAAACAATTTCATGTTGGTTCAAAATTTTTAAATAAGAATTTAATATCTAAGATACTATATTTCTTCAGATTGTCCATTCTATTGAAAATGTTTTTATCAGGTATGAAGAATTTCTTAAATTGAATGCTGTGTAAATGTGTTAACTTTGCAGAATATTTTCAAATTCAACCATCAAAACATGCGAGAGACCACCGAATTAAAGAAAATTGCTACTCAGGTACGAAGGGATATTGTCCGAATGGTATTTGATGCTCAATCGGGGCATCCAGGTGGCTCTTTGGGCTGTGCCGATTTCATGACTGCCCTTTATTTTTCTGTAATGAACCACAATCCGGAATTTAAAATGAAAGGCTTGGGTGAGGACATATTTTTCTTGTCGAATGGCCACATTTCGCCGGTCTTTTATAGCGTTCTGGCTCGTTCAGGATATTTTCCTGTATCAGAATTAGCCACTTTCAGAAAACTCAACACACGACTACAGGGGCATCCTACCACACATGAGGGTCTGCCGGGCGTGCGGGTAGCATCAGGTTCACTCGGTCAAGGACTTTCGGTAGCATGCGGTGCTGCACTTGCCAAGAAAATGGACAACGACTCATCAATAGTCTATGCCCTTACCGGTGACGGAGAGCTACAGGAAGGGCAGATATGGGAAGCAGCCATGTTTGCCGCACACCACAGAATAGATAACCTAATCGTAACAGTTGACTGGAACGGTCAGCAAATAGATGGCAGTAACAATGAAGTATGCAGCCTCGATGTATTGCCCGCCAAGTGGCACGCATTTGGGTGGGATGTACTCCAGACCAATGGCAACGACATGGACGTACTCATCCATACACTCCAAGAAGCCAAGAAAGCATGCAACCGAGGTCGTCCAATTGTAATACTCATGAAAACTGAAATGGGCTGTGGTGTTGACTTTATGATGGGCTCACACAAATGGCATGGTATAGCTCCAAATGCCGAACAACTCGAAAAAGCACTTGCACAATTACCTGAAACATTAGGCGATTATTGATTCACATTTAATTTCATCAAAAAAAGATATGTCGGTAAATAATTTAACCGTAAACGGCAAAAAAGCAACCCGGGACGGATTCGGAGACGGACTTACCGAACTGGGAAGAAACAATCCTGACATCGTTGCCCTTTGTGCTGACCTGCTGGGCTCACTCAAGATGGATCAGTTCAAAAAGGAAAACCCTGAGAGATTCATTCAAGTTGGAATAGCAGAAGCCAACATGATGGGCATTGCCGCCGGACTCGCTACTTGTGGTAAAATACCATATACGGGCACATTTGCCAACTTCTCTACCGGCCGTGTGTATGACCAAATCAGGCAATCTATAGCTTACTCCGACAAAAATGTTAAAATATGTGCATCACATGCAGGTGTTACGCTGGGTGAAGATGGTGCCACCCACCAGATACTCGAAGACATCGGTATGATGAAGATGCTACCCGGTATGACCGTCATCAATCCGTGCGATTATGCACAGACAAAGGCAGCCACCATCGCCATTGCAAATCATGAAGGTCCCGTTTACCTTCGATTCGGTCGGCCCTCATGGCCAGTTTTTACAGAGAATCTTCCTTTCGAAATCGGTAAAGGCATACTGCTCAACGAAGGAAAAGACGTGACCATCGTAGCCACCGGACATCTGGTTTGGAAGGCCGTAGAAGCGGTAAAACAACTGGAAAACGAAGGAATCAGCTGCGATCTGATCAACATCCACACCATCAAACCACTGGACGAAGACATTATCCTCCGTTCGGTCAGGAAAACCGGATGTATTATCTCTGCCGAAGAACATCAACGCAATGGAGGTCTCGGTGACAGTATCGCCCAATTGCTGGCAAGAAATTTGCCAACACCACAAGAGTATGTTGCCGTTAATGATCAGTTCGGCGAGAGTGGTACACCCGATCAGTTGCTTGAGAAATACGGTATGGGCACAAGCGATGTAGTAACTGCCGTAAGAAATGTTTTGAAAAGAAAATAGATTCAGATTTCACCAAAAAAATAAATCGCCTTACATGAAGCACGATAAAATGAAATTCGAAACCAAGGTAATACACGCAGGAATAGAGCCCGACCCATCGACCGGAGCCATCATGACACCAATCTTCCAGACTTCCACCTATGTACAGGAAGAACCGGGAAAGCACAAGGGGTTCGAATATGCACGAACACAGAATCCGACCAGAAAAGTGCTGGAAACCAACCTCGCTGCTCTCGAAGGCGGTGCTGATGCAGTCTGCTTTGGAAGTGGTCTGGCAGCAATGGATGCCATTCTGAAATTATTGTCGCCAGGTGACGAAATTATAGCTACCAACGACCTCTATGGCGGATCGTACAGAATTATTGTGCGGATTTACCAGAAGTTTGGCATAAAGGCCCATTTTATCAACATGGAAGACACAGAGCTGGTAGAGAAAACCATCAATGACAATACCAAACTGATATGGATAGAGACTCCTACCAACCCAATGTTGAAGATTATAGATATTGAAAAACTTTGTTCTATAGCTAAAAAGCACAATATACTGAGCTGTGTGGATAACACATTTGCATCGCCATATCTTCAGCAACCGATTTCGCTTGGGGCTGACCTGGTTCTTCATTCTGCTACCAAATACCTCGGGGGCCACTCTGATGTAGTGCTTGGTGCCGTCATTTGCTCTACCAAAGAACTTGCAGAGCAGTTGCATTTCATCCAGAATGCCAGTGGAGCGGTCAACGGGCCGTTCGACTGTTTTCTTGTACTCAGAGGTATCAAAACGCTACACGTAAGGGTAAAACAAGCCTGCAAAAACGCACGTAAAATTGCGAAATTCTTAAAGAAACATCCAAAAGTTTCTAAGGTGTATTTTCCAGGTCTCAAAGATCATCCGGGGCATGATATAGCCAAAAAACAAATGAAATACTTCGGCGCCATGCTCTCCTTCGATCTGAAAGCCGATAACTACGAAAGCGCTAAAGCTGTGCTCAGCAATACTAAATTATTCTCGCTTGCAGAATCGCTCGGTGGTGTAGAATCGCTCATCGGTCACCCGGCAAGCATGACTCATGCCAGTATTCCTCGTGAAGAGAGAATGAAAGTTGGTCTTACAGATTCTCTGATACGCCTGAGTGTAGGTATCGAGGATGCAGACGACCTTATTCAAGATCTGGCCGAGGCACTGGATAAGGTGTAGGCAATGTACCAGATGACATTTTACCCATAATAAAATCCATCTTTAATAAGCTGATTTTACCATCTTACCTAATTGTCCGTCTGAAGTTCGGACAAGGTATATTCCTTGTGGCCAATCTCTGGCATCCAGTTTGTTTTCTCCATATTTTGCATTGAAACTGGCTATAGGCCTTCCCAGTATATCGGTTATGTGTATTTCGCCACCATTTTCCATAATAACTACAAATGCGCCTGTTGTTGGGTTTGGATAGCATTTTAGATCGGCATGTATTAATGGGCGATTATGTGTTAGTGTAGTGTTATCATCACAGCCGTTAAAAATATTTTCAATTAATGCCTTCAGCTTGGGGGCAGGTATCTGGGTCGTATCCTGAAACATGGTTTCCCAGATGCCCCAGCTACCATAGCGGGCACTACGTTCGGCTATGAGAGAGAAATTCATACATTGAAGTGGCTCATCGCCCTTTTGTAATGTTCGCAGAAAATCGAACCATTCATTATACAGATTGTAAATGGCTGTATCACGCTGTACATCTAGTAAAGCCTGTGCATACGTAGGTTCTACACCAAATGGATTAGGTGTCAGGTGCTGACCGCCTTCATAAAACGCCAAAGGTAGCCCGAGCGAATCGGCAAGCTCGGTCTGTACACTTTTAATAATCTGCTTCGATTCGTGCCAAGTAGAACGAACCAGACCTACCACATCCTGCACTGTAGCTGTTGCTCCCAGATTATCGAGTGTTTGATCTGCATAGTCACTCAAACCGAAATAGTAAGTACCGGCCACCACATCAAAACTACCCGGTACCATATTGAATGCAGTACGCTGTGCAACGTCAAGCCAACCGGTTTGTATGCCTACTGCACGCGTTATCCGACTCATATCATCCTTGAACACTTCACTCCAGATGTCCATACAATTCTGGATGTAGGGTACTGTTCCTTCCGGCCAGCTTACTCCTTTGTCTATACAACCGTATTTGTTGAGCCATTGTGCCTGACCGAATATCCAGTTCCATATTTCGTTCGAATATTCTACTGTCAGTTTTCGCCCGGGCTCTAGATTATCATGAAAAAGTTGTGCCATCTGTTGTATATAACCATCATCCACATTATGTGGTACGCATACCCATCCATCCAGATTGTAATCATTCATCAGCTTAATCATCAACTCATACGGGATGCCCCTGTTGGTTGCCCAGGTATATTCTCCGGGTTTGGCTCTTTCCTCCCATCCGTACTTATCCGGATGCTCCCAGTCCCAAGGTTCATTCAGATGCCAGTTATTGGTTTGGCCCCAGTCCATAAACCTGACTGATTTGAACATCTTTACCTTTTCTAACCAAATCGGGTTAAAAGGCTGGGTTTTATAGGTA
>JAIBCG010000071.1 GCA_019694295.1 Saprospiraceae bacterium
CGATCTTTATGGGAATTTTACTTTTAGGGTTTATATATATTATTAAGAAAGGCGCCCTAAAGTGGGAATAATGAGCCTTTTTTAAACTTAAAAAAGTTAGAGATGACTGATGTTAAATTAGTAGATGCACCTGCAGGATATACCGGAGAAGGCTTCTTTGCCACATCTCTTGATAAAATTGTAGGTCTGGCAAGAGCAAATTCATTATGGCCATTGCCTTTTGCCACTTCTTGCTGTGGTATAGAATTCATGGCTACCATGGCGTCAAACTACGATCTCGGTCGCTTCGGTGCTGAAAGACTAAGCTTTAGCCCCCGCCAAGCCGACCTTTTGATGGTGATGGGCACCATTTCAAAAAAAATGGGTCCAATACTCAAGCAGGTTTATCTGCAGATGGCAGAACCTCGATGGGTACTTGCAGTTGGTGCCTGTGCTACGACCGGAGGTATATTTGACTCATACAGCGTTTTGCAAGGTATAGACCGAATAATACCTGTGGATGTGTATGTACCGGGTTGTGCACCCAGACCCGAACAGATAATAGAAGGAATACTCAGAATACAGGATCTTGTAAAAAATGAACCACTGAGAAGAAGAAATTCGCCGGAGTATAAAGAATTATTAGAATCATACGGTATCATGTAATGGATAACATAACGAAAACTATAGAAATAAACCATTCTTATATCCTTGACCGGATACGGGAAAAAATCGGCATTGACCTGCTCGAATTTGACCACCCTTATGACATGCTCACCATTGTTATCAACAGAGAGAGGATTATAGATTTACTTTTGTTTTTAAAAAATGATGACGTTCTAAAGTTTGATTTCCTTACGGATATCTGTGGCATTCATTATCCACAGAATGAAGGAAAAGAAATAGGAGTCATTTATCACTTACATTCGCTTATCAATAATATAAGATTGAGAATAAAAACATTTGCATCAGCCGAAGATCCAAAATTTCTTACTGTGACACCGGTATTCTTAGCCGCTAACTGGATGGAACGTGAAACATACGATTTTTATGGTGCCATATTTGAAGGTCATCCTGATCTTCGTAGAATTTTGAATATGGATGAGATGCATTATTTCCCAATGAGAAAAGAATACCCTTTACAAGATGCAACAAGAACTGACAAACCAGACAAATATTTCGGCAGGTAATTTGCCTGCTGACCAAAAAGAAAAGCTTCAGGTTCAGGATTATAATACGCTGAACCTTGGTCCGACGCATCCGGCTACACATGGTATTTTCCAGAATGTGTTGAAAATAGACGGAGAAAAAATTCTTGATGCAGAACCAACTATAGGTTACATCCACCGTGCTTTTGAAAAAATAGCTGAAAACAGAGCATTCTATCAGGTAACGGTACTTACAGACCGACTCAATTATTGCTCCTCTCCTATCAATAACATGGGTTGGCACATGACAGTAGAAAAACTGCTCGGTGTAAAAACCACCAAACGTGTAGATTACATGCGGGTCATCATTATGGAACTTTCCCGAATAGCTGACCACCTGATTTGCAACTCGGTTCTTGGTGTTGATACGGGTGCGCTTACCGGCTTTACTTATGTATTCCAGCTGCGAGAAAAGATCTACGATATTTTTGAAGAAGTCTGCGGGGCAAGGCTTACTACTAATATTGGTCGAATTGGTGGAATGGAACGTGATTTTACGTCAAAATTCTGGTCACTCCTTAAAGAATTTATGGATGAATTTCCAAAGGTTTTTAAAGAGTTTGACTTACTTTTTACCAGAAACAGAATATTCATTGACCGCACAAAAAATGTTGGCGGTATAAGTGCAGAACGCGCTTTGAGCTACGGCTTTACTGGCCCAAATCTGCGAGCAGCAGGTGTGGATTATGATGTTCGGGTCATGAACCCTTATTCATCGTATGAAGATTTTGAATTTGATGTTCCTGTTGGCGATACAGGTGACTGCTATGATAGATATCTGGTCAGAAATGAAGAATTAAGACAGAGCTACAATATTATTAAACAGGCAATGGAAAATATGCCGGAAGGCAGACATTATGTTGATGTGCCGGAATTTTATTTGCCGCCAAAACAAGATGTTTACACAAAAATGGAGCCACTTATCTGGCATTTTAAGATAATCATGGGCGAATGGCCTGTGCCGGTCGGCGAAGTTTATCATCCTGTAGAAGGAGCCAATGGCGAACTCGGGTTTTATCTGGTAAGCGATGGTGGACGTCAGGCATACCGATTACATTTCAGAAGACCTTGTTTTATTTATTATCAGGCCTACCCCGAACTCATCAAAGGAGGAATGTTGTCAGATGCCATTGTGACCATGAGTAGCCTTAATGTGATAGCAGGAGAATTGGACGCTTAAAGAAAAATGAACATGAGTAAAATTACATTTTCAGAAGAGACGCTAAAAACTGTCAGGGAAATCATCGCAAGATACCCCGAAGGTAAACAAAAATCTGCTTTGATTCCACTATTACACATTGCTCAGTCGGAGTTTGATGGCTGGCTTAGTCCTGAAGTAATGGATTATATTGCTGATATTTTGCACATCAAACCAATCGAAGTCTATGAAGTTGCATCGTTTTATACTATGTTTAACCTTAAGCCTGTCGGCAAATGTTTGATTGAAGTATGCCAAACGAGTTCTTGCTGGCTTATGGGTGCCAACGAAATAGTAGAACACATCTATAAAAGACTAGGTATAAAACCCGGCGAAACCACTGCAGACGGAATGTTCACCTTGAAAACAGTAGAATGCCTGGGTTCTTGTGGCACCGCACCTATGCTAATGATCGGAGCCGACTACCATGAAAACCTAACATTCGAAAAAGTGGATAATCTGATTGAGAAATGCCGACAATCTGGCAAAAGATCTAGTTATCTTGTTGATAATATGCTCGGATAACGCTTTAATATTATTGTGAAATGGGAAAAAAGCTTTTATTAAAAAATATTGATATTCCGGGCATTAGTAGCTATGAGGTATATCGCCGTGAAGGCGGATACAAGTCAGTAGAAAAGGTTCTTGCCGAAAAAAACCCGGAAGCTGTAGTGGAAGAAGTCAAGAAATCAGGTCTTCGAGGTCGAGGTGGTGCAGGTTTCCCTACAGGGATGAAATGGAGTTTTCTAGCTAAACCCGAAGGTGTGCCCCGCTACCTTGTGTGCAATGCAGATGAGTCTGAGCCGGGTACTTTCAAAGACAGGTACTTGATGGAGCACATTCCACATCTTTTGGTCGAAGGGATGATTACTTCAAGTTATGCTTTAGGAGCCAATAAATCATTCATCTACATCCGTGGAGAATATTTTTATGTGCTAAGAATACTTGAAAAAGCTATCAAGGAAGCTTATGATAATGGCTGGTTGGGTAAAAATATAAAAGGAAGTGGTTTTGACCATGATCTTTATGTCCAAATAGGTGCAGGTGCTTACATCTGTGGTGAGGAAACCGCTTTGCTCGAAAGTCTTGAAGGCAATCGTGGAAATCCTCGTATCAAGCCCCCATTTCCGGCAGTAGCTGGTCTGTACGGTTGCCCAACAGTAGTAAATAATGTAGAAACCATAGCAGCTGTTGTACCGATTATCAATGACGGTGGTGAGGCTTATGCTGCCATCGGAGTTGAACGATCTACCGGCACCAAACTTATTTCTGCCAGTGGGCATATCAAAAAGCCTGGCGTATATGAAATAGAGCTTGGTTTACCTGTAGAAGAATTTATTTTTTCGGATGAATATTGTGGAGGCATCATCAACGGACGAAAACTGAAAGCAGTAGTAGCAGGCGGTTCTTCAGTACCTGTATTGCCTGCAGAATTAATCCTCAAAACAGCAGCCGGCACACCAAGGATCATGACTTATGAATCACTTGCAGACGGTGGGTTTGCTACCGGAACAATGCTTGGTTCGGGAGGATTTATTGTAATGGATGAAACCGCAAGCGTACTTAGGAATTTACACACATTTGCACGTTTTTATCATCATGAGAGTTGTGGACAGTGTTCGCCATGTCGTGAAGGTACCAGGTGGATGGATCAGATTTTATCTAACATACTGAAAGGCAACGGAAAAATGAAGGACATCGAATTGCTTTGGGATATTCAGGGTAACATTGAGGGGAAGACAATATGCCCACTTGGCGATGCAGCTGCGTGGCCTGTAGCAAGTGCTATAAGACATTTTAGGAAAGAATTTGAAGAATTTATTGAAAATCCGGCTGCTGTAAAAGATGTAAAACATTACTACAGTGTCAACAACATCTCTGAGGCTTAATAAAAATTAATAAATCGTCATGGCTAAAGTAACGATAGATGATATAATGATTGAAGTACCGGATGGGATAACCATTCTGGAGGCAGCCCGAATGATAGGCGGACACGTCGTTCCACCTACTATGTGCTACTACAGTTCGCTGGAGACCAGTGGCGGTTATTGTCGTACATGCATCGTAAAGGTTGAAAAAGGATCAGAAAAAGATCCAAGACCAATGCCCAAACCAGTAGCTTCTTGTCGTACTACTGTACAAGACGGTATGGTTGTGCGGAATGCTACATCACCTGAAATACAAAAAGCCAGAAAGGGAATCGTTGAGTTTTTGCTCATCAATCACCCGCTTGACTGCCCGGTATGCGATCAGGCAGGTGAATGCTTCCTACAAGACCTGAGTTTTGAACACGGTGATGAATTCAGCCGGTTCGACTTCAAGAAAAGAACTTTTGATCTGATAGATATAGGTGACTATATCAAACTTCACATGACAAGGTGCATTATGTGCTACCGTTGTGTAAAAGTAGCTGACCAGCTTACCGAAGAAAGACTACATGGCGTTTTGAACCGTGGCGATGCTTCAGAAATTGGTACATACATACAACAGGCAGTTGATAATGATTTTTCAGGGAATATGATAGATGCCTGCCCCGTAGGAGCACTTACAGACCGAACCTTCCGCTTTAAGAGCAGAGTATGGTTTACTAAACCAATGTATGCCCACCGTGATTGCGACAAGTGTTGTGGTAAAGTAACCCTTTGGTATCAAGGAGAAGAAGTGTTGCGAGTAACAGGAAGAAAAAATGAATTTGGTGAAATAGAAGAATTTATCTGTAACACTTGCCGTTTCGACAAAAAACACACACAAGACTGGGTAATTGAAGGCCCGGCAAAGATAAGCCGTCATTCAGTAATCGTACAGAACCACAATGAACTGGCTTTACCTAAGGATGAAGTACAGATATTACCAGACCTTCCCGGATCCACTTCACATAAAAAAATAGAAAGCTAAAGTTATGTTGAGTACCTATCTTATAGTCAAAATAGTTATTATCCTTGTGTTGTTCTTGGTGACACTAGGTATGGCAGCATATTCAACATACGGTGAACGTAAAGTTGCCGCTTTTCTTCAAGACAGACTTGGCCCTAACCGAGCAGGACCTTTCGGCTTATTGCAGCCTTTGGCAGATGGTGTTAAGATGTTCATGAAGGAAGAAATCATACCTAATACATCAGACAAAGCCATTTTTATACTTGGCCCGTCTATATTTATGGTTACGGCTTTGCTTACCAGTGCCGTTATCCCATGGGGCCCGGACATTCATATCGATGGTCAGGCTTATCCGCTTCAAGTAGCAGATATTAATATAGCATTGCTTTATCTTTTTGGGATAGTATCTCTTGGTGTATATGGTATCATGTTAGGTGGCTGGGCATCCAACAACAAATATTCACTACTCGGCGCAGTAAGGGCAAGCTCTCAGATGATCAGTTACGAACTTGCTATGGGTCTTTCAATAGTAGGCATTCTGATGTACACAGGTTCGTTGAGTTTGCGTGATATAGTAGCACAGCAGCAGGGCTTTCATTGGAATGTGTTTTACCAGCCGGTTGGATTTGTAATTTTCCTAATTTGTGCATTTGCTGAAGCCAACAGAGCACCATTTGACCTTGCAGAATGCGAAACTGAGCTAATAGGTGGTTTCCACACAGAATATTCAAGTATGAAACTCGGCTTATTCTTGTTTGCAGAATACATCCACATGTTTGTTTCATCAGCTGTTATCGCTTGTTTGTTTTTCGGCGGATACGACTTTCCTTTTATTGACAAACTCGGACTATCACCCAATGTGTTTGCCGTAGTTGGTGTGGTAATACTGTTTGCCAAAATCATATTTTTTATTTTCTTCTTCATGTGGGTAAGATGGACTATACCGCGTTTCAGATACGATCAGTTGATGAAACTCGGTTGGCAGATACTCATACCACTGGGACTTGCTAATATTTTTATAACCGGAGGTTGGTTAACCTTAAAAAACTACCTAAACTGGTAATATCATGTACAGATCACTTACAGCTAAAAGAAAAAATGTGTCTGCCGGACAACGAGAACTTACATTCATGGAACGAATGTATCTTCCCGCCATTCTTAAAGGCATGAAAATAACGATCGGTCACTTGTTCAAAAAGAAAGTATCGCTCAATTATCCGGAGGTCAAGCGAGAGTTCTCCGATTTTTACAGAGGTATGCATGTGCTTAAAAGAGATGAAAACGGAGCTGAAAACTGTACAGCTTGCGGTATGTGTGCTCTCGCCTGCCCTGCTGAAGCAATTACAATAGATGCCGCTGAGAGAAAACCGGGCGAAGAACATCTATACAGAGAGGAAAAATACGCAGCAAAATACGAAATCAATATGCTTAGGTGTATATATTGTGGTCTGTGCGAAGAAGCTTGTCCTAAAGATGCTATATACCTGACAGAACGAATAGTACCTGCATATTATAAAAGAAAAGATTTTATTTACGGTAAAGATATTTTGGTAGAAGATATCAATAACCGGGTAGATATTACCAAACGCAAACAGCCGATCAAAAAAGCTTAATTTCATATTTAATCAAACTAAGCAAACAATGATACTTACTACATTTTATATATTATCAGCTATCGCCATTGTATGCGCGCTCATGGTGGTACTTTCGAAAAATCCGGTACATAGCGTATTGTATCTGGTAACTTGCTTCTTTGCATTTTCTGGACATTACATATTAATGAATGCGCAGTTTCTTGCAGTGGTGAATATTATTGTATATGCTGGTGCCATAATGGTGTTGTTTCTGTTCGTAGTAATGATGCTCAACCTCAATAAGCAAAATCAGCTCGACAAAAGTAATGTAGCAAGGTTAGCAAGTGTCATCGGTGCCGGTGCTCTTCTGTTAATAATAGTAGCTTCTGTAAAATCTGCCGAACTCGACATACTTGGTGTTACACAACTTGGCGAATTGGGTACTGTGCAAGCCATTGGCAAAGAACTTTTCTCCACTTATTTATTACCATTCGAAATTTCATCGGTGCTCCTTTTCTCTGCAATTGTGGGTGCCATTCTCTTAGGTAAAAAAGAAATTTAATCGGTTATGAACGAAACTATACAATCCATACCACTTAACTATTATATCGTACTTAGCTCTGCTTTGTTCTGTATCGGTATCCTCGGAGTTTTAGTCAAAAGGAATGCAATCATCATGTTCATGAGTATTGAACTGATGTTGAATGCTGTTAACCTGTTACTCGTGGCGTTTTCTGCTTACTCTCAGAATCCTGCAGGTCAGACTTTTGTATTTTTCATCATGATTATTGCGGCGGTTGAAGTGGCAGTCGGATTGGCTATTCTTGTTATGATTTTCAGGAATGTCCATTCCATCGATATCGAAAAACTTCAGAATCTTAAATGGTAGTCTAACTATTGACAAAATAGAAAAATAAAATGAGGTCATTAATCTTACTAATTCCTTTATTACCACTCATCGGCTTCTTGCTCAATATAAGCTGGGGTAAACAATTGCCTAAGAAAATCTCGGGCGGTATCGGTGTTCTTGCTGTTTTGATGAGTTTCTTGCTGGTCGTTTACGGTTGGTTGCAGAGTAGCGGTAGCGAGAGTACAATAGACTACACATATTTTAAGTGGATTGAAACATCTGCTTTTAGCATCAATTTCGGCTTCCAACTAGATAATCTGTCTTTTCTGATGATGTCTATTATTACAGGTGTAGGCTTCCTTATACATCTGTACTCAGATGGGTATATGCATAAGGATGATGGATATTACAGATTTTTTGCTTATCTCAACTTGTTTATATTTTTCATGCTCCTTCTAGTCATGGGTTCAAATCTGCTGATCACATATATAGGCTGGGAAGGAGTTGGTCTTTGCTCATATCTGCTCATTGGATTTTGGTTCAAGAATCATGAATACAACGATGCTGCGAAAAAAGCATTTATCGTTAACAGAATTGGTGACCTCGGATTTATAGTTGGTATATTCTTCTGTCTTCTCAACTACAAAACTATCGAATACGCAGCACTGAATGAACTTGCAGCAGGCTCCATACAGATTGGTTCTGCTGTGGTGACAACCATTACACTTGCATTATTCTTTGGCTCAACTGCCAAGAGTGCACAAATTCCGCTTTACACATGGCTACCCGATGCTATGGCAGGTCCTACACCTGTATCTGCCCTCATCCACGCAGCCACAATGGTGACAGCCGGTATATACATGATTACAAGGCTGAATGGTTTGTTCCTCGCTGCACCATTTACATTAGATGTTATTCTCGTAGTAGGCACGGCGACAGCTCTGGTGGCTGCCATTATTGCCACTCGCCAGAATGATATAAAGAAGGTGCTAGCCTATTCTACCGTAAGCCAGTTAGGCTTTATGTTTGCTGCACTTGGCGCGGGTGCATTTGTTTCAGGAATGTTTCACCTTACTACGCATGCCTTTTTTAAAGCATTGTTGTTCCTTGGATCTGGAAGCGTCATCCACGCAATGAGCGGTGAACAAGATATTAGAAACATGGGAGGTTTGAAATCTCTCAAAGTTACTCACCTTACTTTCTTAATTGGTACATTGGCTATTGCGGGCATTCCGCCATTATCAGGTTTCTTTTCAAAAGATGAAATATTGGTAAATGTTTATTCGAAATCTTTTTGGTTCTTTATTATTTTGTTCGCTACCGCAATGTTAACTGCGTACTACATGTTCAGATTATATTTCCTTACCTTTCACGGAAAATTCAGGGGAACAAAAGAGCAGGCCGACCATCTTCACGAATCGCCACTTTCTATGACATTTCCATTGATGGTATTGGCTATTCTAGCAGTGGTAGGTGGTTTTTTGGGTATTCCTGAAGTATTCCACATGCCACATACATTCAACGAAATGCTTGGAAAAATTGTAAAGATACCTGAACTTACAGTGTCGCATACTTTCGAATATACAGTAATGGGTATTTCAACATTAATAGTCGGTGCAATCATTTATTTAACATACCAATATTTCGTTACAAAAGAAAAACTTCCTTCAAAATCTGAAAAAGGATTCTGGTCAACAGCCATTTCCAATAAATTCTACATTGATGAAGCATACGATAGCTTGGTAGTAGCTCCCGTAATGGGTTTGTCAAAATGGTTGTACCGTGTATTGGACCGTTCACTTACTGACGGACTTGTTAACCAAGTGGGTTTGACAACATTACTTTCCGGGCAAAGCATACGCAAGCTACAGACAGGACGTACAAGTTTATATTTGTTTGCAATGGTTTTAGGATTGATTCTTATACTTTGTTTAAATTTTTTCAATAGATGATATCATTATCCCTACTATTATTAATCTTGCCTCTGGTATTTTCTGTTATTACAGGATTCCTTTCAGGTAAAAATGCAAGAGCCTCGGCTATGGCAGGAGCACTGATTAATCTGGTTGTGGCCGGCTATGCGTTTACTCAGTTTGAGGCCAACACATCTTATCAGTTTGCTTTCCTTTCAGACTGGATACCTTCCATAAGAGCTAAGTTCCATATAGGCATAGATGGTATCAACTTGTTATTGATATTGCTTACTAACCTATTGCTTCCGGTTATCATCTACACCGTTAAACACGAAGACAGCAACCGTTCCGGACTTTATTACGGCCTCATACTATTTATGCAGTTTGCGCTGCTTGGCGTATTTATGGCATTAGATGCACTGTTGTACTATATATTTTGGGAGCTAGCCCTTATACCGATATATCTTATATTACTTGGTTTTTCTTCGCAGCCCGATTTCAAGACATTTGTCAAATTCTTTATTTATACACTTGCAGGATCACTATTTATGTTCATTGCCATATTGTATGTGTATATAAAGGCACCTGGCGGCAATTTTTCAATTGATAATTTTTACAACAATCATTTATCTGAGCAAGAGCAAGTCTGGGTTTTCTTAGGATTCTTCATAGCTTACGCCATTAAAATACCGATCATTCCTTTCCATACATGGCAGCCTGATACTTATACCAAAGCATCAACACCAGGCACCATGTTATTGTCAGGTGTAATGCTTAAAATGGGTACTTTCAGCTTACTCAGATGGTTATTGCCTGTTGCGCCGCTTGCATTAGCTACAGTAACACCGGTAGTAATAATTCTGTGTATCATTGGTATCGTTTACGGTTCAATCATTGCCATCAGGCAAAAGAATATCAAAACCTTATTTGCATATTCTTCGCTGGCACACGTAGGCCTTATCAGCGCTGGTGTATTTGCACTTAACGCAGACGGATTCAATGGTGCATTGATACAGATGTTTAATCACGGTATAATTATCGTTGGTCTGTTTTTGATAGCAGAGATTATTTACACCAGAACAGAAACCTATCATATTAGTGAACTTGGAGGAATAAGAAACGAAGCCCCTACCCTGGCATTCACCTTCCTGATCATTATCCTGGCTTCTGTAGCCTTACCATTGACCAATGGATTCGTCGGAGAGTTTCTTTTGCTCAACGGAGTATTCCAGTACAATCAATGGATGGCAGTGGTTGGCGGAACTACCGTCATACTGAGTGCTACTTACATGCTTAGAATGTATCAACGTACAATGCTTGGGCTCGACCGCGACTATACTAAGACAATACTAGATCTTGGTACTGTTGAAAAAATTATGGTATTGGGCTTAGTGCTCATTATAATAGTGACCGGAATATGGCCTTCGATATTACTTGACCCGATTAAGCCGGCAGTAGAAAATTTATTAAATATCATTAAAATAGTTCAATAATGACAGCTCTCATTATTTTGTCATTGCTCGGTATCTTGGTGTTGATGATGGGTCTGTTCCATCTTAAGAACAAGGTATTAATCCTTATTATTCCGGTGCTAATAGCCGGTATTTTTCTCAACGCCAATGAATATGGGCTGAATGCAAGCTATTTTTCACAAATGGTGCATTTTGATAATTTTGCCATTTCGTTTTCATCATTATTGATATTGACCACCACGCTTATTTTTGGCTTGTGTCTTCAACAGTATAAAACCAGTAAAAAACCGGTAGAAGACATCTATGCGCTGATCATCTTTTCGCTCGTAGGAGCTATATGTATGGTTTCGTTTAATAACCTGATTATGTTTATACTCGGGCTTGAAATAATGTCTGTTCCGTTGTATGTACTGGCCGGTAGCAACCGCGAAAATGTACTGTCAAACGAAGCATCATTGAAATATTTCCTCATGGGAGCTTTTGCGAGTGCCATTGTAATTTTCGGAATGACACTCATCTTCGGAGCTACCAATTCGTTTCAACTTGATGAAATAAGGAATGCTGTTTCTGGCACGAAAATGCCTGGTGTATTGCAGGTAGGTATTCTGCTGTTTATAGGTGGTTCGTTGTTTAAGGCAGCAGCCGTTCCTTTCCACTTTTGGGCTCCGGATGTATATCAGGGTTCTCCGACTGTCATTACTGCATTTATGGCTACTGTTGTAAAAACCGCAGCTTTTGCCGGCTTATTCAGATTCATGATGGTAGCATTTCAGGATATTTCAGGTCTTTGGGTGAATATCTTGGTCATCATTACCATTGCTACTTTGTTCCTTGCCAATTTCTCGGCACTCAGCCAAACTGATTTCAAAAGGTTGATGGCCTACTCAGGAATTTCACATGCCGGATATATGCTTATTGCTATTTTGGTGTTGAATATGAATGCTGCAGATGCGCTTTTCTTCTATTCTGTATCATACAGCCTTGCCACGATAGTAGCTTTTGGCATATTCTTGACTATGAAAAATGCTACAGGTGAATACTCTCTGGAAATATTCAAAGGACTATCGCGTAAGAATCCTTTCCTTGCATTTGGCCTGGTCATCGCCTTCTTATCACTTGCCGGTATTCCACCACTCGCAGGCTTTTTTGGTAAATATTTCATATTTACATCGGCTATCAAAGGTGGTTTTCTTACTGTCGTGATTATAGCCATTATCAATACAATGATTGGAGCTTATTATTATCTAAAAGTGTTGAATATGGCATTTACTAAGGATGTTTATCATTCTGCTCCGGTTAAAAATCACCTCTTGCTGGATGCGGTTATAGTTTTTGCTGCAATCGGTACTTTGATACTTGGATTTTTTCCGGGATTGTTGCAAGGTTTTATTTAAGGCAGATAACGCATTAGATTCTTTACTGCAAAGAATGAATACTTCAAATCCATTTTAAAAGTTCAGAAGCTATAGTTCACTTCGCTTTTAATACTTTTGCATGGATTATTTGTACTAATCATGTTCGTTTATATTCTCTAATGGCTTTTCTACGTAAACATAGTTCTCGACTAATAAAGAGATTTGCGTGAAGGATGGTAGGCGGCACAACGTAAGCCGGACAGCCTGACCCGACAGGGGCACGCCCTGATTAAACGCGGATAACACATTAGATTCTTTGCAGCAAATAAGATTACTTCCAATTGGTTTCAAAAGCTTAAAAACCATGGTTCAGTTTGCTTTTATTACTTTTCCATGAATTGATTGTACTCATCATTTTCGTTTAAATTTCTAGTGCGTTATCCGAGTTTTATACAAGGGCATTATTACCTTTCAAAATTTATCTCAATGAACATTAGCAAAAAAAAGAGCGGAAAATATATTCCACTCTTTTTTGATCTACTATTATTTTCAAATTATAATCAGAACTTTGTAGATACAGAGAATTGAACGCTTCTTCCATCAGACGGCCAGATTGCAGGGCCAGGATAGAACTCGGGTCTTTTTGTGAAATAACTCTTATTCAAAAGATTATTGACATTCAATCTCAACTGAAAATTCTTAGACACAATGTATGAAAACCCTGCATCTATAAGATGATATTCGGGTACCAGCCCAACCGAACCGTTTTTAGGTGGAGTGACAGTATTGAGAGGATCAGCGAATGACTCAGACACATACGAATGTAAAACATTGAAACCAATTCGTTTGTACTGTACCTCAATTCCATTTCTGGATATCCAGTTAGGAATGCTCTGTACCTGATTTCCGTCAACATTTTTATTTTCATTACCGGCTCTTACTACAGCATTTTCGTATTTGCTATCACGGTATGAGGTGGAAGTAAAAATATTCATACTGGTAGTGCTGGTTTCAAAAATATTATA
>JAIBCG010000072.1 GCA_019694295.1 Saprospiraceae bacterium
GGTGTCATTTTTGTTAAATCGTATTTCATCAAAACATGAAGACTTGTACCGAATGGATATAAGGCATAAACAGTATTTCCTAAATCTATAGTTCCTCCTATGGCAGTACTTGTTTTATACAAACTCAAATTGCCCTGAGGGGCGGATGCTATTAAAGTGAAACTTGTGTCACCGTCAAACAGAATATCCTGAATTTTAAAAGATACATTACCATTAGGCAGATTCATAGAAACATATCCATTGTCTTCTATGTTCGGAGATAACTGTAAATAATATAATGTATCTTTATAAGGTAGGGAAGACAAATAATTAAAGATTTTTGTCTGATCTATACCAAGTGTTGGAGGTGGGCTTGTATATTGAAATACATAATTAGAAGTCTGTGCTTCGAGCTTTGTCAACGACATCATCACGAGCGTAATAATTAGAAATTTTTCATGTACTGATGTACTGATGTACTGATGTACTGATGTACTGATGTACTGATGTACTGATGTACTGATGTTTTCATTTTATTGCTCATTTAATAGTGATTAAACATTCTGCAAGATACAAAAAATTTATTATACTCACAATTTTTAACCCAGAATACGTTTTAAGAATTTAATTCAAAATAATTCGTACAAAAAATCCGTAAAAAGTGAAATAAGAATAGTGAATTATAGTTTTTGAGTATTGTAATGGATTTGAAGCAATAATTATTTGCAATACTGCGTCTAACCTAAAACTTATACAGCGCACCTACCGAAAACGGATTCCCCAGAGCATTCAGATTGATTCCAAATACTTTCTCTCCATAATCAGGATTGTCCGGATTGGAGGTTTTATTATAGCCAAGTGTGCCCAATCGACCAAGTATGCTCCATTTTTCTGACATTTTATACGACAATCCAAGATCAAAAAATGCTCCGACGCTATTTTCGACATCTTTGACCGTGCCATATTGGTATATTTGCTTGGCAGTTGTTGTTTTATAGCTTCCATTCAACCCAATGAATATGCTGAAATTGTCTGTCACGCCAAAAAATTTCCGGCAGTACAGCCCGGACCCAAAACTATTCGTAGTATAATCTCCTTGGGACACACCATCCATGAGCAGATTAATGCCAACTGACAGTTGTTGAACAGGATAAAAACCAAACTCCGGACTGAAAGACCATTTCGTTCTGCCTTGAGAGTTCTCGATATTAGATTTTGCTGAACTAAAACCCAATGTACCCCCTACATAAACTCCGTATCTATTGTGTTGTGCAGTTAATGACAGCGCGCCAAACAAGCACAATAAAAGGAATATTTTTTTCATGTTATGATTTTTTGAATAATGATGTTTTGTACTGCAATATACTTCGAAGGAGTTTGCCAAAATCAGTCAATAATTTTGGCGGTAAATTTCCCCTTCAAAAAGTTAATCCTCCGCGCAAATTGCAAATCATCCTCTTTATTAACTGAATCTGGGCCTGTTGTTTCATCTCTTACAAAATAAAACTCAAACTCTCCGGTACAGATATTGTTCTTCCTGTCAATACCGGTAATCCTGAACTGATTGTTTTGCGAAGCATCTAAATTCCAAATTCCACCGAGTACATCACCATCAGCCAAATGACGGAAATAAAAAACCCTTATTTGGCCAATAGTAGAATTTAATCCAGCCCCAGCCACAAGGTTTGCCGAGTAATCTTTAATTAATGGCATATTATCCTGGAAATATATACGTACTGTTTCTCGTGATACCCATATATTTTCTACATAATAATAATAGGGTGATCCTGTACGAAACTCAACTATGTATCTCTCAGTACTTGGGTTTTTCCATAACACTGCATTAAATCTCCATTCCGTAGTACCTTCTCTCGGCACCGATTTGATGGCAGTGCCGATTGAGCGGCCAGGAATACGGAACATTTGCCTTAAATCATCCGATATAATGGCGTCATTGTCTTTTTCGCACGAAGAAAAAAGACAGAAGATGACAGACAGTACACATACCCATTTAAGATTTTTCATCAGCGCGCAATTATCAATTTTTCTGTAAATGAGTTATTTGCTGTGCGTAATCTGATGAAGTACAAACCATTGTTAAGTTCATCAAAATTTATGGTTTTGCTCTTTTCCAGGGTATTGAATTCAACCGTCTTCATGAGTTTGCCAGTTAAGTCAAATAGTCCTGCTTTTATTACTGATTCGCCATCAATGTCCGGAATATTGATTTCTCCGGATGTTGGGTTGGGATAAACAAATCCCGTATTTGACACATCTGATGCTAAATCTGACGATCGAGGACAATTTTGATCACATACAATGCGTTTTTTCACAAAACTGACATAACCGTCAGCAGAAGTAACTTTTAGGCTAACATAAAATGCGGGACAATTCGGTGGCTGCGGTAGATAAATACTGGACGTATTGCCTAAATAATACGATGGATTAAACGAACCATTCATACTCCAGTGCCATTCGTATTGATAAGGTCCAACACCATAAGGAGTAACAGATAATACTGCCGGAGGCGTGAAAAACCCATATTGAACATCTGCATCTAATGTCAATGGCAACTCCGTGCAAACTACCCCTGTTTCTATTTTTGCCTCAAAAATTGTAAGATTCTTATTATCTTCAACTTTGCAAAATGCCTGACTGTTAATCTGATGGGCATTATCTCTTAAGTTAATTTCGCCTGTTGACACACCCATATAGCTTACATCCGGATTCGAAAAATAAGGAATTCTGCCATAGTGGGGAGCTCTTGCCATGATTGTGTACCTGTAATAGCTTCCAAAATCTAATACTTTTCCATGAGGGCAGCCAATAGAAGTTTTTAGATCATTATCGTGCAAACATCCAAACTGATGTGCCACTTCATGTGCAAAAGTATAACGTATAGGGTCAATAAATGGTGTCTCTACAATACAGAACTTATCCGAAGTATTAGGGTTTAATGAGTTGGCGTTTCCAAAGATGTAATAATAAATATCAAATAATTCATCGTAATACCAATAGCCTCTATCAGTTAACATAACCCCGATATCACATTTATAGTAATCAACCAGGTATTTAGCTAAGAAACTATTTTTGAGTGATTTGGTATCATTATCAATATCATGACCTGGATCATACGAAAAATCAGGTTCAAAATCGATTGTCTTTACGCGTATTCTTTTCCCGCCAACTTCGCTGTTAAACGTCGCTGTATTAAAATTATGCGTTTCAACATATAAATACCAGTTGGCATATATCCCCCAATGGGTATTCAGCCAAAGTCTTGCATCCGGTGTCACCATAGCCAAAACATCAACATAAGTTTTCTCGCAAGTAGTACCACACATAGCAATTTCACCGGATATCGCTGCAAACACGCTATCTGCAACGGTACAGTCACCGGGTGTCATTTTTGTTAAATCGTATTTCATCAAAACATGAAGACTTGTACCGAATGGATATAAGGCATAAACAGTATTTCCTAAATCTATAGTTCCTCCTATGGCAGTACTTGTTTTATACAAACTCAGATTGCCCTGTGGGGCGGATGCCATTAATGTGAAACTTGTGTCACCGTCAAACAGAATATCCTGAATTTTAAAAGATACATTACCGTCAGGTAGATTCATATAAACATATCCTTGGTCTTCTATGTTTGGAGATAACTGTAAATAATATAATGTATCATTATAAGGTAGGGAAGACAAATAATTAAAGATTTTTGTCTGATCTATACCAAGTGTTGGAGGTGGGCTTGTATATTGAAATACATAATTATAAGTCTGTGCTTCGAGCTTCATCAACGACATAATCACGAGAGCAAGAATTAGAAACTTTTTATGTACTGATGTACTGATGTACTGATGTACTGATGTTTTCATTTTATTACTCATTTAAAAGTGATTAAACATTCTGCAAGATACAAAAGTTTTCATACCCATGCAAGTTTTTTAAATATTTTTGAAAATTATTTTCGGCATTAATATCATACAAGGTCATACAACAATATAAAAAAGAATAATATTCTGTTTACGAACAATCTGTCTTCTTCTCTCTTTTCTACCCCAAACATTAACACTGCCTTTGCCTGTCATTTAGCTGAGTGCCTTGTATGTAAATGGCAGAATTCCAGAGTTGCCGTCCAATCAAAACCTATCTTACGGAAGAAATTATCAATATCTTATCCAAAAATATCAGAAAACTAAAATCCTCACCGGACATACATAAGGCGAAAGTGCCATTCACCTTTCCCGGCTGCTTGCTGTACCGGGCAGAAAAGGAACGAAACGGAAATCGCCATGGATTTTCTTTTCTATTTTACCGTCAGCGGATTTCTCTACGGTGAGCATTTGCTGTGAATCATCTCCAACAGGTATAACCATCATGCCTCCGGGAGCGAGCTGGTCGAGTAATGCTTGCAGTATTTCATTACATGCTGCTGTTACGATTATCTTGTCGTAAGGGGCAAATTCCGGAAGGCCTTTTGTACCGTCGCGATAAAAGAATTTGATATTGTTGAAATTCATGCTGAGCAGAAGTTTCCTCGATTCGCGAAACAAGGTTTCCTGTCTTTCGACTGTATAAACATTTGCACCGCAAAGGGACAATACTGCTGCCTGATATCCGCTACCAGTACCCAATTCGAGTACTTTATCATGCTTCTGAATCTTTAACAATTCGGTCATAAACGCTACGGTGTAAGGCTGAGAGATGGTCTGGTCGGCCTTGATGGGCAATGCCTTGTCTTCATAAGCCTGATAATCTAATGATGGGTCGAGAAAAAAATGTCTCGGCAGCTTCCCGATAGCGTCAAGTACGGCTTTATCTTTAATACCTTTGTGTAAAAGTGCCTCTACCAGCTTCTTCCGTAGCCCTTTGTGTCGGTAATTGTCCTCTCTGTTCACCATAATTGCTCAAAATATTACACAAAGCTATGTTTTTGCTACAACTTAACAGACAATAAATGCGTACTATTAAGCATCAAATAGCATTCTTACAGTATTTCAGTATTACAGAATGCTTGTTTTGTTACAAAAAAATTTAAACTTTGCACTCTCAAAACTTATACTTATGCAGACTATCCGGTTCGGAACAGACGGCTGGCGTGCCATTATCGCTGACGATTATACAGTGGCGAATGTACTCCGAGTAACAGATGCAACTGCCCGCTGGCTCAAAAACAAAGGTGCATCGCAAGTAGTCATCGGACACGACTGCAGATTCGGCGGAGAGCTTTTTCTGCAGAATGCTGCTGCCATGTTCGCCTCCTATGGCATCAAATCTATTGTCGCTAAAGGTTTTGTGTCCACGCCTATGGTTTCGCTTGGTGTAGTCAAGACAAAATCCGACCTTGGCATCGTCATAACGGCCAGTCACAATCCGCCTTCATATAACGGATATAAGTTAAAATCATCCTTTGGCGGTCCGTCAGTACCGGCTGATATAGCAGGTGTTGAAGAACTGATACCTGATCACGAGGTAAGGCCTTCTACAACATTCGAAGAAGCAATTGCACAAGGTCTCATCAGTTATATTGATCTTGAAAAAATGTACATAGCGCACGTTGAGGCAAATTTCGAACTTGATACAATACGTTCTTCCGGCTTACAAATGGCCTACGACGCCATGTACGGTGCAGGACAGAATGTCATCAGGCATTTGTTCCCGGATGCATTGTTACTCCACTGCGAGCACAATCCGTCTTTTATGGGTCAAGCACCGGAGCCGATTCACAGAAACCTCGGAGAGCTGAGCAACGCCATCAAATCATCGGGAAAATTCGCTTTCGGCCTTGCCAATGACGGTGACGCTGACCGTATAGGTATGTACGATGATGAAGGAAATTTTGTTGACAGCCATCACCTGCTGCTGTTGCTTCTGCTTTATCTACACAAATACAAAGGCATGACCGGAGAAGTCATCGTTACTTTCTCCGTCACCGACAAGATGAAAAAAATGGCAGAATTGTTCGGTCTGCCTTTTACGACCAAAAAAATCGGTTTCAAATATATTGCAGAATTCATGCTTGACCACGATGTCCTCGTAGGTGGCGAAGAAAGCGGCGGATTGGCAGTAAAAGGCCACATTCCCGAACGCGACGGCATCTGGATTGGTCTTACTATAATGGAATTCATGGCAAAAACCGGAAAATCAATCAGGGAACTGATTCGGGAAGTGTATGATCTGGTCGGAGCATTCTCCACAGACAGATACGACCTGCACATTACTGAAGAACAGAAGCAGTCGGTCATCAAGGCGTGTAAAGAAAATCTTTATAAGACCTTCGGCAAATATCAGGTTAGCAGAGTTGAAGACCTAGACGGCTACAAGTATTATCTCGACGACGAACGCTGGGTGATGATCAGACCGAGCGGTACAGAGCCGGTATTGCGGGTATATTCGCAGGCACCTACACATGAAGAGGCGATAGAAATACTCGAGCAGACCAAGAAAACTATCTTGGCATAAAAACCATAGCCGAATGCGGAATATCATCTTCCAGATAATATTCACCGGTAGGTTCAAAGCCGAATGACCCATAGAAATTTTCGAGGTGGCTCTGGGCAGAAATTTTGATTTTTTCGCCTGGAAACAATATCGAGCACCAAATAAGGGCTTGGCGCATCAATTCACGTCCGAGATTCTGCGATCTGTACAGCGGTGCTGTTACTACCCGACCTATGGAAACATAGTCTGAGTAAGAAAGTCCTTTTGGGAGTAGCCGAAAATAGCCTACAAGATCATCATTTTTCCATAACATAAAATGATAGGCATTTTCGTCCTTGCCGTCAGCATCAAGGTAAGGGCAGTTTTGTTCTACGACAAACACTTCCTGTCTTAGTGCTGATATCCTGTACAATTGTCTTGTACTGAGTTTGTCGAAATGCAGGCACTGGAACGAATACATTATCGCAAATTATATTGTTGTGTAATTTTGTCCATTGTGTCGCGTTTCATCTGAAACTCAGAAGATAACCCTACATGCAGACCATTTATATCACGAAATTCGTGAAAATCAACACAGTTGAATTGACCCGAATAAAAGACATGATCTTTTGGTGTTTCGAAAAGATTGGGCAAGGAAGGATAAAATGCCCTTCTACTGTCCTCAAGCCCGAGTGTTTTCTTAAAATAACTCAGTTCGCCCGACCATGAAACCATGTCAAAATCTCCTACTACGATTAGAGGCGAATTAACAGGTCTGAGCATGACAATCAGCCGTCCAAGATCGTATTGGTAGGTCGTACTTCTTGTTCCGTCAATCGAATTTCTGAGAAAAGTATTTAATATATATACATTTTCCTTATAACCCGAAAATTTAATACTGTATAGAGCTTGTGGGTCACCACCGAGCAAAATTGTATCGGCTGTAATGAATGGAAACTTTGAAAAAACAACCTGATTCATAGATGAGCCTCTGAAACGTACCGAATAAGGATAATTTCCCTTAATGGATTTAAACAGCTTACTGGTATCTATCGAATCAGGTTTACTCAGGCAAATGATATCCGGGTCATATTTAAGCACGTCATATAGTTTCATCTTGTTGGTATCTACTACCGCGAGCTTCAGGTATGCGATGTTGAGTGTAGAATCAAATGATTTTTCAGGCAGTTTCAGGCTTGGATTAAAATTTCCCTTCAGAAATAAAGCAAGACTGGCTGCACAGAAAAATGAAACAAACAAGAGCCGCTCCTGGGCTATTGTAAGAAAAAACAATCCTGCAAGTACATAGAGAACTGTTGTTTGCAGTGCAAATGATGCAGTCCATTTAATAATAGAAATATCCGGCGTTAAGATAACACCAAAAACACCTAACAGCAGAAATACGCCAGTGATAGCCTCCACATACTTATTCCTGAATATCAACCTCAGATTCATACGGATTATAATTTTCCGGCCACTACGACAGGCAATTTTTCTTCAAAAACATTTCCCTCAAGGTCAAAATATTTTACAAAAACAATATAAATACCCAAAGGAGGCAGCGTCTGTTCATCGGTAAGTCCGTTCCACTCAAATGTATTCTCCTTTCCGGCTAGTTCGTTATTGGCTAGCTCCTTAATTTTTCTTCCCTGCGCATCATACACATAAGCAGAAATACTAAAACCCGGCTGCGGAAATTCGCCTTTCACTAGTAAGAAATCTTCATATCCGTCATTATCAGGTGACACCCTTTTTGATGACAAGCTGAATATACCCTTACCATGCACAGTATTGCCTTCAAAATATTGCGAATTGATGTAACCCGGAGTACCAAATCCGGCTGTAGATGCAGCACTATGCCAGTTGGATGGACCGGATTCAAATGTGTTAAAATTAATGCGCTCCAATGCTACTCCATCTTGTGCCGCAAGTAAGGGATAATGAAATTTTTTGTCATAGTAAAATGAATCGAGCCAGACATCAATACCATTATTTATATAAATGATACCAGGTGTACCTTTGTCGTCATTGTATGCCGGAATGCTCGCCTTGACTATCACTGCACTGTCCGGTACAAAATAATTGCTGCGAATGTTGTCCGGATCACCGCTGAGTACTATGTACGATTTTGGCTTAATGAGCTGGTTGGCAGTTTGCTTAATTCTGTTGCCGGTCCCGTAGGAGTTTACTACCGTAATATCAGCCAAGTTAAATACCTTGTCGGTGCGGTTGTATATTTCAAGATAATCATATCCTGAAGTCCTTGGATTGTACAATATTTCATTCAGCACAAGGTCATGATAACCAGGTTTGGCCGGCAATGCAAATTCTATAGCTTGTGACTGTACCATAGCATTTCCCGAACAATCTCTAAAACCTGGAGCCAGGTTAAGCTGGTAATAAATGCCTTCGGTAAGGGCAGGTTCTACAACTAGTAAAACGCCAGAACGATCAGCAGTGGACAGTATATCTACTACATCCGCTTTTGTGGCAAGTGTAAACAGGTCGATCCATTGTGATACATTATTGTCGGTCTTTTCGTTGAAGTTTACCAGAATGGTATCAGCATTGATGGCAAAAATACTTGTGATGTAAGGCGGGTCTGTATCAGGTGCCGGATTGAATACTGCATTCTGTTTGCCCGGTGTGCCACCAATAGCCGAAGTACTTGCAGTCCAATTCTCCTTGCCAAGGCATTTGTTCAGCGGATTAATAAGCTCCAGTGTCCAGCCTCCGTCTTTTTTTATGTTGTCTTGGTACCAAGTATCAGAAAAATTAACCGCATCTATCACCTTGCCGTCAATACTCCTCAACTCCAGATTGTCGCCCGAGTTGTTGATAGATGGCAATGTAGGCACTCCAATTGTTTTACCAAAAATCTTCAACAATGCCGTATCTTTTTGTGCACATAAAATGTAGTATCCACCAGGCAAGAGGTTAATATCCGGCAATGAAGCAGATGTAGAACCATCCGTAAAAATCAAGTCTTTGACAGAAATAAGCTCTGTAGAAATATTATAAAGTTCTACAAATTCTACTTCCGGCAATCCGACTACCGGTGAAGGGTCGGCCATTATTTCATTAATCAGTACGTCACCAGGCAATGGTTTTTTGCCCGCAGTATATATAAAATCAATCTGGTTGGGCTGCATGGCATTACCTGTCAAATCCTTGACTCCGCTTACTTCCAAAGTGTATTGTTGTAATGACTGAAACGGATTGCCGAAGCTCAGATGAACCATATTAGTATTTACTTGGTCAAGAACAGCTGTAACCGCACTGCCAATTGTATTATTGACAATATAATTCGAACCCGTCTCAGCACTTGCTTTATCGACCGGTTCATTATATGTCAGGTCAAATGTATTTTGGCCGGTCACTTTCCATGAGGTAATGGTCGGTGGCTCAGTATCGGGTACTGGTTGTTTGATCGATATATCATCAAAGTAAAATTTATCTTTTCGTGTAGCGGAATACAAGCAGTAAAAACCAAAATAATAATCGCCTTTCCCATAGGTAGCATCGGTGAGCTCCAGTTCTTTTACAAAATTTTTGCCTCCTGTATAATCGGCAAAAAATTGCCATACACCTGTCGGGTTTCTTGATATCTTCAGTCTGCAGACAGCTGGCTGGTTGGCAAGTGTACCCAAAGTAAAAGTACCGAGCAGCGACTTAGCGCCGGGGCCGTCCTGCCGGTATAACCTGAGTGCATCAAGATTACCGGTTTCGCCTACTTCGAGGTAGTAAGCTTTTGCGTTTTGCACATCCGGGCTGTCTGACTGCAAGTAAACCCTGAGCAGATTAGTATTGCTCGGTGCAAAATCGAGTCTGAAATAAAACTGCCATTCGCACGAATCCTGGATAGTTAGAGGCGTATATATAACGGAAGAACCCGCATCAGAAGCATTGAGCTGAAGTTCAAGGGCGGCATTGACTTTAAAATTTGCCACATCACCTTTCCATTCCGGATTAGTGAGTAACTCGCCGTCTCCAAAATCATCCAATATCTGACCATGACAAACATTTCCAGCCAAAAATATAACAAGAGCAAAAAGCAAACGTTTCATATTTCAAAATTAATAAGATTTAAACGAAGGCTGTATCTTTACAACCATTATTTTAAAAAATCATATAGAATACATGAAAGTAGCTGTAGTAGGTGCCACCGGAATGGTTGGCCAAGTAATGCTGGAAGTGCTAGAAGAGTTCAATTTTCCGGTAGATGAATTTATCCCTGCTGCCTCAGCCAGATCGGTTGGCAAACAGGTAAGCTTTAAAGGCAAAAATCACACAATCGTCAGCCTTGAAGATGCCGTGGCAACTAAGCCTGATATTGCAATATTCTCTGCCGGTGGTTCGGTCTCACTTGAGTGGGCTCCACGATTTGCCGAAAACGGCACTACAGTGATAGATAATTCATCTGCCTGGCGTATGGATCCTGACAAGCCATTGATAGTGCCGGAGATTAACGCCAGCGTGCTTAAGAAGACCGATAAAATCATTGCCAATCCGAACTGTTCGACGATCCAACTGGTGATGGTCTTGGCACCATTACACAAAAAATACAATATCAAGCGTCTGATTATTTCTACTTATCAATCTGTTACGGGTACTGGTATGAAAGCCGTACAACAGTTTGAAAATGAAAAGGCTGGCATTCAAATGACGAAAGAAGAAATGGCATACTATTATCCGATCTACAATAACGTCATTCCGCACTGCGATGTATTTGTCGAAAACGACTATACCAAAGAAGAAATGAAACTGGTAAACGAAACAAAAAAAATTCTGAATGACCAATCGCTCCGTATTACGGCTACTGCAGTACGCGTGCCGGTACAAGGCGGTCATTCCGAATCAGTAAATATCGAATTTGAGAAACCTTTTCAAACTGATGACGTAAAAAGCATATTAGCACAAACGACCGGAGTAGAATTGGTAGATGATGTGAAAAATAATCAGTATCCGATGCCGGGTTTTGCAAAAAACAAAAACGAAGTGTTTGTAGGGAGAATCAGACGCGACGAATCAGCAGAAAATGCTCTTAATCTATGGATTGTAGCAGATAATCTCAGAAAAGGAGCAGCCACCAATGCGGTTCAGATAGCACAATATCTTCTGAAAAACAATTTGATCGGATGAAATAATTGTCACATAACGGATGCCCGTATTATTTAAGGCATTCTTTTTGTAATAAATAATTATCTTAACAAAAACAAGGACCAAAATTTACTTTGTATTACTGAATTAAATTAGCAAAACCGTAAAGTACACATCTGTATGAAGACAAACCTGGTAGTATGGGGCACCAATGCAAACGATGAAAAAGTTCTGATTTTAATGGAATTAATGGCTGATGACAATAAAGTCGTCATCAAAACAATTCCTGAAAATCTGGTATCTGATGAACTCGAAAAGAAACTGATGGATGAATGGCGGACAGGCTCGGCTGTTGAACTACCTGAAGGTATTACTACTATTGAAAACGAACTCAGTGTTGCGGACAACATCCTACCTGAAGATCTGAAGACTGACCGAACCGATGTCATTCACCGGGCTCAGACTCAGTGGCACTTCATCGTTTTGTCAAGTAAACTGAATAAACTATATCAAAATGAGCTTGAGGATTTTTATGAAAAAATCAACAAACTCAAAGAGTACAGCCAAGAAACCTGGGAAGATCTCAAGAATTTCTGGCAAAAAGTACAAGAACAGGTAAGAGACAAAAATTTGCTCGCCGAGCATGCCGGTAATCTCAGAGAAAGTACCAATGTGCTGTTTTCCAAGCTAAAAGAACTAAAGTCTTCTCTCGAAGATGAAACTCGTAAAGCATCAGCCGAAATTCTTGAAAAATTTAAGGAAACGATGTCTGACATTGAACAAAAAATCAATGAGGGCAATAGGTTGCAATCTATATTCAATGATTTGAAGGAAATTCAAAATGCCTTCAGAGATATGAAATTTACAAAAGAAGACAGAAGTGAAGCTTGGGAACGCCTCGATAACGCATTCAAATCACTCAAAGATAAAAAATACGGTAATAATACGACCAACTCTGCCGAAGGTTCTCCATTGGTACGCATTCAGAGAAGATACGATGGATTGAAAGAGGCAGTAAAAAAGATGGAATCTTCAATAGACCGAGACAAATCGGAGTTGTCGTTCCATACAGGCAAAGCTTCGAACACCGAACGCCAACTTGAGGCACTTGTATCGCAGGCAAAACTCGCCATGATACAGGAAAGAATATCTTCAAAAGAAGAAAAATTAGCAGAAATGCTCAAGACCAAGGAAGAACTTGAAGCAAGAATGTCTGAATTAAAACTAAAGGAAGACGCACGCGCTGATCAGGAAAAATACGAGGCCGCCAAAAAAGCTGCCCAGGACAAGATAGCAAATGAAATAAAACAAGCTTCCGAAACTAGAGCCGATACGAATGAAGATAGCATCGAAACAGAAGAAAATCCTGTAGAAAATGCAATAGAAACTGCAATTGCAGTATCATCCGTAGAAGAAAAAGATTCTGAATAACAGAAATTTGATGGTTAATAAACAAAAGCCTGCACAATATATTTTATGCAGGCTTTTTTTATTAAACCCTGAAAAATGCATTCGTAATTTAAAGGAAAATGAATTGTACAAAATTCCATATAAAAGTGATAAAAGCATGGTGAACAAGGGTTTCTGAGCTTTTGAAATGGATTTGAACGAATTATTATTTGCAGCAAAAAACCTAATGTGTTATCATGGTTTAATCAGGGCGTGCCCCTGTCGGGTCGGGCTATGCGCCTTACTTCGTGCCGGCTTCTATCCCTCACGCATATCACTGCATTAGGCGAGAACTAAGGTTAACACAGATAGCAAATTAGAAATATACGAAAATGATTATTACAAATAATCCGTGAA
>JAIBCG010000073.1 GCA_019694295.1 Saprospiraceae bacterium
AAAAACTATCCGTTACACTACATTGAACGTAGGAAGCTACATGGTACAAAATGGCAGGAATAAGATTCTAAAAATGAGTTTGCACATGAAACGAAGGTCATGGATAACAAGGTTGTGGAATCAAATGTACAATATCAAATCCCCCTTTTTGAGCATCCAAAATGATCCCTAATGAATTTTTTGGGTTAAATGAAAGTGTATCTGCAGAGCGCAAAGATTGGAAAAAAGTTCAGGTGAATTTTCTGCCACCTGAACTTATTTACTATTGATATACTTAGCGAGTATTATTTTAGCTGAAAAACATCTGTACTGCCATTGTTATTGCCACATATTAGTATTTTACTTTTGTTGGAAGAAGGGATGAGTGCCATATCTCTTGCGTCCTTCGTGAGCCATAGTCCGGATTCCCTTGAAGGCAAGGGTTTGAAAGCTCCTTTTCCGTCACCCAAAAGTATAAGACCGGTACAACCATCGAACACACCTGTTTCGGTTTCGAAGCCTCTGTCATTTCCGCTTAATAGCACATCAAGGTTGCCGTCTTTGTTCAAATCATCAATAATTATGCACCTTATCGGAGCTATCTGTGCTTCGTTAGGCAGGTCGGTTCTTGTAAATTTCCCTTTCTCATTTGTAAATAGACTGGAGTTGAGTACAAAGGTTTCGAGTTTAATGGCTGACGATAAGGCATCACCAAATACTTCTTGTATGGTAGCTTTGGAGTAAGCAGCATATCTTGGGTATTTTTTCTTAATCATCGGTACTTGTTTTGCCAATTGGTCTCGTTGAGCATAAGGAAAGATGTTGCCATTTCGGGTAAAACACATGACAGGGTCAATACTGCCATTGTTATCAAAGTCTTTTGCGTACATTACTATAGGGCTCTTTTCAGAGGCACGGTGCCGTGAATTTTTTCCCAGATTGCCAGCTACTATATCCAGGTCACCATCTTTGTCAAAATCAGCAATTACTATAGAGTTCCACCAGCCATTGGTTTTTTCAAGGCCAAATGACGTGATAGCATTCTTATAAACTTTACCTTGTTTCTTAAATACGGTTATAGGCATCCATTCTCCGCACACGACTATTTCGGGTATTTTATCACCGTCAAGGTCTGCTGCTTTTATATCCGACACCATACCCATTTGGGAGAATTCTGGACAAAACTCTGCTGTGGCATCTCTGAGTACACCCTTGTCATTTTTATAAATGAAACTTTTGGGAATGGTAGGGAATGCCCCCGGTACCACTCTTCCGCCGATGAGCAAATCCTGGTCTCCGTCGCCATCTATGTCAAAAACGAGAAAACGCCCAACATTTTGTTTGAGGTCTTGGATAGCATTTGTGTTGCGTTTAAAATTTCCTTTACCATCGTTGGTATAAATTCTTAGCTGGTAGTAGTCTGTCCCGTCCGGATTTTCATTTCCACCACTGCCTACTACAAGGTCAAGGTCGCCGTCACTATCCACATCAAGGAATTTGCTATCTGTATCTTCGCAATTTCTGTCTTTATCAAAGTCGGGTTGAATGGTTCGTTTAAATTTTCCTCCCGGCAGTTGTATGTACAGCGCTCCGGGTTCGCCTTGTTTTTCCTGATTGCCGGTGGCTCCACCAATATAAATGTCTTCAAGCTTGTCGCCATTGACATCACCGTGTGCTATATAAGGGCCAAGATTGGAGTAATAATGTGGTATAAGGCGTTCGTAGTTGAAGTCAATATATTCATTTTCAGAATGCACGAAATCCAACTTGCTTGCTTTTGTAATGTCTTCAAATAATGGTGCCGGTTTGGGCAATACAGTTAGTGCCTGATTGCCTGCCTCAGCATATTTTAGATTCAGTTTTTGATTGGTATTGACATTCGTAAGTACTTGGGTCTTTCCATCAGGCCATCGTATCTCCAATCTTTCTATTGATTTTTCATTGCCCGTACCGAAATGCAGGATAGGCTCACTGCTTGACATAAATCCATGGTTGGTGTACATTTCCTGATACTGCATCTGACCTTTGTTGTAGATCCATGCTTTAGTGCCTAAGCCAAACTTGTTTTTGTCAGGACCGCTTAGTTTAATCTGTAGATAGGTGTGGTCTGCCAGTTGGCTGGTTTTGTTTTCAAAAATAAATGCCGGATCGAGGATGTTATTGACGACGAGGTCAAGATCGCCGTCACCATCAAGGTCAGCATAAGCAACACCATTGGAAAAGGATGGTTCACCGGTTTTCCAGGCATTGGTCATGTTTTCGAATGTAAGGTCACCTTTATTTCTGAACATGTAGTTGGGTAGTTTGTGTTCAGGAATGATATTGAGAAACTCGTTTACATCCGGGAAACGTCGGGGTGTAACGCCACCGGTTTTCTGAATAGAGTCACGTGTATAAACCATATAGTCATTGTCAGTTACATCGTGTCGGTATCCGTTTGTTATGAAAATATCTTTGTTGGTGTCGTTGTCAAAATCTGCAAACACACAACCCCAGCTCCAGTCGGTATTGGATATACCTGCCATTTGCCCTATTTCAGAAAAGAAGTCGTTACCTTGATTGAGCTGTAGCATATTCCGCGAGGCTTGGTGCCCGTATCCGTATTGAACAAGCAGGTTATACCTTTCGTATTGCATGATGTTCATAAGCTGTTTGTATCTGACCTGGTCTTCGGATATCATATCAAGGGTCATGATGTCGGGCAGACCATCATTGTTGAAGTCGGCGACATCGCTACCCATACTGTTTTGTGAACTGTGTCGGAGAATCTGTGAGAATTTGTCTGTAAAGCCACCTTTTTGGTTATTGATAAATACAAAATCTGGCTCTATATAATCATTGGCCACAAAAATATCGGGATAGTTATCCATATTTATATCAGCGGCTGTAGCACTTAATGAAAATGCAGATGTGTTGAGGCCAATACTTGCACTTATGTCAGTGTATTTGCCATTGTCATTCCGATATAGTCTGCTCGATTCGAAGGGAGTCTGAGCAAAGGTTTCACGTGTTATTTTTCCATCGTCAGACTGGCGAAGTCTCGTTTTTGTGGCTTGGTCGAATCCTACCCGGTGATTCATCATGAACATATCTAAGTCACCGTCCAGGTCATAATCGAAAAATACGGCATGGTTTGTATTGGCATTTCCAGCCAGATTATATTCCTGAGCCTGATTGGTGAATGTGAGGTCTCTGTTGTTGATGTACAGATAATTGTCCTTTTTGCCATCATCTTCCCGAGATGTACGGCATACATATATATCGAGATATCCGTCGTTGTTGACATCGGCCATTGTTACGCCTGTATTTAATCCGGCATTGGCAGCCACTCCTGCACGATCGGTAATATCCTCAAACTTCATGTTGCCCTTGTTGAGGTAGAGTTTGTTGGTACCGAACGTTGCTGTGAAATAGATGTCGGGCAATCCGTCATTGTTGATGTCACCCACCGTTACGCCACCTCCATTGTAGAGATATTCGTAATTCAGGATATTATATACATAATCTTCCTTTAAATGATTTGAAAATGTGACACCAGTTTTTTCAGGCGATAACAATTCAAATCTTTGCGGACCGGAGGGAACAGTATTTTCCTCTGGTTGCGAATTATTTTTGCAGGCAATCATGCCAAGAGTGATGGCTACAACAGTAAAAATTTTTCGAGACATAGTGTTTTGCTAATTATATTAGAATCATTACGTACTGCGAAAAATTCTGTTTCACTTCCGCTAATCTTCTAATATTTCTCTAATACCTGGCAGTTCTTTACCTTCGAGGAGTTCGAGCATAGCACCACCTCCGGTTGAAACAAAACTGACTTTATCTTCCAGACCCATACTGTTAATAGCAGCTGCGCTATCACCTCCACCTATTAAAGAAAATGCCCCATGACCGGTTGCTTCTACTACAGCTTTGGCTATTTCATTTGTTCCGTTAGCAAAGTTTGGCATTTCGAAGACGCCCATTGGTCCGTTCCAGAGTATTGATTTTGATTCTGTTATCACACGTGTGAATTCTGAAATTGCTTGCGGGCCGATATCAAGACCCATCATACCTTCAGGAATGGACATATTGTCTGCCATTGCTGTTTTTGCATCATTAGTAAAACTGTCGGCTACCTTACTGTCTTTCGGTAGTAGTAGATTGATCCTTCCTTTGGCTTTTTCTAATATTTGCTGTGCATTTTCAAGGCGATCTTCTTCTACAAGAGAGTTGCCTACATGCCCGCCCATTGCCTTGAAGAATGTATAAGCCATCCCACCACCTATAATCAGATTGTCAACCGAATCAATCATTTTTTCAAGTAGAAGGATTTTGTCTGACACTTTTGCACCGCCTATGATGGCGGTAAATGGTTTTTGTGGGTTATGGGTAAGTCTGGTGGCACTGGCCAGTTCTTTTTCCATCAAGAATCCGAATCCTCTTACATTTTTTGCAAAATACCTCGCTATGATACAGGTAGATGCATGTGCACGGTGTGCAGTTCCGAATGCGTCATTGATATATGCCTGTCCGAGTGAAGCCAACTGTCGGCTGAATTCTTCGTCTCCTTTTTCTTCTTCCTTATGGAATCGAGTATTTTCGAGCAACAAAACTTGTCCGGCAATGAGTGATTTTGCGATAGCTTCGGTTTTTTCGCCGATGCAGTTTTCTGCAAAAAGTACTTCGCGTCCGAGTAATTTGGATAGTTCCGGTATTATATTTCTTAATGAAAATTTCTGTACATCAATAGATCCGTCGGGGAGTAGTTTCTTCAATGGCCGTCCCAAGTGCGACATAAGGATGACAGAAACACCATCAAGAGACAGTAAATACTCTATTGTGGGCAATGCCTCTCTTATTCTTTTGTTGTCAGTAACATTCAGATGATTGTCGAGTGGTACATTGAAGTCAACCCTTACAAGTATTCGTTTTCCGACTAAATCCAGATTTTGCATCTCCATTGTTTTTGACCACGAAAATAGTAAAAATATAGGATACGGAAAGTCTTTTGTCGTAAAACAATTCGTAAAAATACAGTTGTAAATACCCTGACAGAATCAAATAGGTAGTTAATTGCTTCAATTGCTTATTTCTTGTTAAATATAGCTGAATAAGCAGAGCCGATAAACATTACAAGAATACAACCAATTGCATTGAACCACAGATATCCGATATCACTGAAGAAATAGCCCAGGATGACTACTGTCTCTGCAACTATGGCACCTACAATTACGCCATTGGCACTTACTTTTTTAAGGAAAATGGCAGAAACCACTACACCCAGTATCGTACCATAAAACAATGAACCCAGAATGTTGACAGCCTGAATCAGATTTTCTAAAGGAGCTGCCCAAAGTGCAAATATCATCAATAGGATTCCCCAGCCGAGTGTTACCGTTTTCGACATTTTGAGGTAATGTTCGTCTGTTGCATCTTTTACCCAATTTCGTTTATAAATATCTACGATAAAGGTAGTAGCAAGAGCATTGATCTCGGAGGCTGTAGATGACATCGCAGCCGAGAATATCATGGCAAGTAACAGACCGATGACACCTACCGGAAAATAATTGAGCACATAGTACATGAAAATGTAGTCTTCGTCTTTTACTTTGGCAGATGGATTAGCCTGACTTATCTTTTCGCGTGCCTCCAGGCGGAGTTCGCGGATTTTTTTGTTGTAATCTTTTAGTTTCTGGCTAAAAGTTTCGTCACTTAGATTGTCTTTTGCAATATTTTCTGTAATAAATGTTTTCCTATCATTGAATACTACATCAAATTTGGCTTCCAGGTTTTTGTATTCATTTGCAACTTCTGTCTTCATTACGTTCTGACGATTGACTTCATTGAAATGTAAGGGTGGTTGCTGGAACAAGAAGAAAATATATACCATCAAACCGGTGAGCAGTACAGTAAACTGCATCGGTATTTTTACCAGACCATTGAACATCAAACCAAGTCTGCTCTCGGTGAGCGTTTTTCCGGTAAGATAGCGTTGTACTTGCGACTGGTCGGTGCCAAAGTAGGATAGAAACAGAAAAAAACTAGCCAATAATCCTGACCAGATATTGTATCTTTCTTTGGGGTCAAATTTGAAGTCAACAATGTTCATTTTTCCGGCACTTCCGGCTATGCTGAATGTTTCTTTGATGCCTATGCCCGCAGGTAATTGTGAGTAAATGAGTATAATGGCCATGAAAAGCCCAAGTAGTATAATGGCCATTTGTTGTACCTGGGTTTTGGATACTGCATTACTTCCTCCAATAAGGGTATAAACAATAACGAAACTGCCAAGCATAAATATGGTGAATGCCATGCTCCAACCAAACAAAGCCGACAAAATGATGGCAGGAGCTATAAGTGTGATACTGGCCGACAAACCGCGCAATAACAAGAACAATACAGCTGTAAGTGTCCGTACTCGAACATCAAAACGCTGCTCTAAAAATTCGTATGCCGTGAATACCTTGAGTTTGTAGTATTGAGGTAGAATAAACACCGATAATACGATCATGGCCAACGGCAAACCAAAATAGAACTGTATAAAGCGCATTCCGTCTTCGTAAGCCTGCCCTGGTGTAGATAAAAATGTGATGGCACTCGCTTGGGTAGCCATTATAGAAAAACCAATGGTCCACCAGTTGAGTTCTTCATCGCCCATGAGGTAGGCACGTGTACTCGAGTTCTTTTTAGTCTTCCAAATTCCGAAAAGTGTAATAAATACAAGTGAACCCAATAATACCGACCAGTCTATCCAGCTTATCATTTATGGTTGAATATGGATGTTAACAAAATGAATACTACGAGTAACAGCAGATTGAATATGCCTACAAACAAATACCAGCCCGGCCATTTGCCAAAAACCGGTATTTTTTCTGAATTATTATTCTTCATTTCTTCAATTTTGTTGTACACCCAAAGATAGCATATTGGCGAGCAACTTGTAGGCTCCCGGTACGCCTACAGGCAATTGTCTGAATAAGGATAATGAACAATATACAAAGTTGCCATTACCGTACTTGCATGTTACCAGGCTCCCGTCAAGGTCTTGCTCACCCGGGTCATGGGTTTTAAGTAATTTTTGATATCGTGTATCATCGGTCGTTATAAAGTAGAGACCTCGTTCCTGCACCCAGGCTTCAAAATCTGCATTGGTCAGCTTATTTGGCATGTTGAAAATGCGGTGGTCTTTATCAAGCATTTGCATTGGTGCGTTTTCATCTGTTACTCTTCCTCTGGAAATAGTAAAAGGATAAGGGCCGATGTCCTTCGTTACCAGTCCAAAGGCTGTATTGTACTGACAGATCAGCGTACCGCCATTTTCTACAAATTTCATCATTATTTCGTGTTTGTTAGCCAGCATCTGTAAGGTGTTATAAGCGCGTACACCGGTGAGGATGACATCATAATTGCTTATTTTTTCTAATTCTATTTCTTCAGCCTTTATGAAATGAACATCTATGCCCAATTGTTTCAATGCTTCAGGTATCTTGTCACCGGCTCCGGTCAGATAGGCGATTTTTACCGGGCTGCATTTAATATCATCGTGTACCAACCTCGAATATGAAGGTTTCAACACACGTTGGGTCGGGATGTGGTCATAAGCTACTTCGACCATTGAGTTTCTGAATTCCTGCCCCTTTACTGTTGCTATAAAATTGATATCGGTCTCAGATTTTGCTGAAGGTGGACTTATTGTAAAACTGAACACTTGTTCGTCACCTTTTTTCTTAATGATGAACTTTTGGTTGTTGTTGCTGCATATCCAGCCATTGGTGGTTGTTACACTTACAGTGCCTTCCATATTATCTTTTGCTGCAGTAAGCTTTACTTGTATGTTTTTTGCCTTGTTGTCAGGAAAAAGTACAACATCTTCTACCGGATTGAGATACACATCAGGCATTACGTCAAAAGGTGTATAGACTTCACCTTTTGCAGGGTCTGTAAATTTGTAAATGACGTTGCGTCCGAATTCGAAATCTTGCCCATTGATATTTACACTAAAAACGACCTTCAGTTCACGCGGCGTTTCTGGTACTCCTCGCAGATCCGGATTGTTGACTACGTATAGCCCGTTATTCGGTTTGTCGGCTACCCAATATGGTCCTGTAAAGTTTATGCCGGATGGTGTTATTAAGTTCGACTCAAGCATCATATTGCCACCAGGTGGCAAAAGCTTCTCTAATAAGATGGTGTCCCATACATTTGGCAAAATACTTATCTTATTAAGCCTAAGTTGAAGCGGAGACCTGTTTGTAATTTCTGTTTTTATCTTCACATCTGCTGACCTGGTTGTGATGGCCGACACTGCGGCTGCCTCAAGGAATAATCCGGCTGCTGAAGCGATTATTTCCTTGAGATCTTCTAGTTTTTGATCTTTTCTTCGTGAATTCTCTACATTCTTATTGATAAATTGGTATAATTTTACCAAATCTGGTATAGATAAAGATGGGTTTTCAAATTTATAATTCTTCAAAATGTTTTCAATCATGGCATTTACCGGTTTGCCGCCTTTTAGTCTATTCCAGCTCAGATCGAGCCCTTCAAAAATATCATCTTTATTGCCGGTTTTTTTACCTTTTAGATATTCCAGGTATTCCTTTTGTTCGGTACGGCTACCACTGGTGCCGAAAGCCTGACACTTGTGCATGCTTCTTGATTCGGCGGCTATTTCATTGTTTGATCTGCCTGTGATAGGGTAGTAGTCACCTATCTCGATATTGGCAAGTGCAGATTTGTCGGCTTTGTCAAACTCTTCCTGACTTTTGTAGAAGAAATAAGATGTGTTAAAATAAATTCGGGCAGGCTGCCATGCTCCATATTTTTTATATGAATCCGGAAAAGCCCTTGCATCGTTGGCTAGGTCGAAGGCTTCAAGTCCTAGGATGGCAGAAGCTGTATGGTGTCCGTGCGTCTGTACAGTCGTATCAGAGGGGAAACGGTTGATGATGATATCCGGCTGCCAGTAACGGATAGCAGCTACAACATCCGACAATACTTCATTTTTGTCCCAGATATGAAGGGTTTCGGACGCTTTTTTTGAGTAACCAAAATCATTGGCCCTTGTAAACCATTGTTTTCCGCCATCTACACGTCGTGCCATTAGAAGTTCCTGTGTGCGGAGAATACCCAGCAAATCACCTGTTTCTGTACCTATCAGGTTTTGTCCGCCATCGCCTCGGGTTAGCGAAAGATAGACCGTATTGAGGTGTTGTTTATTTGAAAGCCACGTGATGAGTCTTGTATTTTCATCATCAGGGTGGGCTGCGAGATACATTACTGTGCCTACTTTCTGCAGACTTTTTATTTTATTGTAAATATCACCTGAAGATGGTTTTAATGGCATTTGGGCTTGAGAGAAATTAACATTCCAGATAGTAGTGAAAAGCAAAATTGACCACTTGAAAAATGCTTGCATATCAGAGAAGTGTTTGTGCGTTTTTGTTGATGAAATGTTTGACTACAAACAAATATAAATACTTGAGCTCATAAATTGTTTATGTATGATGAAATAAATACAATACAATCATGCAGTAATGGTTGAATACAACTTTGCCTTGCCTTGTAGATATCGTAAACAGTTGAGGTCTGAAATGAAGCGATTTGCAATAAACAGTGGCCGTCATAAACAGGCAAGCAGTAGCCTACACTGTTGTTTTATTAACGGTTGCCTTAATTTTTTCATCATTAAGTATTGTCAGAATACGCCGGATGGTTTTCTTTTTAATCTCTTTTTCGAGCTCACGGTCCGGGTGCGAAAGAATATATTGAAATTTGAACGAAATAGAATTTTTCTTCAGTTCATAGACCTTCAGGTTATAGCTGTCCGGCTTTATATCCTTGTTGTAATCTGTCAGGCTGTTGATGAGTTTCGATTCGAGTTCTTCAATGGAAGTGAGATTTCGTGTATTCAATTCGAACTCTATACTTGTTTTTTTGACAGCGATTTTTGTATAATTGATGATTTTTGCTGAAAATGCCAGATTGTTTGGAATATAAATGAGGTCGTCATCATCACTAAGCAAGTGTAGGTTTATCAAAGTTATGTCAATGATTTTTCCTTTCTGATCTTCGATTTTTATATAATCATTGATGCTGAGCTGGTCAGACCAAGTTAGTACCATTCCGCTGATGGCATTGGCTACATAATCTTTTGATATAATGGCAATGGCTGCCGCAATGATGGAAAGCGAAGTGAAAAGTTCTTTAATGTTAATGTCAAGAAGCATCATCATCCAGAAACCCAGACCAAAGACCTTGACAATGGTAGCTATCTGGTTGATACCGACTACGATGTTATCCTGCTTGCGTATGCCACGGTTTATTTTATAGAAAAAAACAATAACACGCTGGAGAAATTCAATAAAAAAGAAGAAAATTATGTACTTGGATAGCACCGACAAGTGGTGGTCGTAAGGTGGAGGAAATTGGAAAACACCTTTAAACTGGTCAATGATTGCCAAAGCCAGCAAAATAACTTTCACAAGGTTAATCCAAAGATTCTGACCGAACCTGTTAACACGCCGTTTGATAAGACTCGTCATAACACAAAGTTACAAAAAACATTTAAGCTAAGTTTACCTTTCCGCTTTTATGACAATAAGTGAACAATCAAATACGATTAAACTCCGTTTTTATTATTTCGGGAATGGTAATTATTTAGTCGATATTATGCTCGTTTCGTCTAAAAATCAAATTTATCAAAATGGAATTGAAATATATTTGTTGCCAATCGGGTTTTATTTATAATACATATACTTCATTTTATGCAAAGAAAAGTCAGTTTATTAGTATGGATGGTGGCCATGACCATTTGTTTGCATACCTTACATGCTCAGAGTCATAATATCAATATACAGGGTGTACTCAAAGACACGTTTAATGAAGTATTGCCGGGAGCCACGGTTTTGCTCCTTGACCCATCAGATACCAGCCTGCTCAGCTATGCCCGAACTGAGAATGACGGCAGCTTTAAGTTTAACGGAGTAAAACGTATGAGATATTTAATCAAGGCGACTTATCTTGCCCATATACCATATCTGGCCGATGTAAACCCAAAGGAAGATAAACTCATAGATCTCGGAGTACTTAAACTCAAACCACTGGCCAATGAGCTGATGGAAGTGGTAATCAAGGCAGCGAAAGCACCGCTTACAATACGTGGTGATACCATAGAGTACGATGCTTCTACCTTCAAGGTGCCTCCGGGATCGACTGTGGAAGACTTACTAAGACGGCTGCCGGGTATTGAGGTTGGTCAGGATGGCTCTATCAAATCGGAAGGCAGGGACGTCACCAAAGTAACGGTTGATGGTAAGAAGTTTTTCGGGGCTGACCCAAAGGCTGCTACTAAGAATCTACCCGCTGAAGGAATCACCAAGGTTCAGATATTTGATGAAGAGACTGAAGAGAAAAAGCTCACGGGTGTTAGCTCTACTATGCCGGATAAAGTGATGAACCTTGCCCTTAAAGATGAGTTCAAGAAAGGAAGTTTTGGAAAGGTGACTGCAGGTGGTGGTACCGAAAACACCTACGAGTTCAAAGGCAATATCAATAAATTCAATGACAAAGAGCAGTTTAGCATCATAGGTAATGTCAACACTACAGGACGCAATGGCTTATCCTGGAATGATTACCAGGACTTTAAAGGTTCAGGCGCTGATAGATGGGATGACGGTGGCACATTTGGCTTTGGTAGTGGCAGAAGATGGTTTTCTATAAGTTTTGCAGGAGATGATGATGATGATTCTGGTGGCGACAGCTTTTTTAGCGAAGCATCATCGGGTTTTCCGAAAAATTATAAGGGCGGTGCGAATTACAATTTCGATAATAATAAGAACCAGGCGACTGCAACCTACTTTTATAGCCGCACAGGATTGTACTCAGATAACTACAAGAACGGAAAGACATTTCTACCCGATGCTACACTGAATAATATTGACCATACCACAAACGACAAACTGAACGGCAACCACGAAGTGAATCTAAGCCTCGACACGAAAATTGATTCTCTAAGTTCAGTAAAGATTAATCTCGATGGTAATTTTGTCAATCAGAATAAAACAAATAAAGGACTCTTGTCATTGCTCAGGCAGGAAGGTGATGAAAAATATGTTACCAACACTACATTTCTTAATAACAGCTCCGAAAACAGCGCATTTATTTCAAGATTGAATGCCATTTACAGAAAAAAATTCAGAAAAAAAGGCAGAAGCTTCGGTATCAGTTCTGGTGTGAGTTATAGCAAGAATGACAGAAATGCCACACAGAATTCCACCAATAGTTTCTTCAATGAATCAGGTGCACAGGATTCTGTTATTTCCATCAATCAACTGCACCAGACATTATCTGACCGCAAGACCATAGATGCTAATACCATGTACACCGAGCCACTCAGTAAGAAATTTTTCTGGTCAACCTTCTATAACTTTAATTATCTAACCGAAAAGGTGGACAGAGATGTGACAGATGTACTCAATGGAAGTGACAAAAAGAATGATTTCCTTTCAAGATATTACAACAACGATATCATGACCAACAGGTTGGGTACATTCCTGAGATATTCCTGGCAGGGCACTAATATTTCACTGGGTATTGCACGTCAGCGCCTTGACTTGAGTGGAAATTATGAATCAGGCCCTTCGGCAGGTATTAAAGGGACGGTCGATAAAGTTTTCTACAACTGGTTGCCTAATTTTAATATGAGTTTTGACCTTAGAGGTAATAAATATATCAATACAAGCTATAGTGTAGATGCTTCTGCACCTTCCATCAAAAGACTTCAACCGATAGTGGACAACAGCAACCCGCTCTACATTACAGTTGGTAATCCGGACCTCAAGCCTGAGATTGGTCATTCGGTAAGTATCGGATTCAATAAATTTAATCCTGCAAATTTTATCAGATTGTCACTACATAGCGGATTTACATATACGGAAGACCAGATCATCTCAGACCAGCAGGTTACGAGTAGCAATGTCACTACATCACGTTTTATCAATTATAGCGGAGGACAAAATCTTTGGACTTGGACAAGTTTTGGTTTTCCGATTATTAAGAATAAATTTACGGTCAACCTGAGTTACAACCCTGGTTACTCCAGGAGTTTTGCCTTTGTCAATAATGTACTGAACAAAACAAATTCCTTCAGCAACAATGGCTCTGTGCGCATCAATATTACACCAGACGAAAACCTGAGTATTTATCTTAACGCCTCAT
>JAIBCG010000129.1 GCA_019694295.1 Saprospiraceae bacterium
TAAAAATAAAAAATAATAATTTATATAAACACCTTTCTTTCAATAAGCAAAATGTCATTTTATTACAATGTACTAATTTTGTGCCATATAGATGAATTGATAATGAACCACATACCCGAAGATGCATCGTTACTGCAATTTTTACAAAATAATGAACCACATCACATACTTCTTTTTAACAAAATACATTACTTTGTAGGGAGAAATACATCAATTAACATTTTTTCAAACATGAATCACTAACTATGATGATCTAAGGAATCACCTTTTATCCCTTAAATAATATGAACCGAAATCCAGAAAACGGCCACCGGTTAAGGCTCATTTCTTATGTTGTTATTATCTATCTGTTGCTGGCATTCAGTTGGTGGGCGATATTGCTTTACGTCAAAAACAACGATGCATTCTATGCCAAAGCTGCCTACATGGAGCTCATACAGAAAGGCACACAACGCGTACACACGTCTGAAGAATTTTACCTGACAAGTGAATATACTGAACTAAAACGCAAATACGAAAAACAAGAGCTCATGATATTTGGTGAGGCAATGGTGTTTGTGTTAAGTCTTATAGCAGGTATATTTTTTATAAACCGTGGTTACTACCGCGAAGTACAGCTTGCGAGACAAAAGAAAAATTTCCTTATGTCAGTAACCCATGAGCTTAAGTCGCCCCTTGCCTCCATCCGTCTTGTGCTAGAAACCATCCAAAAGCGCGACCTCACAGATGAGCAGAAAAAACAACTAACCGAAAGTGCTATCAAAGAAAATGACCGCCTGACAAGTGTAGTACACAACCTACTGACAGCCACAAGATTAGATACAATGTACCAAGCTAATCTTGAACTTATGAGCCTGTCAAAAGTAGTAAAAGATGAAATCTCTCGTATGAAAATGATTTTCCCTGAAAGAAGGATAACACTGGATTGTGAAGAAAATTTGCCCGAATTATATTTTGACAGAGCCGGCATGATATCCGTTATCAGCAATCTTGTGGAAAACGCTATCAAATATTCCTCCATCACAGATGAGGTAAGGGTTACATTGTCGGGTGCACATGACTGCTTACAATTACGTGTATTTGATAATGGAACAGGAGTAGCACCTGAAGAAAAATTTAAGATATTCGAACAGTTTTATCGCAGTGGAAATGAGGAGACGCGCAACACCAAAGGTACCGGATTGGGACTTTATATCGTCAAACAGATAGTTCTAGCTCATCAAGCTAAGATAACATTACGTGAAAATACACCCAAAGGTAGTATCTTTGAGGTTTCTTTACCATTAAAAATAAAAAATGGCCCAAAGGATTCTATTGGTTGAAGACGAAGAAAGCATACTTACCACACTCAAATTAAATCTGGAATTTGAAGGTTACGAAGTGGTATATGCCACAGATGGCAAAACAGCACTCGATTTATTCAAAAGCCAGTATTTCCATCTGGTCGTTCTTGATATAATGATACCGATACTGAGCGGGCTGGATGTATGCGAGCAAATAAGGCTGACAGACTCCGAAACGCCCATCATTTTCCTAACTGCCCGTGACACCATTCCTAACAAAATAGACGGCCTTAAAAAAGGAGCGGACGATTATCTCACCAAACCTTTCAGCTTTGAAGAATTGCTCTTGCGCATTAAAAATCTCATCAAACGCTCTGCTCACACTCCTCCAGACATAGCCGACGCCTACACATTTGGCGAAAATATTGTTAATTTCAAAACCTACGAAGCCAAAGGTGTCAACGGAACATTTGAACTTACGCTCAAGGAAGCTAAACTGATAAAGCTGCTGGTAGAAAGAAAAAATGAAGTGGTATCGCGTCAACAAATATTACAGGCTGTGTGGGGCTATGAGGTCTATCCTTCAACCCGAACAATCGATAATTTCATCCTTTCATTCAGGAAATATTTCGAGAAAGACCAGAAAAATCCCGTATATTTTCATTCAATAAGAGGTGTAGGTTATAAATTTTCTGAACCAAGTTAATCATTTTATCAATCATGTCAAATATAAACTTAAATACTATTATAAGCGGTTCTGTAGGCAGTGGCAGAAACTACCTGTCTATGATATACGCACTTTCAATTATCGACGGCAAACCTGTTGAGGAAATTCTGAAGGAATCATCAGATACGCTCAGAAAACGATCAAACGAACTTACAGAAGAAGGTCAGATTTTCAATATTGCCTTTAACGAAAATCTCAGGTACGATGATTTTGTAGAAGGATTTATGGGCATTGACCCTACGGGAAATATCATTTATTCGAATGGTGTGCTAAAATCCATTGCCACACTTGCCAAACAAAACATGATTGGCTGCTTCATGGATCAATTGCCAAAAAAAGATTTCTCAATCACCTTCAACCAGCTTTACAAGGCCTTTATGGAAGAAATAAAGAATGAGCAAGTATCTTATTTCTCAAGTACCAAAGGCCAAAAGTTTATGGTACATCGGGTAGAACAGAGAGGCAATTTTTATGTACGAGGCGAAAATAGTTATAGTACTTTCTATATTTCGCGTGCCGAACTCAAAAAGGTATTCGAAAAAGGCCCGGAAATATTGAATGCCAAGTTTGACCCCAAAATAAAAATACTGTCAGGTGCATCCCAAAATCCCGAACCGTACGAAGCGGTATATGATACATTACTCATATTCAGACAAAAATATATAGACGAGTTGCTTCAGAAAAAGCACCTTGATCTGGCAGAAATAGGCACATTCGACTTTTCTCAATTCTCAAAAGAGATTACCGATTGTTGCAAAAAATACGTTGTCATCATCGAACACATGGACGTGGCAAATGCTGCAAAAATCTTTGGTGATACAGTTGGTCTGCTTGAGGAAAGCCGCCGGGCAGGCAAACCCGAAGAAGCTTTTATCTACCTTCCATTTTCGAAAGCACCTTTTTCGCTACCACCAAACCTTTATATGATTGGCCTGATTGGTAACAATGAAAACTACAGCGATGCCGGAAATCTAGCCTTACTGAATAATTTTGAAATCATCCAGGTCGAACAAAACATCCATGATGTATGGCCAAAAGATGAAGATCATATACTTGAAGGCATTGACCTTATAAAAATGGTTGAAAACATAAACCATCGAATGGAAATCTTACTTCCAAAAACCTTCACCGTTAATCCATATATTTTCAAATCGGTAAAAACAATTGACGACCTACGCGACAAATTTAAAAAACGTATCATTCCACAACTCGAAAGAGCATTTTCCGGCGATTTATCAAAACTCCGGCTGGTATTAGGCAAGGATTTCATCGGTGACAGGAATATCAATCCCGAAATTGATTTTCTTGATTTCGAATATGGAAAATTTAAGATTTCGGATAAAGAATTTAGAGTGACTGATACTGCCAAATGGACCAAATCCAGTTTTCAGCGTATTTATAAACAATAATTGTAACGATGTTATAATATGAGAGTATTCAAATTTGGAGGTGCATCATTAAAGGATGCCGAAGGTATAAGAACTGTTGGTTCTATTATTGGTTTACATACTGACACAGAGTTGGTTGTCGTAGTTTCTGCAACCGGCAAATCAACCAATCTGCTTGAAAAAGTGGTATATGATTATTACCACCAAACCGGCAACCCACAGCAATATGTTGATGAATTCGAGCTTACACACCTAAGCATCATCAAAGATTTGTTTGACCCGGAACACAATATTTTTCATCAACTCAATAAGGTCTCATCCGACTTAAAATCTATACTCTCTACAAAGCCCAATGCTTCTTATGATCAGATTTATGACAGCATTGTCTCAGCCGGCGAATTATTGTCTTCGTACATAGTGCACGCTTGGCTTAATCACTCGGGCATCAAAACTGCCTGGCTCGATGCACGCAGTGTAATCAAAACAGATGAAAACTTCCGTGAAGGCCGAATACTTTGGAATGATACATTGGCTGCTTCCAAAAGTATTATTCC
>JAIBCG010000130.1 GCA_019694295.1 Saprospiraceae bacterium
TGGTTTTTCGCCTTCGGCAATTTCGCTCTGACTTCCAATCTGTACCACCGGTTTACCAAATTTGGACATTCGCACTAATACTGTTCTGCCGGATACCGGGTCAATACCTAGCGTTCTTTCACCCGAAGCTCTTTCGGCATTCTGTTCAGTCTTTATTACAGAATCATGAAACGGACCATAGAACGTCCTGATGATTTTTTTCCAGTCAGCGTCGCCTTCTGCCACTTCATCAAGTTTTTTCTCAATGTCGGCGGTGAAGCTGTAATTCATGATGCCACTGAAATGTTCGCTGAGGAAATCGGATACCAAAATGCCCATATCAGTCGGGAAAAGGTGATTTTTAGCAGCACCTGACATCTCAGTAAGTGTTTGAGTGCCGATTGTTTCATTTTCGAGTGTAAGCAATCTGTAGCTTCGGGGTGAGCCTTCTTTCGTTAACTTCACTACATACCCGCGTTTTTCTTCCATTATTTTGCCAATGGTAGGTGCATAAGTAGAAGGTCGGCCGATGCCAAGTTCTTCAAGTTTTTTGACAAGGCTAGCCTCTGTATAACGTGCGGGTGGTCTTGTAAACCTTTCCGTAGCATCCATTTTCTTAAGCCGGAGGATCTGACCTATTGTCAAAGGAGGCAATAATCCTTTTTCATCATCTTCCTCTTCGTCTGTTGATTCGAAATATACTTTCAGGAAACCATCAAAGGTAACTACTTCGCCTTCTGCCACCAGGTGACTATTCGGGATAGTTGAGATGGCTATTTTTACGATGGTTTTTTCAAGTTTTGCATCTGCCATCTGCGAAGCGATGGTCCTTTTCCAGATAAGGTCATACAGTCGTTGTTGGTCACGATCATTTGTCACATCTGTTCTATCCATGTAGGATGGGCGGATGGCCTCATGTGCTTCCTGAGCCGACGCATTTTTACTCTTATATCTTCGCGACTGGACATAGTTTGATCCATACCTTGAAGAAATCTCTGTTGCTATAGCTGCAATAGCCGTTTCGCTCAGGTTGACCGAGTCGGTTCGCATGTAAGAAATATAACCGGCTTCGTATAATTTCTGAGCGGCAATCATGGTACGCTGGACTGAGAAGCCAAGTTTGCGGCTCGCCTCTTGTTGTAGTGTGGATGTTGTAAATGGCTCAGATGGTTTGCGCGTAAGTGGTTTTACCTGTATGTCATTTACTGTGAAATCGGCACCGGAGCATTTATTGAGAAATGTATGAGCGTCTTTTTCGCTTGCAAAATTATCAGGTAGTTCGGCCTTCAAACTTGTAGTCTTGCCATTTTTATCAACTACCGTAAATATTGCGGAAATCTTATAAAATGAAGTTACGTTAAATTCCTTTATATCGCGTTCACGATCCACTACAAGTTTTACAGCAACCGACTGTACACGACCAGCAGATAGTTGTCCTTTGATTTTTTTCCAGAGCAGTTCAGATAATTCAAAACCTACGAGGCGGTCGAGTACCCTTCTTGCTTGTTGAGCGTCAACGAGATTAATGTCAACCTTTCTTGGTTCTTTAATAGCATTCTGTATTGCTTGTTTGGTAATTTCGCGGAAAACTATCCGTTTAGTACTCTTCAGATCAAGTCCTAAAACTTTGGCAAGATGCCATGAAATAGCTTCTCCTTCGCGGTCTTCGTCCGTTGCAAGCCAAATTTCCTGTGATTTTGAAGCATACTCCTTCAGTTCTTTTACGAGCTTAAGTTTATCCGGTTGAACCACGTAGTTAGGTTCGAAATCCTTTTCGATATTGATACCTTTGCTTCCTTTCTCCAGGTCGCGGACGTGTCCGTAGCTCGATTTGACGATAAAGTCTTTACCGAGGTATTTCTCTATTGTTTTTGCTTTTGCCGGCGACTCTACGATGAGCAGGTTTTTTACCATTCCTGTTTGATTTTAGATGAACTTGGTATGAATTATGACGCAAAAGTATATCCATTTTCCACAAAGTTTCACCTAAAATTTATATTTGTAAGAAAAAAGTAGTGTTACCGGTTATGTACAATGAATGAGCAGATAAAAATTTTGCCTACAAATAAATCATTTCAACGATGAAGAAAAAGACTAAATTGATAAAGAATAAGATGACTTTACTGCTTAGGTTTTTGAATTTTTTCACTTGAAATTACTTCACCCTTGCGTTTTTTGGCATCTACTGCTGCCTTTCTCTTTTTTTGAAATTCGTTGATCCGCTTTTCTTCCTCCATTGGAAGATTATTTAAAAAACGATAGTAGCCGATAACCAAAAAAGCTGCCTGATCTTCGGGATGATAAACTCCCTTTTTGCGCAAAAACTCACCCAAACGAGAGCCTTCATAAAAACCCCAATTGCGAATCATCCATGAGCCTAATGATTTTACGGCAAATGTAGCAATGGTATCCGGTGAAGTATGGATGAATTTTTCCTTTGATTTGGCATCAATTTTTTTATTGAGCTGAGCGAAGGCATCTTTTGTATCTTTGGGTATATAAATACCTGCCAGCGTATCTAGTAATATCCTTTTTTTATAATTGGCCTCATACTCTGCCTGATTATTGGGTGGTGCCTCAAACTTCTGCGCAGTTACATTATTATGTACAAGCATTATGAGCAGAAAAAAATAAAAGAATCGTGTCATTTTTTTGAATTGGACTACAAATATATTCAAGCAGAAAAACGTTTTATTCAATAATTAATTTTGTTACAAGTGTATTTTCTGTATCCGTTATTTTGGCCCAATAAACACCGGGAGCCAGTTTGTCTGCTTTCACAAACCACTCCTTTTCGGAGGAATTAATTTTTTGGTTAAACATTTCCCGGCCGGTGGCTGAAAATATTTTCAACTCGGTGCCCATTGATATCAAACTTCCATTTTTTATTTCTATAACAAAATGTCCTGTATTCGGGTTCGGGTAGAGTATGAATGTATTATTCAAGTCAAAATGAGTTGTCGCAGTGGTCGTATCCGGCAGAATGTGAATTTTTTTAATTTCGGTATCGAAGCAAGTGGCCGTATTCGAAACGGTTAATTTTGCGATATACTCACCCGGGACATCAAAGTTGATAACCGGGTTAAGCGCTGTACTCGTCTGTCCGTTGCTGAATGACCAGCTTCTGTTTTGGGCATTGATTGAAGTATCTGTAAACACAACATTGGCTCCGATGCCTTTCTGTATATAATTTGTATCCTGTACTACAAAACCCGCCTGTAATGTTGAGTGAACAAAAGGTATTTCTACGGGAATACGCCCGCAAAAATCATTGTACTCGACCTGCCAGTCGTAGAAATAACAGTATGCATTTTGGGACTTGACAATATTGCCCTCAATACTTACAACATTATCTATCACATAAGGAAACTTTGACTGCCCAAGTGAATAAGCAAGCGGCTTGGCATCCTCGGCGAGTATCAAGCGGATGTCTTTTCCGGCTGGTACCGGGAAGTTAAGCGTCAACCTTGTATCTCCGGTCTTTGTGATGGTAATGGATTTGGCAAACAATAAAGTATTGCCCTGATACATCTCTATCTTACGAACACCTTTGGTAGCAGCATATACCTTGACAGACTTTAGGATAAATGGGTAATGAACCGTCATTCTTAGTCCGCCATAGGGTTTGTTTTCATTTTCTTTTATTTGTTCGTCGATGTCCGTTCTGCCTGTAAAGTCTGCATAAACAGCTTGCATACACAATATCTGATTATTGGCAGCAGGTGGTGCGAGGAATGGATTGCCACTTCCGATCAATTTACCACCAAAAAGTGCATCGAACCAATCTACCCTACCCGGTTTAATAAAACCCGAAACCACCTCTACCTGAGTACCCGAACATGCAGAAACATTTTGTCCGCCGGCAAGTTGTACAGTTTGCTTGAGATTGCTGATGATGAATATTTC
>JAIBCG010000074.1 GCA_019694295.1 Saprospiraceae bacterium
AGTTATAGAATTACTTGGCAGCGGGCTGTTTTTTGTGTCAAATTTATAAACAAGTGTCTTGGCGTCTGCCGACTGAACAAAGACTCCGTTATCGGTACCGAACCATTTTCGGTTGCCACCGTCAGACTTTATGGTTTTAACGTTTTCGGTTTCGAGCAGGTATGCACCGAATCCATCTTGTTCAACGATAGGCCTTGTACCTTTTTGGGCAGCATTGAAGATATCTCCTCCATATTCGAATACAACGGTGCCGGCTGCTGTACCTATCCACACATCGCCACGGTTATCAACCGATACAGTATTGATAAGGTTAGAAGGCAGGTTGGAGTTAGAATTGTTTATTTCACGCCATTTGTCATCGAGTGTAGAGTTCATGTCATTGCCTTCATTAAACACATAAATACTACCTGACTGACCACCAATGATGAACCATTTGTTGTCGTTTTTGTCAATAGCCAATTGTAAGAGAGCATTGTTGGTATTTACGGGAAAGCTTTTCCATGTGCCATCTTTCTTTTTAACTACAATCGGGTTAGCTGCTAGTGTATTGGCCATCCAAAGGTTTCCTTTTGAGTCATAAGCCAGTCCGGCTACACGTTCACGAAGTGCATCACCTACACCACCACTAAGGGCAGAATTTTGATCATTAAAAATGGAGATGCCGTTGCCATTGTACTCTATCAGTCCGCCATAGTAAGAGCCTATGAATAGTTTTTCCGGGCTTGCCGGATCTGAAACGACATTCAGAAAATCGAAATTTGCTTCTTTTTGTTTGAGTTCCGGATAGGTGTCGCCATTGAGTACGCTCCATTGTTTCGTAACATGATCATAGATATTCATACCACTGCCATTGAAAGAATAATTTTGACCCAATATGAGACCACCGGCAGTAACATAGGTCTTATTATTTGCTATCAGAATGTCAAAGTTGGTTTCGGTATTCGGTGAGTTGATGGTGAAATAATTGCAGTTGTCACTGTCGATATCGTAATATTTGTAATGATCCCATTCATCTGCTATCCATACGCGGTTGGCAGCATCTTCTACGGCATACAGGGGGCGGAGAAAGCAACTCTGGCCAGCGTGTTCGGTTATTTGATTTGTATCATCCACCACTAGTATTTTGCCAGTACAACCACCATTGGCAGTACAAAACAGACCGCAAATGAGGTGTTTGCCTTCAGCTGTGAGGTAATTCACTCTGTTGTCTTTGTAAGTACCAAGTGTAGTGAAGCTTTTGTCTTCATTTTGCTTTACAAGGGCATCATTGAGGCCGAAATACAAGTCACCGTTATAAAATGCGCAGGCTGTAGATTTGTATGGTTTGTTGTTATTGGCATTGAGGTACTGCCATTGACCAAAGTCCTGGATATTTATTTTAGGCGGAATCAGAAATATACCTCCTTCGGTAGCTACGTATATAGTATCGTTTTGTACACATGTGTTATAGACCGGAAATGGAGTAAAAACGCTTTCTGAAAACTCCTCATTTTCAATATCCATAAAAAGCAGACCAAAGTCCGTACTGAGCAAGGCGGTTTTTTCATTTTTTAAGAAAATATGATTGATACCTTTTTTACCTACAATGTTGTTGTTTACTTTGATATAGTTAAGGCTTGTAACGTCATTTTCATTCCTATAAAGGTCTATGGTGCCATTTTGGTATGTTACGATAAGCGTATTTTTGTATGGTGTATATTTGATAATGCCCAGATCAATATCTGTAAGACCGGTTGTCCTTGTGATATATCTGCGAATGTTAGCATTTTTATCACAAACTACAATAGCTAGGTTATTGCCATAATATACTTCAGCTTCACTTTGGGTTACGCTCACACCAGTTCTGTATGGGTAAAAGTTTTTCCACTCACCTATCTTCATATCCGAAGCTTGATTATATGCAAGATTATTGACGCAAATGCATAAAAAAACGATGTGTAACAATGTGCGAAGCATAAAGTAAATAATGTTTCTGATTAAACGATTAATAAGTGGTTTTCATTGTTTACCGGTAGAGATGTCCCGATTCTAAATATTCGAGTGCGGGTTCGGGTACCATGTATCTCACAGACTTCTTTTCCTGGATGTATTGGCGTATCATACTTGCCGATATCATCATCTGAGGTGCATCATAAAATTGGATGCCGGAATGATCAGGAAACGGATTCTGGTCGTAGCCCGGTCTGCGATACACATATATATTGTAGTCATTGAGCAGTCGTTCATAGTTTTTCCATTTTTGGAGTGTTTCAATGTTGTCACTACCCATAATGAGTACAAACTCCCTTTTCGGGTATTTCTCTTTTAGGTAGGTGAGTGTGTCAATTGTGTAGGAAGGTTTGGGCAGTTTGAATTCAATGTCAGAGGCACGTAGTTTGGGGTTATCATCTATAGACAGCCTTATCATGTGCAGGCGGTCACGCTCAGGTGCCAGCGAAGATTTATCTTTTAGTGGGTTTTGTGGCGACACTATCAGCCATACTTCTTTTAGGTCGGTGTGTGTGGCCATAAAATTAGCAATTATCAAATGCCCGGTATGTACAGGGTTGAATGATCCGAAAAAAAGGCCAGTTTTCATGTATTAATAAACAGAAGAATCAGAATTTTCTTCAATCATTTCGTCAAAAAATTCATCCAGGCCCTCATCTAGTTCTTCAAAATTTCCTCCAAACAGCCATTTTTCATTTACTTTTTTCAAGTAAACACTATCATAGATACCTTCTTCGTAGGCAAATTTGCATACAGCCGAATCTTTTATTACACGACAACTCAATGATTTAAACAAATGTCTGGACGTATCCGGCTCTTCACTGATTTTGCTGATTACATTTACAAGATATTGTCCGTTTTCGGTACTAAGTTTTTTAGCTTCTTCAAATTTTCCGTTGTCAATCAGGTAGAGCCAGTTATTAAGTGCGGTTTCCGGACTTTCATCTTTCTTGCAAGCGAACAAGGTGAGACAGCACATTGATAATACGAAAATGAAAGACCCGATTTTCATAGATGATATGGCGGATGTTATATAAGTTATTCAAGTAATGTAATTACTGCACGTTGACCATTACCGGCATTACTAGCATAAGCAAGTCACTTGCCGGATCCTGCTCAGCCGGACGAATGACACCTGCCCTGTTTGGTTCAGAAAGCTCAAGTGTTACGTCTGTGGATGAAAGTATGGTCAGCATTTCTATTAAAAACTTTGCATTAAAAGCTATCTGAATCGGAACACCATCATACGTACATGTGATGGTCTCCTGAGCTTCATTTGAGAAATCAAGATCCTGTGATGAAATGTGCAATTGTTCGCCATCTATTTGTATCAATACCTGATTGGTGGTCTTATTGGCATAGATAGCAATACGCTTTAGGGAATTCAGAAAATCGGTTCTGTGAATGGTCATCAGGTTTGGATTATTGACCGGGATAACCATATTGTAGTCAGGATATCTTCCTTCTATAAGCCTGCATGCCATCTGGAAGTGACCGAATGTAAAGAATGCATTTGATTTGTTGAACGAAATCCTTACTTCGTCTGTGTTTGACAAAGAAGACTTAATCAAGTTTAGAGCTTTTTTGGGCATAATAAATGAGGAGGACACAGCCTCATTGTCTATACTTCTTGAGTATTTGACGAGCTTGTGTGCATCCGTGGCTACAAAAGTAGCCTTACCTTCTTCAAACAAAAAATATACACCTGTCATTGTTGGCCGTAGGTCATCATTGCTCGTCGCAAACAGTGTGTTCGTAATAGCGGATGCGAGTATGTCAGTAGGTATGACAATCTCTTCATCGGTAGGAGATTCGGGTGTCTCCGGAAAATCAACCCCATTTTCGCCTGAAAGCTTATATGTTCCATAGGCACTAGTAAGGGTTACATGGTTCGAACTTTCGTCCACTTCAAAGCTTACCGGTTGCTCAGGCAGTGCTTTAAGTGTCTCAGTAAGTATTTTAGCCGGTATAGCAATAGACCCATCTTTCTCCGCTGTAATATCAATGTGAGTAATGATAGTAGTGTCCAGGTCAGAGGCTGTTATTTTTAGCCTGTTGTCTTTTATGGTAAATAAAAAGTCTTCCAATATGGGCAATACAGGGTTATTTGTAATGGCACCACTGGCTATCTGGAGGTGTTTTAGCAGCTGAGAAGAGGATGTACTGAATTTCATAAAGCGGTTTTGCTTTGATAAGATGCTGCAAAAATATCTCTATTTAACTACAATTAATAATTTTTAACAGAAAATCACTTTATCAAAAATAATACTTAACGATAATGCTGAAAATGAATAATTTTGACCCGCAATGGATAGAAAAATAGCACCACCTGTAAAGGATATCAGAAAAGTGATCCTTCCTCGACCTGAAATCTGCACCCTAAGCAATGGTATCACAATATTTGGTACTCAAAGACCAGGCCTCCCGGTATTAAGATTAGAAATAGTAGTGATGGCAGGAAGACCATTTGAACGGAAGAAGATCATTTCAAAACTTACCGGCAAACTGCTCAAAGAAGGCACCACATGTAAATCATCAAGGAAAATCGCAGATATATTCGATAAATACGGCGCCACCATTCATACAAGTGCCAATCTTGACTATGTTACCATTTCTGTCCATTGCCTGAGAAAATATTTCTTCCAACTCTGGCCAGTAGTCTATGAAATACTACGTGAGCCTGCTTTCCCTGAAGCCGAGCTAAATACTTATGTAGCTAATAATATACAGAAATTAGAGATAGACCTTACAAAGCCTGAAGTAGTGGCTTACAGATTGATTACAGAGAAAATTTTCGGCAATGACCATCCGTATGGTTACAATAGTACTCCTGAATTATACCGTCAAGCTACCCGGGCTGACATTACTGAGCATTATCAAAGGGCTTTTATTCCTTCAAAAACAAATATACATATCAGTGGCGGATATGAAGCTGAGGACATAGATTTGATCGCTGAGTCAATGGGAGCATGGCAGAATCCACACTTGTCAGAACCGGTCTTTGCAGGCTTAATAAGCGACAAACCAGGTAATATCCATATCGAAATGCCTACTAGTAGCCAAGCTTCTCTACGTATAGGCAGACGGATGTTCTCCAGGTCGCACCCGGATTTTATTGATGTATTTATATTGAATACCTTGCTTGGTGGTTTTTTTGGCTCTCGCCTCAATATGAATATCCGTGAAGGAAAGGGCATGACCTACAGTATTGGATCTTCGCTCGATCCACTGAGTTATAGCGGCTGTCTGATTATAATGGCCGATGTGAGCCACGAACATATAGGAAAAGCAACCCGACAGGTATTTAAAGAATTTAAAAAACTGAGAGAAATACCGATTGTTAATGATGAATTGACACAATTGAAGCGTTATCTTATAGGTTCACTTATTAATGCAGTTGACGGCCCCTTCCACTCATCTGCCATGATAAAATATTTGATTGCAGACCAGGTAGATCTCAATATTTGGGACAAAGCAAACGAACGTATTTGTGACATCACAACAGAGGAAATACAACATACTGCACAGCAATACCTTAAACAAGAAGACTACTGGGTAGTAAGTGCCGGTATAAATACCTGATTAAATGGAAGTTTGCCCGAATCTTTTTAAAAAAAGAAAATATTTATCTAAGGCGTATCAATATTAAAGCGAATATTAAAAAAATAGTAAAAATTTCTGTTGTTTTGCACTTTGATACAAAGTACTACATTCAAAATCATCATAGAAGACAGTCTGTAAATGAAATTTTTTAATTTTTTTACTCAGGAATTAGCAATAGATCTTGGTACAGCCAATACGCTCATCATTCAGGACGGAAAGATTGTTATCAACGAGCCATCCATAGTGGCTATTGACCGCAAAACCGGAGAAACCATTGCAGTAGGTACCAAAGCAATGCAGATGCACGAAAAAACCCATGATAGCATCAAAACTATCCGACCACTCAAGGACGGTGTCATTGCTGATTTTCAGGCTGCTGAAAACATGATTGAAGGATTTATCAAAATGATTGGTGTACGGAAGAAATTTTTTACACACATGAAGATGGTTATCTGCATCCCTTCCGGTATCACAGAGGTTGAAAAACGAGCTGTATTTGACTCAGCCGATCATGTTGACTCAAAAGAAACCTACCTCATCCACGAACCTATGGCAGCAGCATTGGGTATTGGGCTAGATGTAGAAGAACCGGTAGGTAACATGGTTATTGACATTGGAGGTGGTACTACAGAGATAGCCGTTATTGCCTTGTCAGGAATAGTTTGTGATCAGTCAATCAGAACTGCTGGCGACGAATTTACAATGGATATCATTGATTTCATGAAACGCGAATACAGTCTGCTCGTAGGAGAACGCACTGCCGAACAAATAAAAATAAATGTCGGCGCCGCCATCGAAGATCTTGCCAACCCACCTGCTGATTATGCAGTTAATGGCCGTGATATGGTCTCGGGTATTCCTAAACAGATAATGGTAGGTTACCAAGAGATTGCCCGAGCACTTGATAAATCAATTGCTAAAATTGAGTTGGCTATTCTGAAAGCACTCGAAACTACTCCACCGGAGTTGGCTTCTGATATATATCAGAAAGGGATTTATCTAACAGGTGGTGGTGCATTGTTGAGAGGTTTGGATAAAAGAATCTCTGACCGAACAAAATTAAAAGTACATATAGCTGATGATCCGCTTGCAGCAGTAGTAGCAGGTACAGGCATTGCACTTAAGAATACACACAGATTCTCATTCCTGATCGACAGGAAGAGCGTCTGATGATTGATGATTACACAATATTCTGCCGGATATGCTGAATGTTATCCAATTCATTATCAGATTTGGAACATTTTTTCTGTTCTTGGGATTAGAGATAGTCTGCATTTACCTTATTGTCAATTATAATAAGGCACAGCAAGATATATTTCTGAATTCAGCAAATTTGCTTTCCGGTTCTGTAAACGAAAAGTTTACAAAAGTGAGGAGCTTTATGAATCAGTATTCCGTAGTGGATAGTATTTCTCAAGAAAATGCCGCACTCTATCAAGAACGGTTCAATTATCCGTTTTTATTTGATACACTTGATAACTTCAAAGATACAAGTTTGGTTTATTCTGTAATACCGGCACGTGTTATCAATAATTCGGTGAGTACACAACACAATTATTTTACCATAAATAAGGGTACTTCTGACGGCGTACAAAAAGGCCTTGGTGTGATAACTAAAAATGGGGTAGCAGGAATTGTCAAAAGTACAAGTAAGCATTTTGCACTGGTTATTTCAATATTAAATGATGATCTCAAAACTTCAGCATCACTAACACGCAACGGATATTTCGGCTCATTGGTATGGGATGGCAAGGACCCAAAATATTTTGACCTGCAGGACCTACCCCGGCATGCCGAAACAAAGGTAGGTGATACCATACAGACAAGTGGTTATTCTCTTATTTTCCCAAAAGGAATATTGCTGGGCACCGTAAAAGAAATCAAGCAAAAGGAAGGAACCAATTTTTATTCTCTTACGTGCCGGATATGGGAAGATATGAGCAAGCTTGATATAGTTTATGTACTCAAAAATAATGCAAAACCCGAACTCGAACAATTAGAAAAGGATGTCTATACAGATAAATAAATTGCATTTCAGTTTATTAAGGATTTTTCTGATTATTGCCATCCAGGTACTTGTAATCAAGAATATCAGATTGCCATGGGACAAGGAAGGCTACGGGCTTTTTTTGTTTTACCCGGTGGCAATAATGTTTTTGCCATCTCAGTTATCGAAGCCCATTACCTTGATTATTGCATTTTGTGCCGGCATTACGGTTGATGTATTTTATGACACCCCCGGAGTAGGTGCAGGTGCGCTTGTAGCCATGGCTTACGCTCGCCCGCTGGCATTCGAAGTGTTTGAGGTGCGTTTGGGTATTAAACTTGGGCAGGAATCACACAACCTCAATCCTGGTTTTTTCACGCTATTGATGTATGCTGCGGTACTATTGCTCATCTTTTGTTTTTGTTATTTTTCATTTGAATATTTTACTATTTACTACATTGAGGACATAATTATAAAGACAATCTATTCGTTTTTATTATCACTTACTATTGTTGCTTTGTATATCGTTATTTTCAGGCCTAAAATCTGAGAAACAGTGAAAGAATTATTTCAGATCAGACAGTATTATGTAATGGGAATTATTGCCTTGTGTGGGCTAATAATTGTAATAAAACTGGCTCAGATCCAGATTTTTGACAACAGTTACAGCAACAGAGCAAATGCAGTTACCATTGCAAGACAGTATATTTATCCTTCAAGGGGCCTTATCTATGATAGGAATAACAAACTCCTTATTAATAATGATCCTGTATATGAACTCTCGGTAGTAGTAAGTGAAATGGATCCTGCGATGGATACTGTCAAACTTTGCAACCTCCTTCAGGTGAGTAAACAAGAGCTGGATGAAAAGTTAAACATTGACTGGCGTGACCACAGATTTTCAAAATCATTGCCGGTTGTATTATTTCGCGATATATCACCGGCTACTTTTGCAGCACTTCAGGAAGTACTTTTCGAATTTCCGGGTTTCTCTGTACAACAACGTAACCGGCGGACTTACCCTTTCCCGAATGCAGCCAATATTCTTGGGTATATTGCCGAGGCTAATGAGAAACAAATCGATAGCTCAAACGGCAAATATCAACCGGGGGACGAGGTAGGTGTTACGGGTCTTGAAAAATATTTTGAAGAAGAGCTACGAGGCAGAAAAGGTGTCAGGTATGAAATGAAAAATAATGTTGGGAAAAGCATCGGAGCCTATAAAGAAGGTAAATTTGATATAGTGGCTTCAGCTGGCAAGGATATTATTTCATCAATAGACATTGACCTGCAGGCTTTTGCTGAAAAACTACTGCATAACAAGACCGGAAGTATAGTAGCTATTCAGCCTTCAACAGGAGAAATTCTTGCAATGGCATCTTCTCCTTCATACGACCCAAACCTTCTTGTCATGGGCAAAGACCGCGGCAAGGCATTTCAGCAATTGTCGCAAGATACGCTTAAACCTTTCTTTGACAGGGCAATCATGGCAAAGTACCCGCCGGGCTCTATTTTCAAAACACTGGTCGGCCTAATCTCCCTTGAGGAAGGCCTTACTACCGCCAACCGTTATATACCATGTAACGGCGCATATTATTATGGTGCAATAAAGTGGGGTTGTCACCACCACATCCATGCCACTTCTCTCCCCATTGCACTCCAAGTATCCTGCAACACATACTTCTTTACACTTACCAGAGAAATCATAGACCAGTACAGCTTTCACTTGCCGGGCAAAGGACTGAATACTTTTGCTGAACACCTGCATGACTTTGGCCTTGGTGCACCCATCGGTATCGATTATCCCACCGAAAAAGGTGGTAATGTACCTTCTGCTGCATACTACGATAAATTGTACAAACGACGTCGTGGATGGAGGTCGCCTACCATCATGTCTATCGGCATCGGCCAGGGTGAAATTCAGCTGACAACGCTTCAAATGGCTAACCTTGCTGCCATCATTGCCAACAAGGGGAGTTACTATGTTCCGCACTTGGTCAAAGGATATGCGGACGGAACGACAAAAATCGAAGAACGGTTCCGGACCAAACATTCTGTCAAAATTAGGCCTGAACATTTTTTGCCTATTATTGAAGGTATGGAGCGGGTCGTCTGGTATGGCACCGGACGTAGGGCAGCCATTCCGGGTATTAATTTTGCCGGAAAAACCGGTACTTCTCAAAATCCGCATGGTGAAGACCACAGTGTATTTTTTGGCTTTGCCCCTGCCGAAAAACCTGAAATAGCCATAGCTGTTATTATTGAAAATGCAGGTAAAGGTGCCGAATTTGCCGCACCTATTGCCAGCCTTGTTGCCGAAAAATACCTGCGCAAAGAAATATCCAGACCAGCTCTGGCCGAGAGTATGGAAGCCATCAATACCATACGTATCAAACCAAAGAGGAAAAGACTACCATACCGGACATCTGTTGCAATAGATTCTCTACAAAGTCCACCATTGGCTCCGTCCGAAGAACCCATTCAAGCACAAAATGAAGAGAAACAATGATAATATCAACTATAGTGGCAGTATCCGAAAACGGAGTCATTGGAAAAAACAACCAACTACCTTGGCATCTGCCAGCCGACCTTAAATATTTTAAAAAAATTACTAATGGCCACCATGTGCTTATGGGAAGAAAGTGTTTCGAATCAATTGGAAAACCACTGCCCGGCAGAACCAATCTAGTACTTACACGCAATAATAATTATCAACCGGATGGTATTGTTAAAATCCACACTATTGATGATGGTATAAATATAGCCAAAGAACATGGTGAGACCGAGTTGTTCATACTTGGCGGAGCTGATGTGTTCAGACTGACCATGCCTGTTATTGACAAACTTTACTTCAATACTATCCATGCTGAGTTTGAAGGTGATACATTCTGGCCTAAAACCGATTGGACACAATGGAAGCTTGACTCAACAGAATACCATGATGCAGATACCAACAATCTTTTCCCGTACTCCTTTTCAGTATTTACTCGCAGGAAGTGAAAGAAGATCTTCTGCAATATTTCTGGCGAACCCACAATTGGAAAGACCGATTGTACGTGACAACAAACGGTTTACCTATACATATTGTAACACCAGGTATCCTTAATCATGATGCCGGGCCGGACTTTAGCAATGCAAAAATCAGAATCGGTGATGAGCTATGGGTGGGCAATGTAGAGATTCATGTTAGGTCATCTGAGTGGTATATACACCGTCATCAGTATGATCCGGCTTACCGAACGGTCATCCTGCACGTTGTTTGGACCGAAGATCAGCCGGTCTTTATGGATGAAAATATAAGAATCCCGTGCCTGGCGCTTAAAAGCATTATATCGAAGGAAATACTTGACAACTATGAACGACTGATGAATAATGCCTTGTGGGTTCCGTGCCAGAATGTAGTTAATCGTTTTGATATGGAGAAAGGCCTTCTTGGGATGAATGCGCGCCTTGTTGAAAAATTTGAAGACAAATCGGCTGTACTTCAGCATATTTTTGACAAAACAAAGGGTGACTGGAACGAAACACTGCACCGATTCATAGCACGTGGCTTTGGGCTCAATGTAAATGGTGATGCATTTGAATTGCTTGCCGAAAAAATGAATTATCAGCTTACACAAAAGTACCAACATGACCCTGTTAAGCTTGAGGCAATTGCATTCTCAGCATCCGGACTTATACCTGACGGTAATTCTGATCATACTGAAAAACTCTGGCAAATCTACCAAACACTTCCACATAATGATAGACCCACACCACTTGCTCAAGGTGTTTTTAAATTTTTCCGGACTCGACCATCCAATTTTCCCGGGCTTAGGATTGCCCAATGGTTAAAATTTCTGAGCAACCCGGGCTCACTGTTTGACACAGTTATAAATCTCAATTCGCCAATCGAATTTTCTGCCATCATTTGTCAGCCATTGGACGAATTTTGGAAAAATCATTTCAGTTTTACTGCCGAGGCTAAGAACTTTTCTACTCAGGCCGGCAAAGATTTTGCCGATTTGCTCCTGATAAATTCTATAGCTCCATTTTTATTCTTTTATGGTAAAATAACGGACAACTACGAGCTACGTCAAAAGGCAGTAGATCTACTGGATGCAATGAAAGCAGAGAGCAATAGCGTTATTCGCGGATTTCATCAGCTTGGTTTCCCTATCAACTTTGCATCACATTCTCAGGCATTTTTATTGCTGAAAAAGAAGTATTGTGACCGAAAACGTTGCCTCGAATGCCCTTTCGGTGTTCAGATATTCAAATAAGAGTATCAATAATCTTTGTGACGTTCCCAGTAATTCTGATCATTTATTTCATCCAGTAACTGCAGGTAATTCTGGTAGCGAAGGTGATGTATAGTGCCCGATTCTACAGCCTGTTTAACAGCGCAACCTGGTTCGTTAATGTGTTTGCAGTCGGCATATCTGCATGCTGTTGAGACTTCGAATATTTCGCGGAAATTATGAGCGATGTCTGTTGGTTCAAGATGGTTGAAAGACAACGTCTTGATTCCCGGTGTGTCAATGATATTGGCATTAAATGAAGTTTGGTGCATTTCAGCGAAGGTCGTAGTATGTTGGCCTTTGCCTGAATGGTCAGAAATAGTATCGGTGCTAAGTGTCAGAGTTGGCTCGATGCCCATAATAAGGGAAGATTTTCCGACACCCGACTGCCCGGATACCAAGGTTGTTTTGTTGTTTAACAATGATTTTAGCTCTTCAAAGTTTTCTTTACTTACAGTAGAAGTTTTCAGGACAATATAAGACAGAGATGTATAAAGTGCCTTGAGTTCTTCGTAGATTTCTGTTTCGACCGGACCAAAGAGATCAGATTTGTTGAATACTATGATGACCGGTATGTTGTATGGTTCTGTCATCAGCAGAAAGCGGTCGATGAAGCCTTGTTTAAGATTTGGTTGTATGATGGTGGTAATAAGGCAGGCCTGGTCAACATTGGCAGCCAGCAGATGGAGTTGATGTTTTTGTCTGGGTGATTGTCTTACGATGTAGTTTTTTCTAGGGAGTATTCGTTTAATAACACCCTGACCGGCACTTATTTCTGGCTCGACCTGTACATAATCTCCAACGGCTACCGGGTTGGTCAGTTGCCACCCAAAGAGTTTGTGTTTGCCGGTGATACGGCATTTCCATTCCCGATTATCCTCAAGTCTCACCTGGTACCAGCTTCCGGTTGACTTTATAACGACACCATTAAGCATTGAAGTCTGGTTTTTTGACAGA
>JAIBCG010000075.1 GCA_019694295.1 Saprospiraceae bacterium
AATTGGTTCAAATTAAGTAAGATGAAACTTCATACATTAAGGCCGGCAAAAGGCGCAGTAAAAAAATCAAAGAGAATTGCACGCGGACAAGGTTCCGGCCATGGAGGCACTGCTACCCGAGGGCACAAAGGGGCAGGATCACGTTCTGGTAATTCTATCAAACGAGGTTTTGAGGGTGGACAGATGCCGCTTCAGAGACGAATTCCTAAAAGAGGTTTCAAAAATATCAACCGCATTGATTATGTTGTTGTGAATTTAAGCACTTTACAAAACCTTTCTGATAAATATAACGTATCATCCTTCGATATCGACTTTTTTGTAAACCATGGCATAGCCAAAAGTTCAGAGAAAGTCAAAGTCCTGGCTAATGGTACATTGAAATCAAAGATTAGTGTTGTAGCAAATGCTGCATCTGAAAAAGCAAAACAAACCATAGAACAGCTGGGAGGAAGCATTAACTTAGTATAATTTATTAGAATGAAAAGCTTAATCACGACTCTCAAAAACATTTTTAGTATCAAAGAACTCAAAGATAGAATTCTATATACTTTGTTGTTACTCTTGATATTTCGTATTGGAACAGAAATCGTTCTTCCTGGTGTAAGAGCAGATGTTCTCAAATCAGCAACAAATGCAAATGCAAATGACTTGCTTGGTTTGTTAAATATTTTTACAGGCGGAGCCTTCAATAATGCTTCTATTCTTGCATTAGGTATCATGCCGTATATCACTGCCTCCATTGTTGTACAATTATTGGGATTTGCAGTGCCTTATTTCCAACGTTTACAGTCAAAAGAAGGTGAAAGTGGCCGTAAGAAACTCAATCAGATAACGCGTTTACTTACAGTAGCCATCACGCTTGTACAAGGTGGTGCGTATCTTACTTATGTCAATAGCCTTGGAGCAGTTGATACTAAAATACCTACCGGAATCTTCTGGTTATGTAACTCCATAATCTTATCAACAGGTACAGTATTTTCGATGTGGCTCGGAGAAAGAATAACCGACAAAGGTATAGGTAACGGTATATCACTATTGATTCAAATGGGTATCATTGCCAGATTGCCTCAGGCCTTCGCATTCGAATTCTCTTCTCAGGCTTCCAATAACAATCTTCTAATTTTCATCCTTGAACTTGCCTTGTTGTTCGCTGTAATAATGCTTACAATACTTGTAGTACAAGGTGTTAGAAAGATACCCGTTACATTTGCCAATAGAATGGTAGGCCGTACTTCAAAGTATATGCCGGGTGAAGGAGCCAGAGACTATATTCCACTTAAATTAAATGCAGCGGGCGTAATGCCAATCATCTTTGCCCAGGCTTTGATGTTCTTACCTGCTACTGTTGCACAGTTTGCAACAAAAGATCAGTCAGCACTTGCATCTAGCAGCATTTTTAGTGCTTTGAATGACTTTATGTCAATACCTTATAATATTATCTATTTTGTAATGGTTGTTTTGTTTACTTATATCTATACTGCGCTTATTGTTAATTCACAGCAATACACAGATTACCTTAAGAGACAAAATGCTTTTATTCCTGGGATTAAACCAGGTTCGCACACCAACGAATTTATAGACAGTATTACAAGTAGGATTACATTACCGGGTGCGATATTCCTTGGTATTATTGCAATCTTTCCGGCAATAGCTGGACGAGTGTTGGGTATTAACCATTCATTTGCAGTATTTTTTGGTGGAACATCACTATTGATTCTAGTTGGAGTTGCTCTTGATACACTTCAAATGATTGAAAGTTATCTTTTGATGAGAAAATATGATGGACTGGTCGAGTCCGGCAAAATACAGGGTAGAAGCAGCTCTGGTATTAATATAGGTGCTGGGTATTAAGTTCAAAACCAATATTGATTGAATGATCTTTTATAAGACAGACGAGGAAATTGAACTGATTCGTCAGAGTAATTTGATTGTTTCTGGTGCACTTGCAGCAGTAGCAGCAGAGCTCCGACCAGGCATTACAGGTCTTAAAATCGATCAGATAGCTGAAACATATATTAGGGATCAGAAAGCTGAACCCGGATTCAAAGGTTATAATGGTTTTCCTGCAAGTTTGTGCATTTCGGTGAATAATCAGGTTGTACATGGTATCCCATCAAATATCCCATTTAAGGAAGGTGACATAGTTTCTGTTGACTGTGGCGTTCAAAAGAATGGATTTTTTGGAGATTCCGCGTATAGCTTTGGACTGGGAATCTTATCACATGAGCATAAAAGATTGCTTGAAGTGACATTGGAGAGTTTATACCTTGGCATCGAAAAAGCTACAGTTGGTAATAGAATTGGTGACATTGGTTATGCTATCCAAAGCTATGTTGAGAATAATGGTTATTCTGTCGTCCGAGATTTGATAGGTCACGGAGTTGGAAGAGATTTGCATGAACCTCCTGAAGTACCTAATTTCGGTCGGCCTGGTAAAGGAACCATGTTACAGGAAGGACTAGTGATTGCCATTGAACCTATGATTAACCTTGGTAAGAAAGAAGTTAGGGTTGGAGAAGATGGTTGGACGGTCATTACAAAAGATTTACTACCATCTGCACACTTCGAACATTCCATTGCCGTAAGGAAAGGTGGCGTTGATATATTGTCCGATTATTCAATTATTGAAGAGGAAATAAAAAAGAATAAAAATATTGAGCAATTATCAATTAAAATTCCGATATTTGCACCTCGAAATTAACATGAATGGCAAAAAAGGATCTTATTCAACAAGATGGTATCATTGAAGAAGCATTATCTAATGCAATGTTCAGGGTCAGGTTGGAAAATAACCACACGATCTTGGCTACCATTTCAGGAAAAATGAGAATGAATTATATTCGTATTCTACCTGGCGATAAAGTGGCAATCGAAATGTCACCTTATGATTTATCAAGAGGACGAATAATTTACAGATATAAATAAAGAAAATTTTTAAAATACGTAGAAAATGAAAGTACGTGCTTCAATTAAAGTAAGAACAGCTGATTGCAAAATCGTAAAACGAAACGGCAAGTTGTATATTATTAACAAAAAGAATCCTAAGTTCAAGCAACGTCAAGGTTAATAAAAGAATAATATCAAATAGTAATATATTATGGCGAGAATTGCAGGTATAGATTTGCCGAAAAATAAAAGAGGTATCATAGGTCTTACTTATATCTATGGCATTGGTCCAAACATTTCACGAGATATTTTGTCTCAAGCAGAAATAGATGAAAGTGTCAAAGTTGCTGACTGGAATGATGAGCAAATAAAGAAAATTACAAGTATCATCCAAAACCAATACAAGGTAGAAGGTGAATTGCGTTCTGAAATTCAACTTAACATTAAGAGATTAATGGACATCGCATGTTACCGAGGTCTTCGTCACCGTAAAGGGCTTCCTTTACGTGGACAAAGCACACAGACTAACGCTAGAACTCGTAAAGGTAAGCGTAAGACTGTTGCCAATAAAAAGAAAGTTACTAAATAATAATTAAGATTTAAAAGCATATACTGAATATGGCTAAAGCGGTCAAAAAAGTTAAAAAACGCAAAGTAAGAATTGACTCAGACGGGTTAGTTTTTGTAAAGGCATCTTTCAATAATCTGATTGTCTCTCTTTGTAACAGACAAGGTCAGGTTATTTCATGGTCATCAGCCGGAAAGGTTGGCTTCAGAGGTTCAAAGAAAAATACTCCTTTTGCAGCTCAAAAAGCTGCCGGTGAAGCTTCTCTAACTGCTTACGAAGCCGGAATGCGTACTGCCAACGTCTATGTAAAAGGACCTGGCGCCGGTAGAGAGGCTGCTATAAGAGCTGTTGATCAGGCGGGCATTAAAGTATTACGCATTTTTGATGTTACCCCGGTACCGCACAATGGTTGCAGACCACCTAAGAGAAGAAGAGTATAATTATTTTTAATTATTTTTATAATGGCAAGATACACAGGACCTAAAACTAAAAAATCAAGATCTTTTGGAGAAGCTATCTTCGGATTCGATAAAGCTTTTGAAAAAAAGAAATATCCGCCGGGAGTGCACGGACTTAAACGCAAGAAAAAGCAAAAGTCTGACTACTCTATGCAGTTGACTGAAAAACAAAAAGCTAAATATACTTACGGACTCTTGGAAAGACAGTTTCGTAATCTATTTGTAAAGGCTGCTGCTAAATCAGGTGTAACGGGTGAAATCCTCCTTCAGTTCCTTGAGGGTCGCCTTGACAATGTTGTTTACCGCCTCGGTATTTCTCCTTCACGACCTGGAGCACGGCAGCTAGTAACACATAAGCATATTCTTGTTAATGGCAAACTAGCTAATATTCCATCAATGTTGCTTCAACCAGGTGACGTCATTTCTGTGCGAGGAAAATCGCAAGGACATGATTTTATAACCAACAATGTGCGTGGAAAAAATGAAGTGAAGAAATATGCATGGCTAGAGTGGAATCCAGATAAAATGGCTGGAACCTATATACAGGCTCCTTCACGCGATCAGATACCCGAAAATATCAACGAGCAGCTTATTGTTGAATTATATTCTAAGTAATTTTATTTTATCTGCCTGGTCGGTTTTCGCCCGGGCAGATAAATTTCTGTATTTAATATTTTTATTTTCAAATCCCCCTCAAACAGAATTCTTTTATGAGTATTCTAAATTTTCAAAAGCCTGATAAAATCTTATTACAAAAAGCAACAGATTTTGAAGGAGTTTTTGAGTTTAAACCTTTAGAACCGGGTTTTGGTCAAACAGTAGGTAATTCATTGAGAAGAGTATTGCTTTCTTCCCTAGAAGGTGTCGCAATCTCGGCTGTTAGAATTGCCGGTGTTGATCATGAGTTCTCTACCATTAAAGGTGTGGTCGAAGATACAGTAGAAATTATATTGAACCTTAAACAAGTAAATCTTAAACAAGTATTAAGAGACGAAGATATTACATCAGAAAAGATTTATGTTACACTCAGTGGAAGAACTGAGTTCCGTGCAGGTGATCTTGAAGACTTTACAAATGTTTTTAAAGTTATGAATCCGGATTTGCTTATTTGCAGAATGGAACCTTCAGTGACACTTGAAATGGAGTTTACCATAACAAAAGGACGCGGATATGTACCGGCTGATGAAAATCTTCCAAAAGATGCAAGCATAGGTGTTATGCCTATTGATGCTATCTATACGCCTATCAAAAATGTAGCATATAAAGTATCAAATACAAGGGTTGGACAACGAACGGACTATGAAAAATTGACCATTGAAATTACAACTGATGGCACTATTCACCCTGAAGATGCTATAAAAGACGCTTCAAGGATTTTGATCCAACACTTGATGTTGATAACAGACGAAAATATTACCTTCGAAGATGCTACTAGCCGCGAAGATAATATAGTTGATGAGCACATACTGCACATGCGCAAATTGCTTAAGACTTCTTTGGAGGATCTTGATTTGTCTGTACGTGCCTACAATTGTCTGAAAGCTGCAAAAATTAATACACTTGGCGAACTTGTACGTTTCGATATGAATGAGCTGCTTAAGTTTAGAAACTTCGGCAAAAAATCACTAGTTGAAATCGATGAGTTACTTCAAGAAAAAGGTCTTACTTTTGGTATGGATCTTTCAAAATACAGACTCGACGAAGATTAATATATTTCTTTAACATTTTGCAATAACTGTTATGAGTGTGAGCTCCGGTGTTGCGAAGATAAAAACATTCGAAAATGAGACACGGTAACAAAGTCAACCACCTCGGTAGAAAAACCGGCCACAGAGCTTCAATGCTCAAGAACCTTTCAAACTCTTTGATCTCTGCAAAGAGAATTAATACTACTTTGGCAAAGGCAAAAGTGTTGAGAACTCACCTTGAGCCATTGATCACTAAAGCAGTAAAAGAAAATACTACCCATTCCAGGAGAACTGTTTTTTCATACCTCCAGGATAAAGAATCTATAAAGGAGCTTTTTGGCGTTATTGCTGATAAAGTTGGTGATAGACCAGGCGGATACCTTAGAATTATTAAAACAGGAACACGTATAGGTGACGGTGCCCCTACTGCTCTGATTGAATTTGTTGACTTCAATGATTCTTACCAGATAACTACTAAGAGTGACGCTAAGAAAAAACGTACTCGTAGAAGTGGTGGTGCTAAAAAATCAACCGAAACTGCAACTGCCGTACAGCAAACTACCCCGGTAGTAACAGATACAGCAACAGAAGCTGTAGAGGATGTAGTAACTACTGCGGAAGAAATTGTAGATAATGCTACCGAATCGACAGGTGATGTTACAAACACAGATAGCAATGAAAATAAGGATGCATAATTAAGCCTTGCTTGATTAGCAGAATACAAACGGCGATGAGGTTTTTCTTCATCGCCGTTTTATTTTTTGCTGAAGGATTTTTTTTTCATGGACTGAAACAGTTATCTTTGCCAAAATTATACACATGCAAGCAGGTTCGGATAGAAAAGCTATCTTGTTATTGGAAGACGGAACTGTTTTTGAAGGCCGGGCAGCCGGCAAAATCGGTACAGCCACTGGAGAAATTGCTTTCAGTACAGGGATGACCGGATATCAGGAAGTATTTACTGATCCTTCTTTCTACGGACAATTGCTTGTCGCGACCAATGTCCACATCGGCAATTACGGGATCCGCTATCCTGAATCCGAATCAGGTAGTATCAAGATAAATGGTTTCATCTGTCGTAATTTTACTCCAAGCTATTCGCGTCAAATGGCAGATGACTCTATTCAGGAATATTTTGAAAAGGAGAATTTGGTTGCCATCTCCGGGATTGATACACGTTCTCTCGTCAAACATATCAGAGAAAAGGGTGCTATGAACGGTATTATTTCATCCGAAATCCTTGATGTCGCACAGCTTAAATCAACTCTTGCAATTGTGCCTTCAATGGATGGGCTAGAACTGGCTTCAATTGTCTCAACTAAAGAGCCTTACGATTATGGCAGTCCGGAGGCAAAATATAGAGTTGCTGTACTCGATTTTGGCATCAAAGAAAACATTCTCAGATGTTTGGCACAAAGGGATTGCTTCATGCGGGTTTTTCCGGCAAAAACTAATTTTGCTGAACTTGAACAATGGAACCCGGATGGCTATTTCTTGTCAAATGGACCGGGTGACCCTGCTGCAATGGATTATGCACTCGAAACAGTTCGGGAAATTGTAAAAACCAACAAAAAAGTATTTGGCATCTGTCTTGGGCACCAACTTATTGGCCTGAGTGTAGGCATTAACACTTATAAATTACACCATGGTCACCGCGGTATCAACCATCCTGTAAAAAACTTGATCACTGGAAGATGCGAAATAACCAGCCAGAACCACGGCTTTGGTTTGGATGCAAAAAATATTGAGCAATTCAAGGATGTAGTGGAAATTTCACATGTCAATCTTAATGATAACACCATCGAAGGGATTAGATTGAAGAATGGCAATGGATTTTCTGTACAATATCATCCGGAGGCTGCTCCCGGGCCACATGATGCAAGATACCTGTTTGATGATTTTATCGAATTATTAAATAAAAATTAACCAGATGAGTGCAATCATTGATATTAATGCAAGAGAAATCTTAGATTCACGAGGTAACCCTACCATCGAGGTCGATGTCATTACGGAAGGTGGAGGTTATGGTAGAGCAGCGGTTCCATCTGGGGCATCTACCGGCAAACATGAAGCTGTAGAGCTACGAGATGGCGATACTAAACGTTTTGGAGGAAAAGGTGTGCTAAATGCAGTCCAATTTGTTGAAGATGTCATTTCACCTGAGCTCATTGGCCTAGATGTCTTCGAACAAAGAGAAATAGACCAAACCATGATACAGCTCGATGGTACACCCAATAAATCAAAACTGGGAGCAAATGCTATACTTGGTGTAAGTCTTGCAGCGGCCAAAGCGGCATCATCAGAAAGTGATATGCCTTTGTATAGATACATAGGTGGGGTCAATTCGTTTACACTTCCTGTACCAATGATGAATATATTGAATGGTGGGTCTCATGCCGATAATAAAATTGATTTTCAGGAATTTATGATCATGCCGGTCGGTGCTGATACATTCAGAGAGGGCCTCAGAATGGGTGTTGAAATATTTCATTCACTTAAGAAGGTGCTGTCAGCCAAATCTTATTCAACAAATGTTGGTGACGAAGGCGGTTTTGCGCCCAATATCCAGTCAAATGAAGAATCAATTGAACTCGTATTGCAGGCTATCGAAAAAGCAGGATACAAGCCCGGTGACGAAGTATTGATAGCAATGGATGCCGCCGCAAGCGAATTTTACGATGAAAATAAAAAAATATACGATTTCCACAAATCTGGAAGTAAGCCATTGACAGGTGAAGAAATGGTTGATTTTTGGGTAAAATGGGCCAGCAAATATCCGATCTTCTCCATTGAAGACGGTCTGCATGAAGATGACTGGGACTCTTGGGCAATGCTCACCCAAAAACTTGGCTCAAAGATTCAACTGGTAGGTGATGATTTGTTCGTTACAAATTCGGAAAGGCTCCGCAGAGGAATTGAAAATAATATTGCCAACTCGGTACTTGTGAAGGTAAATCAGATAGGAACCCTAAGCGAAACCATAGATACAGTAACAATGGCACACAGAAATAGATATACAACTGTCATCAGTCACAGAAGCGGAGAAACAGAAGATACTACCATCGCAGATCTTGCAGTAGCATTGAATGCCGGACAAATTAAAACGGGTTCTGCCTCTCGCTCTGATCGTGTTGCCAAATACAACCAACTTTTAAGGATAGAAGAAGAATTGGGTACAAGTGCGTATTATCCTGGTAAAAATTTACTAAAACGGTTGTAACTTTACCCTAAATTACCTGGCAAATGGAAAAAATAAAAAACATTACAGACAAAATACCTAAATGGCTCGTCAACAAATTCGCAATAACCACGGTATTGTTTATTTTTTGGATGGTGTTTTTAGACAAATACAATCTCTTTACCCAGTTTGGTATGATGAGTGACATTCGTAAGCTAAAACAGGAAAAACTGATGTATGCCGAGAAAATAGAAAAGCTTAAGGCCGAAAAAGAAGCGTTCGAACACAACCTTGAGAAATACGCACGCGAGAAATACCTGATGCACAAGTCAAATGAAGATGTTTATATAGTTTTAGATAAAAGTAAATAAAAAGCATGTCAATTTTAGTTAATAAGAATTCAAAAGTAATCGTTCAGGGTTTTACAGGTAATGAAGGCACCTTTCATGCCGAACAAATGATAGCCTACGGTACGAATGTAGTAGGTGGCGTTGTACCTGGTAAGGGTGGCCAGCAGCATCTGGGCAGACCAGTATTTAATACTGTTGCAGATGCAGTCCGAGAAGCAGGGGCAGATGTGTCCATCATCTTTGTTCCACCGGCTTTTGCAGCAGATGCTATTATGGAAGCTGCCCAGTCAGGGATTAAAGTAATTGTATGTATTACAGAAGGTATTCCGGTTCAGGATATGCTCAAAGCAAAAGATTATATCCAAAGATTCGATTGCAGACTGATAGGGCCGAACTGTCCGGGTATCATTACGGCAGATGAAGCAAAAATCGGTATCATGCCTGGCTTCGTTTTCAAAAAAGGTAAAATCGGTATCGTTTCAAAATCTGGTACGCTTACCTATGAAGCAGCAGATCAGGTTGTTAAGGCCGGCCTTGGTATTTCTACTGCTATTGGTATTGGCGGCGACCCGATTATCGGTACTACCACACGAGAAGCAGTCGAAATGTTTATGAATGACCCTGAAACCAAAGGCATCGTTATGATTGGTGAAATCGGAGGATCACTGGAAGCAGAAGCTGCCAACTGGATAAAAGCAAATGGCAACAAGAAACCGGTAGTCGGGTTCATAGCCGGACAGACGGCTCCTAAAGGGAGAAAAATGGGGCATGCAGGAGCTATCATCGGTGGGGCAGACGATACAGCTGAAGCAAAAATGAAAATAATGAGCGAATGCGGTATTCATGTAGTAAGTTCACCAGCCGAAATTGGTGACACAATGCGAAAATTGGTCTGAATCTGAATTCAGCTAAAGATAATAAGCCACCGGATTTTTTTCCTGGTGGCTTTTTTCTTGCTCGCAACGCATCGTACTTCTTAATATTTATTCCTTTATAGGTAGGCGAACAAAGAATGTAGAACCTTTATCGGGTATAGTAGAGAAGTAAATTTCACCATCCATAGATTCTATCAACTTCTTGCATATAGCAAGCCCAAGGCCCGAGCCACTTGATTTTGTAGTAAAATTAGGCATAAAAATCTTCTCCTTCTTCGAATCATCAATTCCGTGCCCATTGTCTTTTACGGCTATAATGATCTTGTTCCCTTCCCGTCGTGTCAAAACCTCTACTCGCCCAATACGTTCGCTCGGTATGGCCTGAACAGCATTTTTTATAAGATTGTTGATGATTCGTATGAGATGGCTTTTGTCGGCATGCACGATTATATCTTCATCCAATATTGATTTTTTAAAATTCAGATGCTCATTACCTGTTTTCTCGAATAATTCGTAAATACCATTAACTATCGTATTGAGGTGCAAATCCTCGCTGTTAATTTTTGGCTCCTGTGCAAATTCACCGAAGGTGCCCGCAATAGCCGACAGGTTTTCAATCTGCTGTACGAGTGTGTCACAAATATTCTTGATACGCTGTTCTCGTGATTCCGGATCTGAGTGGTAGCTGTGTAGCAGATATTGCACATTGAGTTTCATAGGTGTCAATGGATTCTTTATTTCATGTGCTACCTGTCTCGCCATTTCACGCCATGCTTCTTCACGTTCTGATCTAGCAAGCAATCCTGCACTATGTTCGAGTTTGACTATCATTTGGTTGTATTCTCCTACGAGAAAACCGATTTCGTCATTTTTTGACCAAGAGATAGGTTCATTTTGCTTACCCAGTTTAAAACGATTCAATTTGTCACCTAATACAAGCAATGGCTTGGTGATTGAACGCCCTACAGCCAGTGCCAAAGCAGAAGCAATAAGTAGCAGAAACACATAAGTATTGATGAGTGCGCCTATGAAGTCCGCTATCTGGTTATTCGTCGAGAGGTCTGTATGCGAAAACGGCATGACAATATATCCGTTAACAGTTGAATCGGGAGCTAAAACGGTATGTACCAGGTACGAACCATTCAATCGATTGAAAAAGCCTCCTATCTGTTGCTGAGAAAAGGTGTTCATTACCATAGGGTGCTTTACAAGATATTGTAGCTCAGGTTGTACCGTTTCTATTTTGGCCGGAAATGAACCTGCTATGTATCCCTTTTTATCATAAATAATAATCTCCGACTCCAACTCTTCGTTGAATGCAACCAAATCTGTTTCGTCGGGTTTCATGTTTTTGTCAATAAGCCGGTTTGAGATGTCTGTTACCTTTCTAATCAGATTTTCTGATAAATTCTTTTTGTTGCTGAAATTGAAATAAATAATTGTAATGATACCTATTGCTACAAAAGAAACCACAATCATTGACACAATTGCCACCTGAATCCTGTTTCGGAGTGAAATGTTTGATTGGTTTTCAAATGTGTATATTCCTGGAATGAATTTTACAAAGGTATTTAATGCAATGAAAAACAAGAAAGTCACTGCCAGCAGTACAAAAATATACGAGAATAGGCTCAGTATTTTGATGAGCCCACCGCCTGTCTTATTGATTTCCAATACTCGCCCTGTAGGGTCTTCTGCTCGCCCACCAAGCACTTGAAACCGCTGGTTTATTAGGTTCTTGTAATAAGCCGCTGTGTTTTGAATGTCGTTGTTCCTGAAGTTTGGACTTTGGCTGGTGAGATGTCCCTGATAGTATAATGCATACCCATATTTTTCAATATTCCTCAAGCCTTTAAATTGTATCCCAGCCATCCCTTCAAGACCCGAAAAAGTGCCGAAATCCATAAAATCCTTTGTCTCTAAATAAATGTAATTTTTACTGCCTTCGTGGAAATATTCATAAACGGTATTGCCATTATTATGTAATATGCCCCATTTAAGCCGGCTGACTTGTGTCGGATACCATATTGAAATATTATTAGCATCAAATGAATCTCTTATGTTGTAAAATTTTGAAATATATAGCTTGCTCTCCAGGCTGGAGTGCAGATCGTATAGTTTTGTCCTCTCACTTTCGATATTCAATAACCTGCATTGCTCTTCAAGATATTTATCACGTGGATTGGCAAGTATTTTTGAATATTGTTGTAGTTGTACTTCCTCCTTACTTTGATTGTATGTGTATAATAATGCTGCAGAAAAACCAGAAAAAATGATTAGCCATATCATGAGCCACGTAAAATCTGTGGTTCTCGTATCACTATAAAAATCTAACAGCAACAGATACATCAAAATGAAAAGAAAAAATTTGGCATTGATATCGACCACAGGAACGACTTGCAAAAATACAAACAACAACAGAAGACTGCTAAAAATGCAAAATATACGCTGGATACTGCTTAGCTCTAGCAGATTGATGGTAAACATCAGTCGTTGACTGTACAGAAACAGGGCAATGAATACGATCATCAGGCCAAGCATTAATGTCAGACTCTCAATGCTTAGATTGAATATGTTTTCAAAATCAAAATAAATGTCCGATTCAAGGATTGTGCTTTTGATGATACCTGATATCATAATGATACCTAATACAATAGCAAAAAAAATGGATGTGCCCAAGATGAGTCGTGCCTTATGCTGTAGGTGCTCATACGAAACAGCTTTGAATGTATTGAACCAATAAATGACGACCCAAAGAAAAAGAAGCGCATTCAGTAAAAAATCTCCAACTGAAGATCCTAGATAA
>JAIBCG010000076.1 GCA_019694295.1 Saprospiraceae bacterium
TATTTGTAGATAGTCTGACTGTTGGATCGCCCCTGAAACACAACCTGCATACATCTCAGCAGCCTTGCGGAGTTTTTCTGGTAGTTCGCCATCCAGTACGATATCAGAAATACTGAAATGTCCGCCCGGTTTGAGTATTCGGAAAATTTCACCAAAGGCCTTAGGCTTGTCGGGTACCAGGTTCATCACACAATTACTTACCACTACATCGGCAATATCTGAGGTGACGGGCATTTGCTCAATGTCTCCTAATCTGAACTCAACGTTGTTGAACTGCAGTTTTTCGGCATTGGCCCTTGCTTTGTCTATCATAGCTTCTGTAAAATCTATGCCTATTACCTTGCCTGTATCACCGGTTTCATGGCGGGCCACAAAACAGTCGTTGCCTGCACCGCTGCCCAGATCAACTACGGTATCGCCCGGCTTAATTTTAGCAAATTCGGTCGGGAGCCCACACCCAAGCTTCAGGTCAGCATCCGGATTGTATCCTTCCAGGTGCGAGTATTCGTCCGTCATGATGTTATAGACCTCAGTACTGCACCCTCCACTACCACAGCAAGAAGAAGCATTGATTGCCATATCCTGAAGAGCAATTTCGCTGTATTTTTGCTTAACCATTTCTTTGATTTCTGAATTATTCTTCATGTTTTTTTGGTTTAAAAAATTTAAATAAAAAAATATGCTTAACAACAATTGTTGTTGGAAACTTTATTGACGATGTTAAAAAAATATTCTCGAAGCAAAATGAAAGTTTGTTCGTCTATATAATAACAAACAGAATTTCCTTCAATATTGCCTTTGATAAGCCCGGCCAGCTTTAGTTCTTTTAAATGTTGTGAAATAGTGGGTTGCGCCAGCGGCAATTCACCGACAAGATCACCACAAATGCATTGGTTGACCTTCAGGATGTGTTCGATGATGGCTATCCTTGCCGGGTGCCCCAATGCTTTTGCTATCTGCGCCATCCTGTTTTGTTCTTCTGTAAATAATTCTGTCTTGGTTATACCCATTGTAATATTTTTATATTGCAATATTACTATAATATGAAATTGATATCCAAATTATTTTTAAACTTTAACTAAATTTATTTTTCAAAAATATTGGCACATCTGTATGAATATATGAAATTGCGCGCATTCGATGCAATGATTACTTACAATGCTGTGGGTTGGCAAGGTGAAATATTGTGTCATTACAAAGTGGTTTCAAGATTTCATACTTATGGAAATTTTACTGTGGCTTGTCCGAAAAATTTAACTAATCTTTGAAAAATAAACTGATTGCATTGACTTAATTGATGTAAAAAGCTACATTTGTTATGGTTTTCTGTATCTAAGCTCAGACAGACAGACCCTGGAAAGCAGATTCGAAATGTTTAGTTGAAATATTTTTGGTAAAAATCGTTTCTCTCATTCAGTCAAAAAGGATCGTTGAAAGCATTAAAACTATTAATACACTCCAATATCTATATTTCACTTGCTGCGGTAGCGCTTACCTTGGCTACACAAATACAGCTTGATATGGAGCTTCAGTGGCATCCATATTTATTTCTTATATTTTTTGCAACACTGTTCGAATATAACCTCCACAGACTCATCACAATTCTCACCAACCGTGATGCGCTGAAATCGGAAAAACACAGCTGGGTGTCCGGCAATCTGAACTTGTTTTATCTGCTGATGTTGTTCTCTGTACTTGGTTTTTTGATTGCTGTATTCAATGCCAAGCTACGTGTATTGCTTACACTTGCTCCAATAGCCGGGCTTACGTTGTTTTACTCCACACCCATTTCCAAAGGTGTAAAAGGCCTATTCAGGTTGAGACAGATACCATTTCTAAAAATCTTCCTCATCGCTTTTGTATGGAGTAGTGTCACGATCTTGCTTCCTGTTATGTACTCAGATATACACTATAATGCTTGGCACATCATACTGATGATAACCGAAAGATTTTTGTTTATTTTTGCTATTACGATTCCATTTGATATCAGAGATATGGAAGTTGACCGACTTTCCGGACTACAGACAATACCATTACAGATTGGTGTTGAAAAATCACTTTTTGTTGGTGGTATATCTCTTGTTGTGTTTTGGGTTGTATCTACCATCCACTACATGGTCATGGGGCAGGTATTCTTGGTATTTGCCTATAGCCTAACTTTTGCCGTGACGCTGGTCTGCTTGCTGAACAGAAAGATACAAAAGTATCCACTATACCACTATGCCGTACTAGATGGAACGATGCTGTTATTAGGCTTGCTGGTTATAGGCTTTCATTATCTTGATATAATAATATAAACACAGATACCGAATTAGGCTGGTTACTACAAATATTTATTACTTCAAATCCATTTCAAATGCTCAAAAAAAGTAGTTCACGATAATTATATCACTTTTTTATGGATTTCTTGTTCTGATCATTTTCGTTCAAATTCCCAATGCGTTGTCTGGGTTAGATTCGTATGTTGACCGATACATTGTCTCCACATTGTACCTTCTCCTTAAGCCTAATTGAAGCTTTAATGGGTAACAGGTAACATTGCTGTCGGGTGTCATACCAGATGGCAGTATCCCATTCGCTGCTACCAAGCTGTGCCCTTGCCTTTAACCTTCCCCAACCTTCCTCCAGATGTTGGTTGAACAATCTAATCTCAGCTGATAGTTCATCTGGCAATGCAACAAAATACCACCCTGCACTACCTTTGTGTCTCCATAACTCAGCTTCGAAATTGTACCTCAGATTCATTATACAACAGGTTTTTTGTTTAATGCCAGAGATTGTGTCGCTTCTATTATTCTCTTCTGGCGTGTTTCTGGTCGTTTTGCCATGGCTATTCTTTGCAACACTACTTTTTTAAGTGACTTACTAAGTGTATCATAAAATTGCATTGCTGCGGGAGAAAGCGTGAAGGCTTGCATCAAATCTTCAGGTATCATCAGTTGTTCTACTTCATCCAATATTGTCCAGCTGCCATTGTTCCTTGCCCTTTCCACTGCTTCCATACCGGCAATGGTCATCCTTCCTTCTGCTATCAGTTTTTCAATCTTTTCTTTGTTGATCATCGACCAGGTACTATCGGGTTTTCTTTGACTGAATAATTGTCGGTATCTGTGTTCATCAATTGTTTTGCGTGTGCTGTCAATCCATCCAAAACACAATGCCTCATCCACCATTTGGCTCCAACCTACAGAAGGTTTCACTGACTTCTTGGTGTGGCAAACAACCCAAACAGAGTGTTCAGATCGGTGGTTTGCCTCGAGCCAGCTGCGCCATTCATCAACAGAGAAAATTTCAATAGAACTAAGGTCTTCTAAGAGCATACCCGAATTTTTATCCAAAAATATCAAATCATCTTCAACTGTCCACTCCTTTCAATTAGAATACTTGAAAAATTTCTGCTAATCAATTTTTCAGAAAACTATATGTACTATAGATTGTGTGGAAAATTTAAAAATCAATCTTGTAACTGAAGTTCGGAATAAATATAGGGTCGCGTATCGTATCTACCATTTGCGTTTGGTGGTTAAACTTGAATCCTGCTATCTCTTTATATTGTGTCAGGTTAATTATTTTTAGGGCAAATTCGTGTGCTGTATTTTTTTTATTGATTCTGTAGCTCGCAGTAAAATGACTGGTGAAGGAAGGTTCAAACTGCTTGGAGAATGCCAGATTTTCATTAAATACTACATCCAGTTGTGTTATTGATTGCATAACATCCACCGGCGAATAATGATCACCTCCTTGCAGACTGAATCTTACATTTGCGCCTAACACCTTTCTCTTGTCTTTGCCTAATAGCCATTTTTTACCTACCAAAAAATTGAGAGCGTAGTTGCGGTTAAATCTGGTATTTCGCCACAATTTGTCTGCAGCTTTATACTCCGAATTGAAGACCGATGCTGTGACGAGATAGTAATAGCCTTGCGACATATATTTTTCAAACGTTATGTCAATGCCGTAATTTCTTCCCGTACCTTCATTCGTTAATTGTTTGTCCACAAACCAATCATTTTGCTGATTGATAAGCGAAAAAGTACTGTTCGCTTCAACTGGCAAACCAAACAGATGCTGGTAGTAACTCTCAATTTTCAAATGTAAAAATTCGGAAATATTCAAGTCGTAACCCAATACCAAATGATGGACTCGTGAAAAACCAAGGTCGTTATTGACAAAATTACCTTGTTTGTCTGTAATAAAATAATAATTGAGTCGCTCCAATCTGCTATGAAGTCCGTAAGCAAAACTAAGTGCCTGTTTCGGCGAATATTGGCACTTGATACCTACACGTGGCTCAATAGTATATGTATCATTGAGCGAAAACCACTGACTTGTTACACCGGCATTCAGCTTTATTCGGTCATTAATGTTCAGCATTGAGTTTGTAAATGCCGAAACCAGGAAGCTGCCACCATTTTCATTGACCAAATCTCTGAGCAATCCGCCATTTCCTTCTGCTTTTTTCAAGTTCATCCTGTAGTTCAGGCTCGTGATAACGATACCACTTCTGTTGGTATGCCAGGCATTCATTTTCGTATTCAAAAAAGAACTCAGTATTAAACTGTAGTTTTGGTTTTTGATGACATCTTTTGGTGAAGCTGTCAAGGTACTATCAAGACTTTCTGTGTGCAGATCAATGCCATTGGTCCTTGCTGCTATGGTTGTTTTGAGATATTGTTTGTGGTTGAACAGTATTTTGTGGCTTAGACCTAATGCTCCTATGTATTGGTTTACGTCCTGATTATCCTTGTCTGTATCGTATTTCCAATCTGCAATATTCTGTTTGGCAGTGTCATCCGAATGATCAAGCAAGCCTATACCCCATAATGAGAAAGTCCCATTTCGCCTGGTCGGGAAATTCAGCTTAAAAGAAAGATCCTGATACGTAGTACCGGCAGCTTCCTCCGGCAACAATGGGGCAAGTAAACCAAGGGTCGAATATCGGTAATTGAGCAAATATGAACTGTTGCTGTTGTTCTTGAACGGACCTTCTGAAGCAGCATCAATACCGATGGCACCAATCTGAAAAGTGTGTTCATGCTTCTGATTATTACCCGAACGCATATATATATCGAACACTCCAGACAGAGCATTGCTATACTCTGCCGGCATGGCGCCAGAGAAAAAATCTGAATTTGCCAATAATTGGGCACTCAGGGCGGTAATACCACCTCCACCAAATGCCGCCAGGTCTGCAAAATGATTTGGGTTAGAGATTTCAACTCCTTCGAGCTTCCATTGGAGCGACTGAGGGCTATTGCCCCTTACTACGATAGCATTGTTACCAAAATTGCTTGACACACCGGCAAAAGCCGAAACCAAACGGGTCAGGGTCATCAAATCCTCCTGCATAACGCCTGGCCTCTTCAACACTCAACATTCTTGCACTCACCGTAGCCATAGTGTTGAGTGGTTGTTCTTTATTAATCTTTGACTTGATGACTACTTCATCCAATTTATTTACATTTTCCTTCATCTGGATATTAAGCAGTATCTCTTTTGCCGATGTCACCTCTATTTCTTTGAGAACAACAGGCTCATAGCCGAGATATGTAACATAAACATCATAACGCCCGGTAGGTACATCTTTGAGCAAAAAATGACCCAAGCTATCTGTAAGATTTCCAAAAGATGTATTCGCCAGACCTACAGTCGCATAGGCCAATGGAGCATTGGAGGCTTCATCCAGAACGATACGTCTGATGTTCTGGGTGGGCTGTTGTGCCAATATGTTAATAGAACACATTAATAGAACCAATACGATGAACTTTGACGGCATAAATTTTTATTTGAATATAAATACAAAGTTGAATCAAGTGCCGTCTAAAAAAAATACTGATTTATCAGTATAATGCCCTAAATCAAACCCAACCTCGTGGCAAGCATTACTGCCTCCATCGAATTGTTGACACCAAGTTTTCCAATGACTTTCTGTCGGTAAGTATTGACAGTATGCAGGCTTATGGCTAACTTGTCTGAGATCTCCTTGCTTAATAATCCACTCTTAACCAGATTTAGTATTTCCTTTTCTCTTCGGGTCAATTGCACAGCAAGTTCATCCGGCATCCGGTTAATGAGTATGATCTTACCTGTTCTGAAATTGATGAGTTCACTTTTTAATCCTTCATTTAGGTTTTGTTGGTTAGGTGAAATATCAAGAATGCTCAATGCCAACCAAAGATTTCCGAGGTGGTCGAGTTCCAAAACATGTTGTTGTTCTATTACCCGAATATATTTACCTGCTGCATTCAGTATCCTGAACTCACTCACGAGCTTGTGGTTCAATTTTTCGTCTTCTGAAAAACTGAAGAAAAGTTTGAATGTAGAAAGCCCGATCTGAGCAAGCATTCCAAAATCTTCCGGATGTATTTTCGAATCAATAAATTGGTTTCCACTTGCCCGAACCTGCTCTGGCGTATATCCGAGTATCTCGCCAAGATTTGAAGAATTGAACACGTGCTGTTTCTTGCTAAAGTCAAAAACACTCACTACCGCATTACTTATTCTTGCAATACTGTGCAGTACCGGTGCATGTCTGTCGATTACCGAATAATCAATTTTTTCGGTTTCAAATGTTTGTTGCGACATTATCTGCAGATATGCGTTGTTAAAGTTTATTACATCCTCTTCGGTCATCTGTGGTTTTGATATTTGTTTGTTGTAATGTTGGTTTTAGCTATTAGAATGCAGATAAATATTCACCAAAATTGTGCTTATCTTGTATTAAAACATTTTTCAAAGCAAACACTATTTGGTTCATCCTTGTATTGGCCGTATCTTTCTATTTCAGCATACTGATTTTTTTTATACAATGCAATGGCATCTTTCATTCTCTCATGTGTCTCAAGAATACATCGATGAGTACCCAACTCAACTGCCCATTTTTCTAACTCTGACAGAATTGTAGAAGCTACACCTTTGCCACGATAAGGCTGCCTTACATACATTCTCTTGATTTCCATCATATTATCACCATATACCTTCATTGCACCGCAACCTACTGCCCTACCCGATTGGTATGCTATGACGATGTGCCTGAGCTGGTCAATATTGTTAAACTGTATGAAAAAATCGTTCTTGTCTCCGTTAATAATCGCCAACTCCTGATTCAAAAGCATCACGAGTTCCTCAAAATCCGAATTGACTTCGGATAATCTTTTACAGACTAATGCGAGTGGTTTATTGTTTTTCAAAATAATCAAATTCGTCAATATCATGGTATCCGTATAAATCTATCTCCGGATGCGTTGCTTTGAGTTTTCTGATTTTTTCAAGACTTTCCAGTCGTATTTCATTATCATCTGCACGCATTTGTGCCAGCTGATTGACAGGGTGCTCATTGTCCGTTAATTCAATTCGTAAATAATACGCATCACCTATATAAAACAACCATCTGTCACTCACTCGCAATGCTATGCCACAATGGCCGAGCGTATGCCCGAACAGAGGAACCAGGAAAATTTCCGTCTCCGTACCAATCGCTATTTTTCTTGCCTGCAGCCCAAACCATTCTGTATCGTTCGTATTATACGTTTTTATTTTAGGTAAATGAGCCAAAGGCATCTTCAAATATCTGAGATTGCCTGATTCATAGTTTGCCATTTCTTCTGCCCCAATATGCACTGTCGCTAAAGGAAAATCGGCAAGACCACCGGTGTGGTCATTATCAAGATGTGTAATGATACAATCTGTTACCATTGCTGGGTCTAAGCCAAGCTTTACGATCTGCTTAATAGCTGTTATGCTTTCATCCAACTGGTACCCTACCATATTTATAAGATCTTTACCGATTCTCCCTTCAGGGTCCTGAGTGTCTAACAGACCAATGCCTGTATCAATCAATATCAGCCGCCCTGCTTCATTTATCAACAAACAATGTCCGCAAACATTAGCTTGTATGGGTGTCTCAATCCTTACACAGTTTAAATGATATAATGTTGCCATCATAACTTTTTAGCATTACTTTTAAGGTGTAAAAATATACTTTTCGAGCTGTGGTTCAGTCATTGAGTGAATAAAACAATTTACAGACTTTTACTTTATCCTTGTAAAACATTTTCCGACCACCAAAATTATGTTAAAGATGACTGTAAAAATAAGCAAGGATTGTAGCATTTTATTATTACATACGGACGATAGATTCTTCCACTTCTAGTTCGATGGCCTCGTCCCACGGTATCATGGCATTGAACAATCGGATGTGACTGTAACTGGAAATATCTAGTACTGATATTCTCTTTGGATGTATCATTTTTTTTCTTAGTAAATATGCTCTTTGTGTACCATGTAGCAATGGCATATTGGGTGTGTACCATTTTGCTCCGTCGGTAAAAGCTACGTTGCAATAGCTCGTATCTGTCACCAGTCCGTTTTTGATGATCAGTACATCTTCTTCAGGCAGCAATCCATTTGTGAGTATATTCAGCTGCGAGCGGTCGGCGTACTTTTTATCATAAACAAGCGTATCAGCATCTTTCAGTATAATACGCCGAATATCTCTTTTTGTATAAGCTTCGAACCCAATATCATAACCATTTGCATCATATAATAATCGTGCCTTTACGGTAACGGATTGCAGGTTTTTCGGCACTTGTAGTATTTTACTAAATTCAATCACTGAAAAAGGAAGCGGCACAGTACCCAAGGTGCGTTTCATCCGTTTGAGATGGTACCCGTCCAGCTGTTTGGTACCGTCTTTTATTCTTATGGTTTCAAGAAAACGGAACATATACTTTACTTATCATTTCTTCATATTCTGCCCTTGCATCACTCATAAAAGTAATACCACCACCGCTTTTAAAATATTTCCTTCCATCCTGCTCTTCTATGAACCTTATTAGTACTGTGCTATCCAGATTTTCTCCATCGAATATTCCAGCAATACCTGTATAGAAGCCTCTGTCATAAGTCTCAGCCGATCGGATAATCTGCACTGTTCGTTCTTTGGGAGCACCGGAGATGGAACCGGCAGGCAGCAGTGTAAAAATAATATCTCCAAGGTGTGCTGTATAACCATCTCTGAGTGTGCCTTCTACTTCGGAACTCACCTGAAGAATTTCACCAAAATTGGTTTTCAGCCTGTCAATATACCTAAATTTTGTTACCCTTACCTTATCTGACACCATACTCAGGTCATTGCGTATCAGGTCAACGATGGTATAATGTTCGGCTTTTTCTTTAGGATCGTTCAAGATGATATTTTCCGCATCCTCGATACTTGCATCTATTGTTCCTTTCATTGGGTAAGAATAAATGTGCTTATCCTTGATTCGAACGAATGTTTCCGGCGAAAAGCAAACATAACTGCCTTGCAATAGTAGTTTGTACCTTGCTTTTGACTTTTGAAATATTTCTCCCAGACTAAAATTGATTTCTATTGGTGTTTGGCAGGTAAGATTGAGTAAAAAACTGTTTCCGTACAATATTTCTTCCATCACAAGCTTGAAAGATTTTTCAAAGTCTTCAAAGCTCTGTGGAAATTTCTTAAATTCTACTTCCCGGTTCTCTATCTTTGACTGTACTGCATTGGTAAACCCACTGAAATCATACTGGATGCTGTCCGAATGAAGCGCTGCAAGTGGGATGACGAGTGAATTTTCCTTCAGGAAATCAATAATAAATATATATGGTACTGCCTGCGACGACAATTCATTCATACGCTGTCTCGCCTGTACCTCTGTAAGGAAATCTGCCCTGCCTATCATCAGATCAGTATCCGAGTATCGACAACATGGATTCGGCCGTTTGCTCCGGAAACAAAACCCGGTCGGTCAGCTTACCATTATCGTCCACATCTACGATAATATGCTTTGGTGACGGGATGAGGCAATGCTTGATGCCCCCGTAGCCACTTAATGCATCTTGGTAAGCACCTGTGTGAAAAAAACCGATGTAGAGTGGCTCGTCACTATCGTCTTCGTTCACAGGCAGGTACACCTGGTTTTCATGAACTTCAGCGTTGTAATAATCTGAGTTATCGCAGCTAAGCCCACCGATATTTACCCTGCGAAATCCATTGTTCCATTTGTTAATAGGCAACAAGATGAACCGCTCACCGATACCCCAACTATCAGGAATGGTGTTCATAAGCGAATTATCGACCATGTACCAGATTTCCGAATCATTTTGCTTCTTTGCATTTACCACAGAGAGGATTACGGCTCCACTTTCGCCAACTGTATATTTCCCGAATTCGGTATAGATGTCCGGCTCTTCGATACCATATTCTTTGCACGAGTCTTTTATTAATTGAACAATCTCCGAAATCATATACTGGTAGTCGTATTCAAATCCGAGTGTGTTAGGTATTGGCATGCCACCGCCGATGTTTAGGGCTGTCAGTGTAGGGCATATTTTTTTAAGTTCACAATAAAGCGTTATGCCTTTCTTAAGTTCGCCCCAGTAGTAGATAGAGTCTTTGATACCTGTATCTACAAAGAAATGTAGCATTTTTAACCTTGCTCTTTTGTTTTGAGAAAGTACACTTCTATAAAACGGCAGAACATCAGCATTGCGAATACCCAATCGGCTGGTATAAAACTCGAAGTTCGGCTCTTCTTCGGTTGCTACCCTGATACCTACATTATACTCATCCGTATCTACAAACTGATCGTAGTAAAATATTTCACTTTTATTGTCGAGCACCGGTATGATGTTCTTAAATCCTTTGTTGATTAGGTCACTAATCTTGCGGGTATATTCCTCGGTTTTGAATCCATTGTTAATGATGATGGTCTTTTCGTCGATTTTGCCTCGGCTATATAGCTTCCATACCAGATCAATATCAAACGAAGACGATGTCTCTAGATGAGCACCATGGGCAAGAACCTCATCGAGTACATGACTGAAATGGCAGCTTTTTGTGCAGTAGCAATAGTAATATTTGCCACGATAGTCAGAATGCTTAATGGCTTTCTTGAAAAATTTCCTCGCCTTTTCTACCTGTTGTCCGATTTTGGGCACGTAGGTTAGTTTAAGCGGTGTACCATATTTCCGCACCAGTTCTATCAGGTTTATATCATTGAACCGAAGGTAACCATCCACCATTTCAAAGCTCTCTTGTGGAAAATCAAAAGTCTGATGAATAAGGTCGGTATATCTGTTAATCATTATGTTGCATTTTTTTAAGGAAAAACAAAAATAAGGGATACTTTGCTTACTTGCAGGATTGTTTTAATATTTTGTTACTTTTTTGTTAATCTGCGTCTATAGTGTGTACCCAACATTAATAATAAAATACCTTCGCACTCAATAATGTATATTGATATATTTAACGCTCAAAAGATTATTTTTCTGCAAATTATTTTCCCCCATAATTAACACCATTTTTTAATCATTTTTTTTAAAACATTTGACTATGAATTTACTAGACTTGTTAAAAGATCAGATTGGCTCTACAGTTGTTAACAAAGCTGCAGAATACCTTGGCGAATCAACATCCAGCACTCAGTCTGCACTTGGCTCTATCATGCCTGCAGTACTTGGTGGCGTAATAAACCAGGCATCTACAACTGATGGCGTAAAAGGTCTGATGGGCCTATTCTCAAAAGGCAGCAAACACACAGATTTATTAGGCAATCTTGGCAATATGCTAGGGCAGACAGGAGGCTTTGACAAAATCCTCAATATGGGTGGCCCGATCATCAAAATGTTGTTCGGCAACAAAACTGAAGGTGTATTTGATTTGATTTCAAACGCAGCAGGTGTAAAGAAAAGTTCTGCATCAGGCCTTATGAGCCTTGTAGCACCTGTAGTAATGGGCTTGTTGTCAAAGAAAGTATCGTCTGAAGGTCTTGGCATCTCAGGTCTTGCTAATTTCTTGATGGGTCAAGCAGGCTCTATTAAGAGTGCATTGCCTGCAGGTTTTGCCAGCCAGTTAGGCTTCTCTAACCTGGGTGACTTCTTAGGTGACAACATAGGCGGTGCAGCTTCTTCCGGTTCTACAGGTGGCTTTGGCAAATTTGCTCCATGGCTCCTTGGCTTGCTTGGTCTGTTGCTCGCACTTTACTTTCTTAAGAACTGTAACAAAACTGAAGCAACTGATGCAGCTAACACAGCAGTTGAAAATGTTACAGAGTCTGCTACTGAAGTGGTTGATTCAGGCAAAACAGCAGTACAAGGCTTTGTCAAGACACTTTCTAGCGGATTTGCACTTGCCAATGCTAAAACAGACGGTATCGAAAGCCAGCTGATCAGCTTCATCGAAGATGCAAACAAACCAGTTGACAAAACTACATGGTTCAACTTCGACCAGCTACTGTTCGAAACCGGCAAGGCAACCCTTATGCCTGAATCAGAAGTTCAGCTTAAGAACATAGCTGAGATTCTAAAGGCTTTCCCTAAAGTGAAAATCAAAGTTGGTGCCTATACTGATAATGTGGGCAACCCTGTATCTAACCTCAAATTGTCTTCTGACAGAGCAGCCAACGTTATGAATGCATTAGTAGGCCTTGGTATTGAAAAAACAAGACTTACAGCTGAAGGCTATGGTCAGGAACATCCTGTTTGTCCTGCAAATGATACAGAAGAATGTAAGCAGCAGAATAGAAGGGTAGCAGTAAGAGTTACGGAAAAATAAGGCAATGTTCTTAAATATATTCGTATATTTACACAAAATATAAAGATACAATGGTTTACACAGACTTCAAAGACTATTTCACCAGTTTGGCTGAGCCTAGAAAGCAGGAAGTTGTAGGAGAGTTGAT
>JAIBCG010000025.1 GCA_019694295.1 Saprospiraceae bacterium
TATTGCATCAGACATACAGCTGTCAGTAAAATCAGAAAGAACTTAATAATTCCTTTACCTTGCATGGTATAAATTTAAATTTTTCAAATATGTGTGTAAAAAACTGCGCAAATATAGAAATATTACTGAAAAAATCCTCATTTGTTTCATTACTTATGCAATAAATATTATTTGGCGTCATTCCGAATGCAAACTTTATTCCAATTTATACGGCAGTGCTTAATAATCAGGCAGATGTTATGAAAATTTTTCAAGATTATCTATAATATTTCTTACTGACACTGCATCTGTTTCGGGCTCGGCTGCGAACATACTGACATCTGTGGCTGAATTACTTCCTTTTGCACTCGTATGTATAGCCCGGGCTCCGGTGTATTCCACAATTTGTGCTGCGTTGCCGACATGAATACCACTTCCGGGCATTATCTCTATAGTATCCGCTGCTTGAACTATCAATTGTCGTATGATTTCGCGGCCATCCCAGGCACTCTGTTGTCCACCTGAAGTCAATATTCTGTCGAATCCAAGGTTTATAATTTCATCAAGCGCTTTTGTTTTATCGGTAATAAGGTCAAATGCACGGTGGAACGTACAATCAAGTTCTGCAGCACAATACACAGCTTCTTTCATGAAATCAGTATCTATGGATGAGTCGGCGTTAAGAGCGCCTATAACTATACCATCCGCTCCGGCTTTTATACAAGCTTCTATCTCTCGTAATATACAGCGTTTTTCATGCTTAGAATACGTAAAGTTACCAGCACGTGGGCGTATAAGTACGTGTACAGGTATATCAATAAGCGATTTGACTGTTTGTAGAAGCCCTACACCAGGTGTTAGACCACCAACAGTGAGAGCACTGCAGAGTTCTATTCGCGAAGCTTTGCCTTGGGCTGCTGCTATTGCCGAAACCAGACTGCCGGCACAAATTTCAAGTGTTATCATCCGGTGTGTTCAGTTTTATGGGCCAAATAAGTATGGATAACCGATTTGATATTTTTATAAATTTTTTTCTTTTTCAGTGCATTATCTTCAGTAATCCATTCCAGTTTTTCGATTCCTTCACCGACCTCCGGTACGAGTTTGCCACATTTGTAGGTCATCACATACCAGTATGTTTTTTTAAGAATCCGTTTTTGGTTGATTCTGAATGTGTGGTAAGTGTCGCATAGCTTAAAGATTGTCGGTTGCACCTCTATCCCGGTTTCTTCACTCACTTCACGTACGGCTGCTTCTTCGACCGATTCGTCATCTTCAATCTTGCCCTTTGGGAGATCCCACATACCAAGTCTGTACATAAGTAGAATTTCATTTTGTGCGTTGAGTATCAAGCCACCTGCTGCATCCATCCTTTGGTACAAACTGTTGAAGTCCTCAAATAATTTTTCTACATCATTGTATAGAATCCAGACTTCTTTGAACCTGTCAATTTTCTCACATTGGTCAATATATCGGAAAAGTGTCTTAACTTTGCCGTCATATTGGCCTACCAACACGGAAGCATCTTTTTTTTCTAAAATTTCCCGTAAGGGTGCATTTGTTAGAATTAAAGGAGTTTGATTGATGTATATTTTGTACATTTGGCAGATTTTTCTAAAACATACTATGGTTTCAACACAGGCAACAGCCTTTTCAGATTATTTATTGCAAATAAAAGTAATTCAACTGAACCCACAAAATCCTTTTACATGGGCATCAGGTATCAAGTCACCTATATACTGTGATAACAGGTTGGTTTTATCATATCCTGCCATCAGAAAAACAGCCATCGACGGCCTTGAAGAGTTGAGCAGACTCTTTAGCAACATTGATGTAATAGCTGGTGTTGCTACTGCCGGTATCCCACATGGTGCATTGCTTGCAGATCGTCTCAATCTTCCTTTTATATATGTACGTTCAAAACCTAAAGAACACGGAAGGCAAAATCAGATAGAAGGGGCCTACAACTCCGGCCAACGTGTGGTGGTCATTGAAGACCTGATCTCTACGGGTGGTAGCAGCTTAGAGGCCATCGAGGCATTACGGGCAGAGGGCTTGGAAGTGGTGGCTTGCCTGGCATTGTTTACTTACCAGTTTGAAAAATCAGTAACAAGATTTGCTGAAAGTAATGTGCCCCTCCACACCGTTACAGACTACTCGCATATACTGACAAGAGCAGTAGAGCATACCTACATAACAGAACAACAGCGAGCTGTTCTATCAGAATGGAAAGATAATCCTGAAGGCTGGTATGAGAAAAATTTCAATAGCACTACAAATTAAATTATTTTTTAATATTTAATGACTATATGGTAACTTTTGTAATAAATAATCCGTTCTTTTCTGTCAACAACCAGTGCCGTATAGCTTAACAACGATTCAAAAACCTATGTCAATAATTTCACCAGTAGCCGAAACATTTCTTGAAAAATATCTGAACAACGCTTCACCTACAGGATTCGAATATCCGGGACAAAAACTATGGATAGAATATATCAAACCCTTTATAGATGAATGGCATTCGGATAATTACGGTACCGTTTATGGTGTTATTAATCCGGGTCAGGATTACAAAGTAGTGATAGAAGCGCATGCAGATGAAATATCTTGGTTTGTAAATTACATAACAGATGATGGCTTTATCAATGTAATAAAAAATGGTGGTTCGGATCACCTTATTGCCCCTTCAAAAAGAGTAAATATTCATACAAAAAACGGTTTTGTGAAAGGTGTATTCGGGTGGCCGGCTATACATGTCAGAAATGGTAAAGAACCATCCCTAACACCTACCATTGAGAATATTTTCATTGACATCGGAGCGAAGAATAAAGAAGAAGTGCTCGAAAAAGACATACATGTAGGCACAGTTATTACTTTTGAAGACGAATTCATGATGCTCAACAATAAGTATTATGTAGGGCGTGCACTTGACAACCGTATTGGTGGTTTCTGTATTGCAGAAGTAGCCCGCATGCTTAAAGATAAAAATATCAAGCTCCCTTATACGCTTTATATCGTCAATTCGGTTCAGGAGGAAATAGGCCTTCGCGGTGCTGAAATGATAGCACACCGGATAAAACCCGACGTGGCTATCATTACAGACGTAACACACGATACCAATACTCCTCTGATGACTAAGTCAAAGCTTGGTGATATTAAATCTGGCAACGGGCCTACCGTGACATACGGCCCGGCTGTACACAACAAATTGCTCGAACTCATCATTGGTGCAGCTACTGAGAACGAAATTCCGTTCCAACGAGAAGCGGCCTCCAGAAGTACAGGTACAGATACGGATGCTTTTGCTTATTCGAATGCAGGCGTGCCGAGTGCACTTATTTCTCTTCCATTAAGATATATGCACACCACAGTAGAGATGGCCAATAAGTCGGATGTGGAAAATGTAATAAAACTTATTTTTGAGGCTTTGCAGAAAATAGAAAGAAACCATAATTTTAATTATTTTTAAAATAGCCGATAAATTAAAATCATATATTTCTGCCGGTTGTCGAATTTTGTCAGAAATTAGACGTTTTTTTCTTTTGGTGTTGACTGGGTCAGTGTTTACAGAGCACTATCAAACTTTTACTTCTCGGTAATTTTCTAAGTCTGAGCAGCCTTTTTTATGCTCCAATTTGTTTGGCGGATTTAAGTCCGGTATTTTTTCCTTACTTTTGACCAAAAGCTTTTCATTGATAAACATCGAACTCGGATTGCTGAAATATTCACCACAGTTGGTTACGGTAAAAAGCCCGGACAAAATACTTGTGCGTGACCCGGTACGAAAAATACTGACCATACTGACGCCTGAGGAAACAGTCAGGCAGTTGCTTATTTTATTTTTGTTCGAAAAATATTCTCACTTAAAAAATCTGATCAGTGTAGAAAAAGAACTCAAGATTAATTTTAGAAAAAAACGCTTCGATCTGCTGATATACGACCGCCAAATGAAACCTTTTTTGCTTGTGGAATGTAAGGCGCCGTCCATTAAAATTACACAGGCAGTCTTTGATCAGGTATCATGGTATAACGTTGCCCTGAATGCTCCGTTTCTGCTGGTCACAAATGGCATCTCTACTTATTGTGCCAAAATAGATTTCGACAAAAAAACTTACAATTTTTCAGATTACTTGCCGCTGGATTTCGAAAATCTCTGATTGTTTTGCTAACTTAGTGCCACCAAATTTAGCTTAACCAATTAACAGCATACATGAAACAAGAAAAAATTCTAATAATAGGGGCAAGCGGTCAGATAGGTAGTGTTTTAACACACACATTGTCAGATATATACGGAGAGAATAATGTAATCGCTACTGATATCAGACAACCAACAGATCACCACGGACATTTCGAAATACTGGACGTTCTCAATACTCAGGCACTTGGTGATATTGTTGCCAAATATGGTATTACTCAAATATATCATCTGGCTGCTATACTTTCTGCCAAAGGCGAAACAATGCCTATGTTTGCCTGGCAATTCAATATGACAAGTTTTTTCAATGTGATAGATGTAGCCCGACAGTTCAAGATATCAAAAATATTTTTCCCGAGCAGTATAGCCGCATTTGGGCCTTCTACTCCCAAATACAATACGCCTCAGGCTACTATCATGATTCCGGAGACGGTCTATGGTATCTCAAAATCTTGCGCCGAAGATTGGTGCAATTATTTCTGGCTAAAAGAAAAAATGGACATTCGATCGGTACGTTATCCCGGTATTATTGGTTATCAGTCGCTTCCCGGTGGTGGTACAACAGATTATGCCGTAAATATTTATCACAAAGCTGTAAAATCGGAACCGTTCGAATGCTTCCTAAAAGCTGATACTGCATTGCCAATGATATATATGGATGATGCCATCCGAGCCACTATCGAATTGATGGAAGCCCCGGCAGAAAATATAAAAATACGGACAAGCTACAACCTCGCATCTATGAGCTTTTCTCCACAGGATATTGCCGAATCAATTAAAAAACAAGTGCCGGACTTTAGCATAAGCTACAATCCAGATTTTAGACAAGCCATTGCTGAATCATGGCCTGCAAGCATCGATGATTCTGAAGCTAGGAAAGACTGGGGCTGGAGGCCGAATTTTGACCTCGATGCCATGACAGCCGATATGCTTGCTCATCTTTCAGAAATGTACTCAAAAGAAATTGTTCACCACTAAAGAAACCATCAAAGCTATATGTTTAATGAAGTAAGAGACCAACTTGCAGCTGAGCTTGCTGCCATAGAAGAGCAAGGCTTGTATAAAAGAGAGAGAATCATCACTACACCTCAGGCTGCACATATATCTACCGTAGAAGGTGGCGATGTACTTAACTTTTGTGCGAATAATTACTTGGGCCTTTCATCGCACCCTGAAGTGACCGGTGCCGCTAAGCATGCAATAGATACGCACGGTTATGGAATGTCTTCTGTACGATTCATCTGTGGTACTCAGGACATCCACAAAGAGCTGGAGAAAAAAACGGCAGAATTTCTTGGCATGGAAGACTGTATTCTGTATGCAGCTGCATTTGACGCCAATGGTGGCCTATTCGAACCCATACTCAATGAAGAAGATGCTATCGTATCGGACGAACTTAACCACGCATCTATCATCGACGGTATCCGTCTTTGCAAGGCTAAGCGTTTTCGCTACAAAAATAATGATATGAACGACCTTGAAGCCAAATTGAAGGAAGCTCAGGGCAGTAGAAGGATACTGATAGCTACAGATGGTGTTTTCTCTATGGACGGTATCGTCGCTCAGATAGACAAAATATGTGATCTTGCCGATAAGTACAATGCGATGGTGATGGTTGACGAATGTCACTCTACCGGATTCATGGGTAAAACCGGCCGTGGTACACATGAGTTGTGCAATGCCATGGGTAGGGTAGATATCATTACCGGTACATACGGTAAAGCTCTTGGAGGTGCTTCAGGTGGGTTTACTGCAGCGCGTAAAGAAATCGTGGACATGCTTCGACAGCGTTCGAGACCATATCTTTTCTCCAATACACTCGCTCCATCCATCGTAGGCGGATCGCTTAAGGTTCTTGAATTATTGTCTGCTTCCACACATCTGCGTGATAAACTGGAGACCAACACTCAACATTTCAGAAAAGGAATGACTGAAGCCGGATTTGATATTGTTCCGGGTTTTCATCCTATCACTCCGGTCATGCTTTACGATGCCAAACTCGCTCAGGATTTTGCAGCAAGATTGCTCAAGGAAGGTATTTACGTCATAGGGTTCTTTTATCCGGTAGTGCCTCAGGGCAAGGCTCGTATTAGGGTGCAGGTGTCTGCAGGTCATGAGATCGCAGATTTAGACAAAGCAATAGCAGCATTCACTAAAGTGGGCAAAGAACTTGGTGTAATATAGGCTTTTTCTTTCTTTTTTGTTGAAATTTGCGGTACCAGTCATCCGGGTATCGGGAAATTGGATTTCATAAGTTGAAATGTATATTTTATAATAATATAACCCTAAATCATGAAATACAGCCTGACAATATTCATCGTATTGGCTTTTACGCTACCTTCTTTTGCTCAACCATCACCATTTATTCAGGTTGACCAGTTTGGTTATAAACCATTGGCCGAGAAAGTAGCAGTACTCAGTAACCCGATTATTGGATTTAACAGCAATCTGTCTTACCAACCACCTGCAATGATGGAAGTAAGGCGTGCTGTTACAAATGAAACGGTACTTGTGGGCGATGTGAATCTTTGGAATGGGGGCGCAGTACACAATCAATCAGGTGATATGGGTTGGTGGTTCGACTTCAGTGGTGTACAAGATACCGGGCATTATTATATCTATGATCCGTTAAACAACGAGTCATCAGGAATTTTTAGAATTGCCGAAAATCCATATATCGATGTATTGAAGGCTGCCGGCAGAATGTATTTCTACAACCGTTGTAATGATGAAAAAGCACTACCATTTGCAGGGGAAAAATGGCAGGATGGTATGAATTTTCTCCACCCGCTACAGGATGCAAATTGCAGATATGTCTATGATAAAACAAATGCTGCACTCGAAAAAGACCTTCGTGGTGGCTGGTTCGATGCTGGTGACTATAATAAATATGTGTCGTTCACCTTCGCTCCTTTACATGATTTGTTGTTTGCCTATGAAGAAAACCCTCAGGCATTTGGTGATGATTGGAATATTCCTGAAAGCAAGAATGGTTTTCCGGACATCATCGATGAAGTAAAATGGGAACTCGACTGGCTGATGCGCATGACCAATGCTGATGGTAGCGCCCATAACAAAATGGGTAGTATCGCTTATGACCAGAATGCATTATCGCCGCCTTCTGCTAATACAGATCCACGTTACTACGGACCTACTTGCTCCTCGGCATCCATAACGATTGCAAGTGTTTTGAGTCATGCAGCTGTAGTTTTTAAAAAATTCAAAGGACTCGAAGGCTACGCCGTTCAATTGCAGCAGACGGCCGAGACTTGCTTTAATTACTGCCTGCCGTTCTACCTAAACAACAACTGGGAAACCAATTGCGACGATGGGTCCATCAATTCGGGTGATTGTGATGAAAGCGTACAAAATCAATTAGAAATATTCATTACCGCTTGTGTTTATCTCTACGAACTCACAGGTGATGAAACTTATCATGATTATTTTAAGGCAAATTACCTCAAATCTCGCCCAATGTCCAATTCATACTGGTCGGGCGATTATCCTACTATCCAGGATGCACTGATACGTTATGCCTGGAAACTCCAGAATACGGATAAGAATGTACAACTAGACATACAGTCTGATCTGAAAGAAGCAATAGCAAATAACTGGAATGATTTCTTTGGATGGAATGACCTCGATCTTTACCGCGCATTCGTGCCCGACTGGACTTTCACTTGGGGAGGCAATAAACCAAACGCATGTTATGGTATTCTGAGTTTTAATATTTCTCGTTACAAAATGGTATCAGACACTTCAGGTTTTGTGAAGAAAGGAAATGAACAACTACATTATTTTCACGGTGTCAATCCGCTTGGTATGGTTTGGTTGAGCAATATGTACCCGTATGGAGCATTCAGGTGTGCAAACCAGATTTATCACTCATGGTTCAAGGATGGTAGCATCTATGACCATGCGCTGAATTCACCCAATGGTCCGGCACCCGGATTTATGGTAGGCGGACCTAACATTTATTACAGCATTACAAGCATATCGCCTCCAGCCAACCAACCGGCAATGAAATCATACCTCGATTTTAACAACGACTGGCCTGATAACAGTTGGGAGATTACCGAGCCGTCTATTTACGTACAGGCTGCTTACATCAGGTTGCTTGCCTATCACGTCACAAAGGATATTACTACAAAGATTACCGACCAGACGACAAACACAGCATTTCATATTTCACCAAATCCTGCAAACCAATGGGTGGCTTTGTCGGGCATCAATTTTCCGGCAGATATTGTCATTCTGGATGTACACGGTAGAACTGTTTTTGAGAAATCAGACATTGCTGCCTCTGAAAGTATGGATATTAGTAAGCTTAATCCGGGACTGTATTTCATAAATGCGACTAATAAACAAGACGGTACGGTCAAAACAGGAAAATTGTCCATTGTCAGATAGGGTGATATTGTACATTGCTCTTTAGTCATATTAGACCGATTTTACATTTTCGGTCAACCCTATATATTTTTGTATTAATATAGTGATAAATAGTATTGTACGTAAAAATAATTTTTATAGTCAACCTGTAAAATTGCATTGTTGATTACTTTGCCGGAGATTTAAGAATTATATTCACCAAAAATTACTATTAACTACTAACCAATCAGTCTGATCATGTCAAATGCCGGATTTGAAAACTATGCGTTTATATTAGTATTAGCTTACGCATTCGTTATATTGTTTTTCGTCATTCGGGGTGCGATGAAGACCAAGTCCATTCAGGATTATGCGCTCGGCAGCAGAGGTTTTTCACCCTTGGTATTGGGGCTTTCACTTGCCGCAGGCATCACTAGTGCTGCTACATTCATCATCAATCCAGGGTTCGTGGCATTCTTTGGCTGGAGCGCTTTTTTGAGTATGTCGCTGATATTGCCGGTTGGTCTGTATGGTTCGCTCATCTACCTCTCTAAAAGCTTTACGCATTACGGTCAGTCAGTAAAGGCAGCTACTTTGTCGCAATGGATTGGCCTACGTTTTGGAAGCAAAGCTTATGGTCAGCTTATGGCCTTCTTCTCATTGCTGTTGATTACGTTTATTGTGCTTATTTGTGTCGGGCTTACAAAAGTATTGGCTCAGGCGCTTAAGATTGATGAATTTACTGCTCTTGTTGGTATGGTAATCTTCGTATTCGGCTACATGATGTTCGGTGGCGCAAATGCGATGATTTATACAAATGCCATACAAGCTGTAATCATGTTGGTGGTAGCTATCATATTGCTAGGGTCCGGTGCACATTTTTTTGAAGGAGGCATTTCGGGGTTTTGGGAAAAAATCGCAAGCATCGACCCCAACTTGACAAAGAATTTTAATCAAACAAGTCCGTTGTTCAGAGACTGGTTTGAGGTGATATTCTGCAATTTTGTTATAGGTATAGCCATCGTATGTCAGCCACACATCATTACCAGATCGCTCATGCTTGAGAAGGGCGCTTCGCTCAATAAATTCCTGCTCTACACTATTGTTGTGGAAACCATCTTCTTTTTTGTTCTTTTTGTAGGCTTTTATGCCAGAATTGAATTTCCGGATCTTACCGCCGACGGGCAAGCTATAAAGATGGACGGTATTATGTCAATGTATGTAGTAAAAAATTTTTCAAACTTTACGGGCCTGATTATAATTGTCGGCCTTATCTCAGCAGGATTGTCAACGCTTGAAGGTCTGATTCAGTCAGTATCTACTACCATTACATCAGACCTCATCAGACCGATGTTGTATGGTGATAAATCGGATGATGAAACATTGCAAAGAAAACTCAAAAACGTAAACCGAATTGTCATAATAGTTTTGGCTGTGATAGCCATTTTTTGGAGCAATCAACAATTAGCCAATCCGAAACTCAGTGTCGGTATATTGGCTCAAAATGGTGTCTATGCTTTTTTCGCAGCGGCTTTCGTCCCTGTATTACAGGGAATTTTTCTCAAGAATGTGCCTCGTATAGCACCTATGGCAGCTTCCATCACAGCAATAATCGTTCATTTTTCGGTTTATTATGGTCAGCTTACTCCTTATACCACCGGCGAGGTCAGGAATCCTGCCGTTGCGGGTACCATCGCCATTATAGCTGCATGTATAGTGGGCTTTGGGTTGTATTTTATTAAAAAGAATGACACATTGTTACAACCCAAAACTGATATATAATGAGGAATGCCATCATCATCGGATCGGGTTCGTATGCGCCGGAACAAATTGTGCCGAATTCATTTTTTAATTCCATCCTGGGTACAGATGTTGATTCGTGGCTTCGTGAAGTCGTTCAGATATCTGAACGAAGATGGTGCCAAGACGAAGAAAGTGTTGCAGATCTCATCGAAAAGGCATGCCAGGCGGCAATGGATGATGCCGGCATAACAGCCGGAATGGTTGATTTGCTCATAATAGGTACAGATACACCTGAGTATATTTCGCCGGCTACGGCATCTGTCATACAGCATAGAATGAAAATGATAAACGCAGCTACATTTGATGTTAATGCTGCCTGTGCAGGGTTCGTTACAGCACTCGACATCGGTGCCAGATACATCCGTACTGATGAAGATTATAAACACGTAATGGTAGTGGGTGCATATACAATGAGCAAACACCTTGACCTTACCGACAAGAAGACCGTAACGCTTTTTGCTGATGGTGCTGCTGCCATCGTTCTCGCAGCTGAAGATAAACCGGGCAAAGGATTCCTGGCAGGAAAATTACAGGCAGACGGCCAGTATTGCGAAGCCATGGGCATCTATGGTGGAGGCTCAAAGTATCCGGTGACACATGACCTGATTGATGCTAAAAAACATAAGCTACAATTTGTCAAAAAAATACCGGGCGAAGTAAATCCTGATGTATGGACTAAATTGGTACATGATATTTGTCATAAAGCAAATATAGCGGTGACTGACATAGATCATTATTTTTTTACACAAATCAACATAAATTCGATTTTTGAAACGATGGACAGACTCGGACAACCACGAGAGAAAGCAGCTACCATCATGCACCATTTCGGATATACCGGTTCGGCGTGCCTACCTATGGCATTCGACCAATGGAAGAAAAGTGGAAAGCTGCGACCGGGCGATACGGTGCTCTTTGTAGGCTCAGGAGGTGGCTTGGCATTCGGAGTATGTTTGTTTAAATTGTAATGAATGATTATGGATAATATGTGGCAACAAGACTGGGTATCGAAATGGGCTTTGTACAGCCCCGAAAAAACCGCCATCAAAGAATACGAAACCGGCAAAACCATTTCATACAGCCAACTGAATGAACAGGCAAATATTTATTCTCATTGGCTTACCAAAAAATATGGACTGAAGTCAGGTTCACGCATAGCAGTGCTCAGTGACTACAATATAGAGTATATCATACTTTTCTGTACAGCACAAAAAACCGGATTCACCCTTGTACCGCTCAATTACCGGCTGGCAGCCACCGAAATATTACATATTCTGGAAGAATCACAACCTGAACTCGTCATATTCGAAGAAAAATACAGACATCTGCTGAAGGATGTTTCTTCCGGTATCTTTTTCACGATAGAAGAACTCGTCAACGTTAAACACTATAATGATCCATTTCCTGTGACGGAAGTTGACGAAAATCACCCGATATTTATTCTCTATACTGCGGGTACTACCGGCTTGCCAAAAGGAGTACTATATACGCACAAAATGCTTTTTTGGAATAGCATAAATACGGCTATTTCGCTGATAGTCAATACAGAAAGCAGATCGATAAATGTGATGCCACCGTTTCATACAGGTGGGTGGAATGTTCTCCTGACACCTTTTTTGCACCATGGCGGCTATACGGTTTTGTTCCGAAAGTTTGATCCGGCAGCAGTATTGAAATTCCTGCAGGAAGAAGATATTACCATTTTCATGGGTGTGCCTACAATGTTGCAGATGATGGCCAATCTGCCTGAATTTGATGAGGCACGTTTTCCGTCATTGTATTATATAATTGTGGGCGGTGAACCAATGTCCATTCCCTTGATTGAAAAATGGTCTTCGCACGGTGTGGCGGTCAGGCAAGGATATGGCATGACAGAAGTAGGACCCAACCTCACCAGCCTCCACCAGTCCGATTCTATCCGCAAAAAGGGTTCCATTGGCAGGCCAAACTTCTATGTTCAGATAAAGGTGGTAGATGAACATGGTGCTGAGGTACAGAGGGGAGAAAGCGGAGAACTCTGGTTGCGTGGCCCAATGGTAACACCCGGATACCTTAATAATCCCGATGGGACAACTGCTGCTTTTTCGCCTGACGGCAAATGGTTCAAAACCGGAGATATCATAAGGGTGGATGAAGAGAATTATATCTATGTAGTGGACCGTGTGAAAAATATGTACATCAGTGGTGGTGAAAATGTCTATCCGGCTGAAGTGGAACGTGTACTTATTCAACATCCGGCTGTCAATGAGTGTGTAATCATTGCAGTAAAGCATGAAAAATGGGGCGAAACCGGCAAAGCATGTGTGTCACTCACAGAAGGCAACACTGTCACAGAACAAGAACTGATAGATTATTGCGCACAAAGGCTTGCAAAATTCAAAGTCCCGAAATCAGTTGTTTTTCTGGAGGAAATACCAAAAACCGATGCCGGAAAATTTGACAGGAAGAAATTAAAAAGCATTTATTCATAAAATTTATTAATTAACTCTTAAAAACTTTTCTATGAAAACATTCAAATTTTTTGCGTTACTTAGCTTCGTAAGCTTGATGATACTGGCATCTTGTAAAAAGGAAGAAAACGCGTCTTGTACAGATGGTGTACAAAACCAGGGCGAAACTGGTATTGACTGCGGTGGCCCATGTGGTGCTTGCAAGGAAGGTGCTCACGGCAAATGGAAATCTTTCCCGGTAGCTCCGATTCTTGCTACTTTTGCAGACTCAATCATCGCAGAATTTAATACGAATAATACCTACACTGTCGCTCAGTGGAAAGGTGGTGTTGCTACCTCGCTTACAGGTACTTTTGTACAAACCAAATCGGGTGTAGGTAATATCTATACCATCACACTCAATCAAACAACGCCTACTACCATTACGGCCAAAGGTATGCTTGAAGTAGCTGCCGACGGCAAAACGATGAAGTATGAAGTTGTACAGACAGAACCATCCATCGGAGCTGGAGAGCCTACACCTGCAGCAGGCTTTGGGTCAAGTACATTCAATGGCAACCCACTCGGTGCAGTTAACATCCAAAACTATGTTCGTCTGAATTAAATCTTTATCGTATAGGTCTGCTCATCTTTATTATTATTCAGGTGGGCAGACTTATTTTAAGTTTAACTATTATGAGAAGAATATTACTCTCTTTAATACTATTATCAACAACTCTTTATACGAATGCCCAAAATGGGGATGGGTTCAAGGGCTTTGATCGCATTGTACCTATGAAGGCTAACAAAGATTTTCAAGCCTTTGTTTATTTCTATCAGCAAAATGTAGCACAAAATTATTTTCCGGCCAATGATTTCCTGAAAGGCCAGATAGTAGGAAGATTATTTGGTAACAACACAACCGTTACCAGCGACAGCCTTCGTTCGTTGTATGCCGAACAAAGATTGTTGCCGTTCTTTATCTATTCTCCGAAAATATTTGACAATAAAGTTACACTCCGCACTTCCTTTGAAATCGACTGGACTTGGGGCGATGTGGCTTATGGCACGGGTGGCAATTTCGGTTCTGCCATCTCTGCCGATCAGGTCAATCTTCAGACTCAAAATGTAGAAGTTGAACTTATTCCGGCCAAATACTGGACCGTAAACGTAGGCCTCCAAAGGATGTATGATACACCGCATGACCTATACCGCACAGTATTTGACAAATTTACCAGTACTGGTTATCGTTTGGCTTATTGGGGTACGGATGGTGTAGGCATTTCGGTAAGAAGAGAGACTGATTATTCTAAGCTGAAGGGCGGATTCTACAAATTGTATGAAAATAACGTCGAACTAAACGACGATGTTACACTGTTCGAACTCAACAGCCAGTTGAACATTAACCGCAAATGGAATCTTGGCGGTAGTATCTATTGGGTGCGCGACCGGTCATCCGGTAAGGGTGGCGTGAGTATTCTCGGACAAGGCTTTGCCAGTAACCTTACCAGCTATAATGGTACATACCGCTTCGCACTGAATGCCGACCCTTATCGTGCAGATATTTTCTGGGTAGGCAGCCATTTTAGCCGAAATGAAGATTTTATGCTCGACAGATGGTTGTTGTCAGGCTTTATCAATTTGAATGCAGGTAGTATATCACAACGGAATCCGGATCAATCCTTTAGAAAAACAGCTGATATTCTCGGTGTAGGTGCCAATCTGCGTGCCGGATATCGATACGGACAGACTGCAGGTGATGCCGTTACTGCAGATCTGCTATTTACAACAGGAGATGATAATGACCTATCAGATAAAAAATATTCGGGTGTTATCACCGGTAATACCTGGGGTAGCCCGGCAGGTATATTTATAGGACACGGTGCTTACTTGTTGTTTCCTCATGGCAATGTAGTAAACCGGTATGTGGCAGCGGTGGCAGATATTTCCAATATGGGTCTTGGTGTAGCAGGAGGTACACTCAATGTGGCCCACGATTTTATACCGAATAAACTGCATACAAAACTCGGTACAGCTGCTGCCTTTGCTCCGGTAGCACCTGCAGGAGGAGGCAATTTTATGGGGCTTGAAGTCAATGGTAAGGTAGGATACGACTTCGGTGCATTTCTTACTATTGAAGCACATGCAGCATACCTGAGCCTGGGCGATTTCTACGATAGCCCTGTAGTCAATGGTGGCGTACCCATTCGTCCGGTTAATCCATGGACAGGTTTTATTAGTTTGAAATGGTTAATTTTTTAAAGCATGAAAAAATCAGCAAAATATATCATCATTGCAATTATTTGTTTGGTACAGATACATGGTAATGCTCAACATTACACATCAGTGATGAAGAGTATGAAAGATTTGGTATATAATTATGACTCAAAATTCATTTCACTCAATAACGATATTGAACTTTCATATATAGAAGAAGGCTCGGGCAATGAGACTATACTGTTTATACATGGTCTGGGTAGTTACATTCCAGCATGGAACAAAAACGTAGAGTCACTCAAGGATTTTTATAAATGTATTGCCATCGATCTGCCAGGTTATGGAAAATCTTCCAAAGAAAACTATAGTGGTACAATGGAGTTTTATGCAGATGTCATTCATGAATTTTGTCAGAAGAAAAACCTGGGCAAAGTAATACTTGCCGGGCATTCAATGGGTGGGCAGATCAGTATGGTCACCGCAATCAAATATCCTACACTTGTCAAAAAGCTGATACTTATTGCACCGGCCGGATTCGAAGTGTTTAACAAAGGTGAAAAACAATGGTTTAGAGATGTAATGACCGTGGACGGCGTACGGTTGACTACTGTGGAAAATATACGGCTCAATCTGGCCTACAATTTTTATCAAATGCCGGCTGATGCCGAATTTATGGTGAAAGATAGAATCGAAATGCGCGGCGCTACCGATTTTCCGGCATACTGCTATGCTATTACCCAAAGTGTCAAAGGGATGGTTGACCAAGCTGTATTTGATTTTTTGCCCGACATCAAACAACCTGCGTTGTGTATTTTTGGTGAAAATGACAACCTGATACCCAATCGATTTCTCAACGGTGGGCCCACCAGAAAATATGCTGAAAAGGGAGCTTCCAGAATGCCCAACTGCAGCTTGAAATTGATACCTAAAGCAGGTCATTTTGTAATGTATGAAAAATCGGAGGAAGTAAACAGCATTATCAGAGGATTTTTGAGATAAAAAATGCATCCCGATACTGTTGGTTAGATCGGGATGCAATCTGCATTTTAGAGGTTTTTAGAAGAACATTTTATCAGCCAAGCTGAAATTTTAGTTTTCAGGATAGCCTGAATCAATCCATTTTGCCATTTTCGAAATATCGCAGTCGCTGATTTTGTTTTTACTCGGAGGCATGATTACCGCTTTGCCATCCCAGTTAACAGCGCTGAGCAACTTATCTTTCTTAGGAAAATTTATGCACTCTTGATAGCTGGTCAGACCACCATTAACAGACCCACTATTGTGACAGCCGGGGTAAGTACAGCCTGCCATTATGGTTTTGATTTGGTTGTTGTAGGTGACTTTTTCTGTGTTACAGACTGCGGTCTCTTTGGTGCAAGACATAGCCAACACCAAAACGCTTGATACAATAAGTATCATCATCTTAAGTTTCATAATAGTGTAGTGTTTTGTTGGTTAAAAAGAATATTTCAGTTTTCTAAAATGCAATGCAAATATAGTATTGAATATTTGTTAAAATATTAAAATATTTGTTTACTTTATTTATATTTCAAATAAAATATAGTGTATATTGTGTTAATTAAATATAAAAGTTTGTTTAACAATCAAGCTTATGATTTTCTAATCTGAATTGGCAATGTTGTACATAGCAACTGCACTTTATTTATTAATTATTTTCGTCATACATTTTGTTTTCTAATATTCTGTATTATTTAGCAAAAATAATTTCTATTTATATAAAATATTCTTTTGCATGACTTAGATAAATGAAAAATATTTCTTTGAATCTAAAATGACTTACTATACTTGACCGATCTAACGCATAGTGCCTATATACAGAAGATCATTTTCAAAAGATGATTTTTGAGCGAAGATGAAGCAAGATAGGTGCAGTAGGTTTTTGGTGCTCAAGTATTTCGCATAAGGATTACGCCTACCATTAGGATATTAAAGGAACTTAATAAAGAAGTGCGTGTACTGCGGTAATGAATGTATTTGCCGCTGTGCACGCACCTTGATAACATGATATTGTGGCCACCATTCAAGTCAAATGGTAGAGCTTACGTTATATTTAGTTTTCAGGATAGCCCGAATCAATCCATTTTTCTACTTTCGAAATATCACAATCACTTAGTTTTCCTTTGCCTGATGGCATTTGCACAAAGCCTTCTTCCCACTTCAGAGCACCAATTAATTTCGATTTTTTTGGAAAATTAACAGCATCCTGGTAATTGGCCAAACTACCATTGACAGAGCTGCTATTGTGGCAGCCTGCATCTGTACAACCTGCAAAAATTGTTTTGATCTGGTTATTGTAAGTTACTTTTTCGGTATCGCAAACAGTGCTTTCCTTTGTACAAGCTGCGACACTCAATGCGGCTGCGGTAGCCATCAACACAACATTCTTTAATTTCATAATAGTGACATTTATTCGTTTGGTTAAAATTTTTGTGTATAGTTTGCCAGTCTTAACACACAACTCACCTGATTTGTTGTACAAACAGGCCATTTTTTTGTAAATTGTCAAGAACTTACTTGTGTATCTTTTCTATCAAGAGACGATGACTTCAGATTGCCCCGAAATACCGCTAACTGTAAAATATTTCATTTTTCCACAAAATAATTGTTATTTACAGACGTTATTTGTATCATTACATTCATTACCTAAAATATCACCTATGAAAACAATCCGCAAATTTTTATTACCTGTTGCTTTAATGCTCATTTTTATTGCCTCGTGTGATAAAGATGATACCAAGACCACAAAAGACTACCTTATAAGCAAATCATGCTGGTATCTTTCCAAAGCTGAAACTCAAAATCCGGATCAGACATGGTCAGATGTCACAAACCTGATATATAAGCCTTGTGATTTCGATAATTGCATGAACCTTAAAGCTGATGGCACATTTACGGTTGATGAAGGAGCCACAAAATGTTCACCTGCAGCACCACAAACCAACAATCAAGGTAACTGGTCTTTAAGTCCGGACGAGAAGCAGGTTGTACTCATTGATCAAAACAAAGTAACAACCACTTATCAGATTGTGAATATATCAGCCGCCCAACTAAGTGTCACTACCAATATACTTGGGGTACAGACTCGAATCACATTTAAGTAATCAGGTTTTTTTATAAATAAAAATGCGGTTAACTTGAGCAAAGTTAACCGCATTTTTGTATGCTTCATGTAGTATTATTCTTTCAATACTTCCCTCGCTATTACTATCTTTTGAATCTCTGACGTGCCTTCACCAATGGTACATAGTTTTGAGTCGCGGTAAAATTTTTCGACCGGAAAATCCTTAGTATATCCATATCCGCCAAATATCTGCACAGCATCTGTTGACACTTCTACCGATATTTCGGATGCATAATATTTTGCCATTGCGCCTTCTTTGGTCATTTTCAATCCTTGGTTCTTCATATCGCCAGCCTTTCGTGTCAATAATTCGGCTGCTTCTATCTTGGTTGCCATGTCGGCAAGTTTGAAGCTTATGCCTTGAAAACTGGCTATCGGCTTTCCAAACTGTTGACGTTCCTGTGCATATTTTACCGATGCTTCGTATGCTCCCTTTGCTATACCCAGTGCAAGTGCAGCTATGCTTATTCTACCTCCGTCCAATATTTTCATTGCCTGAACAAAACCATCTCCTTCATTACCCAACAATTGTGACTTGTGCACACGGCAGTTGTCAAAGATTAATTCTGCTGTTTCGGATGCACGCATGCCAAGCTTATTTTCTTTCTTGCCATAGCTAAATCCGGGAGTACCTCGTTCTATGATGAATGCACTCATACCATGACTGTCGAGCAACTCTCCTGTACGGGCTATGAGTACGCAAACATTACTTGATATACCGTGAGTTATCCAACTCTTCGTGCCGTTTATAACGTAGTAGTCACCATCCTTTTTTGCTACACATTGCATTCTGCCGGCATCGCTTCCTGTATTTGGCTCTGTGAGGCCCCATCCACCAATCCATTCACCTGTAGCCAATAGTGGCAGGTATTTTTTCTTTTGTTCTTCATTGCCAAATGCCATGATATGCCCGGTACACAGCGAATTGTGGGCTGCTACCGACAAGCCGACCGAACCACATACTTTTGCTATTTCACCGATGACCGTAATGTATTCCTGATAACCCAGTCCGGATCCACCATATTCTTCAGGTACTAACACGCCCAAGAAGCCATGCTGCCCCAGTATTTTCATTGCATCTACCGGAAAATGCTGCGACTCGTCCCATTCCATTACGTGAGGACGAATGTAGGTTTCGGCACAATCTCTTGCGCTCTGTTCAATCATTTTTAAGTTTTCAGTGTGGTCTGTCATACCTGTTTTTTTACAAATATAAAGTATTTTATTGATTATATTTATAAATACCGTCCCAATGAGCAATAAGTTGCTCAAGTATTTTATTTTCAGATGAATTTTTTCCCGGACGATACAATATTTTGCCCTTCAACTGTTCTGGCAAGAAATCAGCTTGTACAAAATTACCTTCATAGCCATGTGCATATTTGTAATCTTTTCCATAATCAAGCTTCTTCATCAATGCAGAAGGCGCATTACGCAATGATAAAGGCACTGGTGCATTGGGCTGGCTCCTTACGGTGTAAAGCGCATTTTCTATAGCTTCATAAGCAGAGTTGCTCTTAGGTGAAGTAGCCAGATAGATTGCAGCTTGTGATAAAATGATCCTCCCTTCCGGCCATCCAACCATTTTGATGGCATCATGTGCTGTTTTGGCCATAAGCAAGGCATTCGGATTGGCAAGACCGATATCTTCACTCGCCAGGATAATCAACCTTCGGCAGATAAAGTCGGGATCTTCTCCACCTTCTACCATGCGTGCCAGCCAATATACTGCTGCATTGGGGTCACTGCCGCGGATGGATTTTATGAAGGCTGATATTACATCATAATGCATTTCGCCTCCTTTGTCATACACGGACAGATGCTGCTGTACTTTTTCCATCACGAGCTCGTCGGTTACTTCTATAGATTCGCCCGGAAGAATTGTATTTGCCAGCAGCTCTATAATGTTGTATAGCTTACGGGCATCACCACCACTTAGTCGAATGATAGCATCGTAAGACTTAAATGAAAAATGCTTTTGCTTGAGTTCGTAATCGGTTTTGACTGCATTTTCTATGAGCGAAATGAGCTGTTCGTGCTCCAGATGTTTGAGTACATATACATGACACCTCGACAATAGGGCAGGTATAACCTCAAAAGATGGATTCTCTGTAGTGGCGCCAATGAGTGTCACGGTTCCTTTCTCTACTTCGCCCAATAAGGCATCTTGCTGTGACTTGCTGAAGCGATGGATTTCATCAATAAACAGGATCGGATTTGGTCTGTTGAAAAATCTTTCTTTTTTTGCTTTTTCAAATACTTCACGAATGTCTTTTACACCAGCCTGAATGGCGCTCAGTGTAAAAAAAGGCCTTTCACAAATTTTTGAAATAAGAAAAGCCAGTGAGGTTTTTCCCACACCGGGTGGCCCCCAAAGGATGAAGGACGGTAGCTGATTGTTCTCGATAGCATTGCGCAATACTTTTCCCGGCCCCAGTAGGTGTTCCTGGCCTGCGTATTGCTCGAGTGTATGTGGTCTAAGCCGTTCTGCTAAAGGCGGATTCATTTTATTTTGGATGAAAATTCAGCAATTCATCAATAGTACGAACTGCTACATAATGGTAGAGTGGTCTTGCTTTTGCATAAATTTCTTTTGCTTCAACCCCGAGTCCTTTGGTTTTCAATGCGGTATAGATTGGTTCAAGGTATTTTCGTCTGCCTACCGATTCAAGGAATGCCGAGGTATCATCAAGTATAGCTTTGCCGTGTCCGGTAATTGTTGCTTTTTCTATCCATGCAGCCTTTATCTCGTTATTGCCTGACTTTGACCATTTGTATAATTTATTGAAATTTTCGAATTGCTTGTCAGTTAAGGTGTCGGGTAGTTTGCGTATCAGATAAACCCATTCGTGTGATGAAAAATTGTGGTTGAAGTCTTTTTCTGAAATTTTCCCATCCCGGTAGCTGGCTATCATTTTATCAAGCGCATCAAATTTTACAGAAACAGGTGGTGTGGCTTGTGCGGGAATGCCGGGTTGGTTGAGCCACAGGTCTATTTTTGGATCAAAATCCGGAAATTTGTTTAAATAATTTTTTTGCAAATAGTCTAGAAATACGGGTGTGGTGATGGTCTTGAAGGCAAATTGCTTAAAATATTTCTTCAGAAAAACATCAAAGCTGTCGCGATTGGTATTTTCTTCAATATATCTTAGGAAAGCATATCCTTTTTCATAAGGTATGTCCGTCATGCCATCATCGGGGTCACGGTCTGTGAGGTTAACCGTTAGTTTGGTATCATCTGATGTTAGCCCAAAAGCATTTGCTTCATTGACCCAATCCTGATACCCGAGTCTTGCTTCCATTCCTGCAAAATCTTTTCCATAGACTTTTTCTGTAAGTCGCCTCTCAAAATACACTGTAAATCCTTCATTGAGCCAGAAATTATTCCAATTGGCATTCGTAACAAGATTGCCCGACCATGAATGTGCAAGTTCGTGTGCTATCAGTGAAATAAGTGAACGGTCACCGGCTATAATAGTAGGTGTGGCAAAGGTCAGTTTAGGATTTTCCATTCCTCCAAATGGGAATGAAGGTGGTAACACAAGTATATCGTATCTATCCCATTGATAAGGTCCGTATAGATCTTCAGCAGCTTCAAGTATTTTCTCAACATCTGCAAATTCGTAGGCGCATTTTGGCAGGAATTTTTGCTCGGCATATACTCCGGTGCGCTTTCCTAAAGATGCAAATGCCAGATCACCTACAGCCAGTGCCATCAGATAGGCAGGTATTGGTTTATCCATTACGAAAGTATAGACTCCGCTGTTGTTCTTCTCTGTCGGATTGGTAGCACTCATCACTGCAAGCAATGGTTTCGGAACCCTCACAGTGGCATTATACGTAATGCGAATGCCCGGGCTGTCCTGTATGGGTATCCAACTGCGTGTGAGTATCGCTTGTCCTTGCGTGAATAAAAACGGCCAGGTTTTATCGTTTGTTTGTTCGGGACTGAGCCATTGTAGTGCTGCAGCATCCGGGCTTGTACTGTATTTTATGCTCACTTTCCTGGTGTCAGGTTTTAGTTTGATGGTGAGTTTTTGACCCAGGTATTCTTTGTCGGCAATCGTCTGCCCAAGTGTAAATTCAGTTTTCGATTTATCGTCGAGTGTTACTTCATAGATGGTAAGGTCTCTGGTATCAAAAATGACTTCATTGCCGCTTGTGCTTTCAAGATCGTATGTAGCGATGCCGGAAATCGTTTTAGATTCAAAATCGACTGCGATATCGAGATTGAGATGCTTGGCCTTCACATGCTGTGGCATTGAAAAGGAATGAGGATCCGTCACCGGACCCTCATTATTTTGTACTTTTTTTTCTGACGAACATGCTGCCATTAGACAGCACACCAATATTGAAAATGATAATCTTAAATTCATCAATATTTAATTACCGCATTTGTGTTATAAAGGAAAAAAGATAATATATCTGCCTGCTCTTCTATTATTTTGGTCGTTGGTTTGCCGGCGCCGTGCCCTGCACTCTTTTCTATTCTTATAAGTACGGGCTTATTCCCTTTCTGGAACGCCTGCAGCTGAGCAGCGAATTTGAAACTGTGTGCCGGTACAACACGGTCGTCATGGTCGCCAGTAGTCACCAAAGTAGCAGGGTAGGCAGTACCTTTCTTGAGGTTATGATAAGGCGAATATTTGTACAGATAAGCGAATTGCTCAGGTTTTTCACTTGATCCGTATTCTGGTACCCAGGCCCAACCGATGGTGAATTTATGAAAACGAAGCATATCCATCACACCTACTGCCGGCAATGCTACAGCAAACAAATCGGGGCGTTGTGTCATACATGCACCTACAAGCAGACCGCCATTAGAGCCACCCGCTATACCGAGTTTTTCAGCACTGGTATATTTTCGGTTAATGAGATATTCAGCTGCTGCTATGAAATCATTAAAGACCGTCTGCTTTTTATCCATCATACCAGCCTTGTGCCAGTCTTCACCATATTCTCCACCACCTCTTATGTTAGGCATCGCAAACACTGCTCCATTTTCTATCAACAATAATCTTGAAGGGCTGTACTGTGGTACCATCGAAATGTTAAATCCACCATAACCATATAGATAACAAGGGTTTTGGCCGTCAGACTTTAATCCTTTTTTATGTACTAAAAACATGGATATTTTCTTGCCGTCTTTTCCTTGGTAAAATACTTGTTTTGACACGTAATCTTTAGGGTTGAACTTGAATTCGGTTTGGAAATAAGGCTCAGCTTTACCACTTGGTATGTTGAATTTAAAAATTGTTGGCGGGTAAAGGAATGAAGAGAAAGTGTAGTAAATGTCTTCGTCGTCCTTGCCCCCGCTCATTCCGGATACTGTACCGAGTTCAGGGAGTTTTATTTCAGTAGGAGAGTATCCTTGACGGTCGTAAAAAATGATTTTGTTGGTTGAATTTTTGAGATATTGGGCAAACAATTTTCCGCCACCGGTGGTCACACTCTCAAGTACATCTGTCTTAGATTGTGGAATAATGGTCGCCCAACCTTTCTTGTCAGGAAATTTTGGATCTATCTGTATCAATTTGTAATTCGGAGCATCAATATTGGTGTGAACTAAGAAAAAGTCGTCATTGTTATCAACAATGGTGCTCTTGTTGTCAAATCCACTGAATAGTTTTTCGAATTTCGAATTCGGGTCACGAAGATCTTTGAAGTAAGTCTCGAACCCATCTGTACCGGTAGCTGCATATACAGCCAGGTATCTTTCATCTTCGGTCACTGAGCAAAAGTGCGTCATAAGTGGGGCGTCATCATTGCCGAATATTTTTTTATCTTCGGATTGTAGTGTACCTAGTTTGTGGTAATAAATAGAATGATATTTGTTGGCATCTGATAATTCTCCACCACCTTTTGGCTCAGGGAAGCGGCTATAGTAGAATCCGTTTCCCTGCCATGATGCATTGCTAAATTTTACCCATTTGATGACATCTGGCAGTTGTTGTTTGGTTTCCAGGTCAATGACGCGTATCTCTGACCAGTCTGAGCCGGCTGCAAATTTTGTAAATGCCAGATAACGCTTGTTTTTTGAATGCTCCATCAATGTGATGTATTCGGTGCCCTCCTTTGACATAGTATTTGGGTCAAGTAATACCTGAGGTTCGCCTTTTTCTCCTTCCTGAATGTAAACTACCGGCTGGTTTTGAAGGCCTTCATTTTTCGAAAAAATAAAATACTTCCCAATCTTGATAGGTGTCGATAGTTTTACATAATTGAATAATTCCTGATATCTGGATACAATCTTGCTTCTGAAAGGAATGTTTGAAAAATACGAAGCTGTAACGGCGTTTTCTTCATCTACCCATTGTGCTACCTCGGGAGCTTTGTCGTCTTCAAGCCACCTATATGGATCTGAGACTTTGGTGCCAAAATAATCATCAACCTGGTTTACGGTTTTTGTTTTAGGATATTTCACTTTTATCACAGGGTTTGGTTTGTTCTGACCTGTAAGATTGAAAATGACAACGAAGTTTAATAAGACGCAAAAAATTCTAGTCATGACGGATCGTTTTATGGTTCATAAAATATTAGCTAAAATCTATTGTTTGCGGCGTATTCCTATTGCACTTTTCCCTATACAGCCCAATAACGTCAAAGATACATAATTTTGCTTTTTTTCAAAATTTTTTTAGCATCAGTTCCTAAACAAAATAATAAATCAATGGCTGAGAGATTTTCTGTAAAGCCATGCCGGTCACTGAATACCTGCGGATAAGGTTGATGTATTATTTTTACAAATGAATTCGCCGTTTTTGGGAACCTAAAATCCAAGATACCTTCTCCTTCATAGTGCCGGATAAAATCCTTTGTTGGCTCCAGACTTACATCCAGTTTGAGTAGTTTGATCAGCAAGGCAGTACTTTCTATACATAGGTCGAACAAGTATTGATGTCCTTTTTGGTAAAAAGCTTCAAAATAAGGAGCATAATGAATAAAGAAAGGCGACTTGCCATAGTTGGTACGGATGGTTTGCCAATGCTGTTTCTGCCAATTGACAGTATTGGATATTTTTACTTCACGTATAGGCAACCCATTGTTTCTGCCTTGCTCAAGCGGAATACTCAAGGTGCACCTACCTTGCGAACCAACAATACAGCATTTGTTCCGTAACCCGGTCTTCTGATAATGCTCTTGTGCCTCTACCTTCCATTTCGAATAATTTTCACCTAATACAAACACTTCAACAGATGGGAAATAGCCAATTGTTGTGACAAAAAAATCTCCTGCCATATCATGTTATTATGGTAAAAAGAAATACTGGAATTAATTCTGATGATGTAAACTCAGTATTAACTGTTAGAATATATCAAGTACACTACCAGCATCAATACAACTACGATAATGCCGAGTATGGTAAAAAATTTCTTCGAATCTCTCTGATCTTTCCTCTGTATATTCTGAGCTTTCCTAGATTGTGACATAATAATAATACTTTTATTTGATTCTGCAATGTAGTGATTTTTATTAACAATTGAAAGAATTTCGGAAAATTTCATTCATTTGCCGAAAAAAAGTTTTTCATTGCTGTTATTTAAAAATGTGTGTGATACCGACAACCACAATTCTCTTATTTGAATATTCTGCACAGTGTTATCGGTTTATTCCGGCACTTTACTTAATTTTGTTTGCACAAAACATTTTAATATGAAAAAAGACTCCGAACTTGAAAGAATGCTAAGAGATCAACAACAGCACCTGGCAAAACTAAAAGAGATAGTTGTCGAAACCATCAATGAAGAAAAACTCATCATCAACAACCTGATGAATCCACAGGCCGATATACTCACACGTGGTCAACGCATTTCTGACAAAGTTGCACGGTTTGGAGGTAGTTGGAAATTCATTATTGCATTCGGGGTCATTTTGTTTTTATGGATAGTGTATAATGTTGTGGTCAAAAAAGATCTTGCTTTTGATCCTTATCCGTTTATACTGATGAATCTCGTTCTTTCTTGTCTAGCGGCTGTGCAAGCTCCCATCATAATGATGAGCCAAAACCGACAAGAAGAAAAAGACCGAATAAGAGCAGAAAATGATTACCTGATCAATCTGAAAGCCGAAATGGAAATACTTAGGCTGCATCAGAAAGTGGATCTACTGCTTGAAGAACAAATAAAAACCTTGTTCGAAACACAAGCAAGACAATTGAACCTGCTAAATGAAATTCATAAAAAAATGGAAAAACACCCATCGCCCGGCTCAGCACATCAGTAACCAACCGCTTCGGGTGGCCTGAAGCCGTGCGCGCGATATACAGAGAAATACCTTGCCGGTTTGCCATTTCGCAACTGGTCGATGATGCTCGGTTTTTCAATAGCATTAAACATTTGACCGTAGGTGTCATCTACACGCACAGAATAGTTAAGATTGGACGGTACTATGATATATGCATCATCTCCTTTCTTTAATTTTGGTCGCACTTCATTGAGCCAGTAGAAATGGTGGATGTCATTTAATGTGCCAAGCCCGATAAGGGTAATGCTGTCTGGCAGAGCTACATAAAAATTGAGATGGCCACCCGGAAACCATTTGTGTGTAGCAATGGCCGAATTCTTCTTCATTTTTCCGGAGCGGGTGTCGTCTTCATACATTTGCCTGAATGATTGATTGAACTGTTTCCAGCCGTACATTTCCAGTGTCAGGTCGTCTTCTCCCAATTTTGCATAGTCTTTATTGCCCGGCGTGCCGGGATAAAAATTAATACCCAGAACAGCCACTATCGCAATGAGTAAAAGGACAATATTAGCAGTTGTAAGCCATTTATTGTATTTCGTAAAATGTGTTTCTGCCAGCCATGCTGAAGCAACGATGCTAAGAACTACAAAGCCCGGACCATTCCAGTGCGGTAATGTGGAACGGAAACAAGACACAAATATTAAAATACCGATAAGTGGCAGACTCAGGCACAAAAGCAGATTTCTGTAGGGGAATACCGATGGGCGTTTTTTTCGAAAAATGGCAATTAGTGCAATAAGGATCAGAACGTAGTTGACCGGATTGTTGTACAAAATGCCACCGAACAACTCCGTAAGCAAACTGTCGGCACGGAATCCGCTGTTGACTGTGACTCTACTGCCCTGAAACTTATAGGTAATGAAGTCGTTTTGGGCATTCCAAAAATATATCGGCGAAATGATAGCCATACTTATCACACCGGCCAGGTAAAGAACCGGATTTAGCAGCATCCTTCGGTTGTACAATAATAAATAAATGCCTAGACCGACCCATAGAAAAATAGCATGTACTTTACCCATTATAGCTAGACCAGCCGTGAGCCCAAATAGCAACAATGAGATGTTCGATTGACGTTTTGATATGTTGGGGTCGAATACGCGAACTAATAACCAGATACTCAGCAACCAGAAAAACAACATCGGAGCATCCGGCATAATGAACAGACCGCTTATGATGGAAGTGTAAGGTGATGCTGTGAAGAATAATGCTGCAAGGTATCCGGCTTTTTCATTTTTGATATGAGTACCTATGCGAAATATAAGCCATGTATCAACGGCGGCCAATAATATCGGGCCGAGGCGGATAAATATCTCGTTAGTAAGCCACAAGTTGAGGCTGGTGATCTTTATCAATAACCCAACCAATGGTGGATGATCGAAATAATTCCACTGCAACTTTTGAGCATAAGTTATGTAGTACACTTCATCATTGCCCAATTCGATGCTTCCTGCAAATATTATTCGCAGCCCAGTAGCAATAATTATCAGTAGTATGGTTTTTTGGCTTAAACTCATGTGGTGGTATTGAAAGTGTATATACTATTGGCAGCATAATTCCAAAGAAAGAGCAAACCGGTTACCAGAATCTTGCTAAAATAAAAATTGAGATTGGTTTTCTTCTGTAGCATCAGTAAAAATAATGAGTTCATTATCAATCCAATACACGAAATCATAAAAAATGTAAGGTACTGCGTAATTATTGTGTGATCCTGATCCTGAAAGGTAAAAATTTTATTCAATACAAAATTGCTGCTCGCAGCCACACAAAATCCAATAATGTTAGCTATATATTGATTCCATTTCAATCGGTCTCGAAATAACCAGGTCAGACTAAAATCTATCAGAATGCCTACAGAGCCTACTAATCCGAATTTAAAAAATCTGATGATATCTACCATGGTTTTCTGGTTTGTTGAAATATCTTTGTCTGCAACAGACATGCAATATAGTTTTGCAAAGATACAACGAATTTTACCAAAGCAAACTGGATTTACCAACGCGAAGTAATTCCTGCCTTTCTATTCTAAATGATATTCGACATCCATTTTTCAAACTCCAAACTGTCTGAGATGGTGGTCGAGGTGTTTGTATGTGCCTACACTCCATTCATTAGGAGTAAGCCGCCCCAGTAGCGGATGCGGAAAAGAAGTACAGACTGCTTCACCTCCTTTGCTGAATTGTTTTAGTTTTGTAATCAGCTTTTCTTTTTCGTTATTAAAATCTCTTTCATCTCTAATCCTTAAACTTTTGGCTGTTGGCAGGTTTTTCATAAATGGGATAGCATTGCTGTACACAGGGCGGAATAATTTTCCGAAAATCCGGCCTAAAAGCATCCGGGTGGGTTTGTTAGTGCCTGTTGCCATATCAACTGATTCGGCACAATGAGCCAGCATTTGTGCAACATTCATTACGCCCCATCGTGCTGGTGTATCCGGAGTAAGATGTTCTATCCTGGTAAGTACTTCTTCTAATATTTCTTTTTGAAAAAGATTTTTCATGCTTCTTTTTTATGTGAAATTGTTAGAAATCCATTCTGAGCCTAAGGTTAATTCTGCGACTCGTAAGTCGGTTCGGAATGGCGTATTGTGTGTTGAATACAGTTTTTATCCAGTTGTTGGAGGCTGTATTTTGTACGTTCAGCAGGTTGAAAATTTCTAGACTTACCCATGTATTTTCACTGAATCGCAGAAAATGATGAGGCTTGCGATCTTTCCATTTCTTGTCCCACAACAACAAGCTAAAACCTATATCTGCACGGTGATATGCACTGTACCGGTAGGTATTTCTATACACCTGATTATTGTCTTTGATGCCGAATGGTAGCCCCGAACCTACTGCCAGATTAATGTGTACTTTAAAGTTTTCGTTACGTGGGAGATAATCCTGGAAAAATATATTGACATTGAACAACTGGTCGGTAGGGCGGGGTACATCTGCTACGTCCTTGCCTTCTGCTTGCCCAACCTCACGTATTTTGTGCTGTACGCCATCCAGGTTTTCGCGTGCTCTGAGGAAGGACAGATTAATCCATGACTCTGCATTTGGAACAAATTCGCCGTTAAGCCTGAGATCGAATCCTGTAACGTAGCCTGTTGCATTATTTTCACCCGAATACCTTATGCGTACATTATCTACTTCGTACGAAACCACGTCCCAAAGCTTTTTATAATACATTTCTGCTATAAGCGTAAAAGGTTTGTCTGAAATCCGGGTCCAGTTTATTTGTCTTGATATACCGCCTACTATCTGAGCCGATTTTTGGCTGAGTAGTCCGGTATTTACAGTGCCGTTGGGTCTTCGCATTTCACGATAAAAAGCCGGTTGATAATAATATCCACCGGATAACCGGAATGCCCAGTCGTTGTGCCAGCTTAATGGCCTGAATTGCACTTGTGCTCGTGGACCGACAAGCAGCTCGCTGTTGAGGTCGCGGTACATTGCCCGTACTCCGAGGTTGAGTTTCCATTCTGCCTTATCATCGGTCTTGATGGTATAAGTGTTTTGGATAAAAGCAGAATATTTTATCGAATTAATCTGGTTTTTGGTTTTCAATACCGACTTCAGGTACAGATTTTCCAGACTGTAGTTGAGTGAATAACCGGCTGAGTCGAGCCTTTCCCATTCATTTAGTTTGTCGCTTATTTCTTCAGATTGTGCCTTTAAGCTCCACTCGAGGAAGTTGTTGGCCGATTTACCATCTTCATTCTTTCCTTGAAAATCGTGTCCGCCACGCAGTTCGAGATTTTTGACCGTAGAGATGAGGTGGTTGCGAGCGTAATTGTGTTGCGTGCCTTCACCGAGTACGGCTACTACCTGGCCTGCCTTGTCCGAACCAAGATTGGTCTCCACCTGACCAAGGGAATAGTATCCGAGGATGTCGTATGTTTCGTCTTCGTAGCCACGGTGCGCAGCGGCCAAGAGTTTGATGAAATAAGGATTTTTCTTCGTATCTGGTACGAATGTAAGTGATAATCCACCCATCATTTGTGCAAAATCGTCTGCTTCCTGTCCTTCATACGCAGTGCTCAGACGAAGTGCAAAATTGACCAAGCCTGCACCCGAACTACTGCTTTCGGGTTTAAAATAATAATTGCTCTTGTTGTAGTTGCCAATAATGCCCAATTGAAGACTTCTCGTTATATCGTAAGTAAGGAATGTTTGAATATCGGTATATGTCGGCACGTACTCACCCTCCACTTCCAGCGAATTGAGCAGATATTTTGAAGTTTTATAACGTGCGCCTACAAGGTAACGAAATTTTCGGTAAGTATCGCGGTGTATTGGCCTAGAGCCCTCAAGATGTGCTGAGCCACCCAAAAAACTCCCGGATACAGAGGCTTTTATTTTTTCAGGCCTTTTATAATTAATGTCTAACACCGAAGAAAGTTTGTCACCATATTTTGCCTGGAATCCACCGGAAGAAAAAGACAGATCGCGAATAAGGTCTATATTCGGGAAAGTAAGACCTTCTTGCTGCGATGTACGGATGAGTTGTGGTCTGAATATTTCAAAGTCATTGATATAAACCAGATTTTCGTCGTAGTTGCCTCCACGTACATTGTATTGGGCACTAAGTTCGCCCCCTGTACCGGAAGATGTACCGAGCGCTATACTGGGCAATGCACTTTCCAGATTGCCACTGGCACTTGGCAATAACTTTAGTTCTTCAACATTTTGTCTGACCATGCCCCCGGAGATAATTTTTTCTTCCGTAATCACCACTTCCATTTTGGAGTCTGCTGGCACCATTTTTATGTCAAGCTTCAATTGTCCCTGAGAAAATGAAGGAATGCTGTGGGTATATTGTTTATAACCTATACGTGTGAAAATCAGATTCGCTTTTTCATTCGTATTTACTACTATTTCGAAGTTTCCGTCTTCGTCTGATTCTGTACCACGTGTAGTACCGTCGATGCGTATGTTTACAAATTCTATACCTTGGTTTGTCTCAAGGTCTGCTACCCGACCTGTGACCACAGTTTTGTATTGCGCGAATGCGGCAACATTATTAAGAACCATTACAATGAAAAGAAAACGCTTCAGGAATATCTGCATACTGTCTTATTAAGCCATTGGGTTGAACGGATACTAGACAAGATATGTTTTGTCCGTCAGGTTTTTTAACTGGTGAATGGTTTGAGCAGGGTTTTCGGCCTTAAATACAGCATTGCCGGCTACAAGTACATCAGCGCCACATTCCACAAGCCGTTTTGTATTGCCCAAGCCTACGCCTCCATCTACTTCTATCAATGCAGTTGAGCCGGTAGCCAATATCATGCTTTTAACTCTTTTTACCTTATTATAGGTTTGTTCTATAAACGATTGCCCGCCGAATCCCGGATTTACAGACATGATGAGTACTATGTCAAGGTCGATGATGATGTCCTGCAATACCTCAACAGGTGTATGAGGGTTCAATGCAACACCGGCTCTTGCACCCGTCTGCTTAATTTGTTGTACAGTGCGATGCAGGTGAGGGCATGCCTCATAATGTACCGTAATGACATCAGCGCCCGCCTTGCGAAATTCTGCAATATAACGCTCCGGTTGTACCATCATCAGGTGGCAGTCAAGTGGTTTTTTTGCTACTGATTTCATGAATTCGACTATAAACATTCCGAAACTTATGTTTGGAACGAAGTTTCCATCCATCACATCAACATGAAACCAGTCGGCTTCACTATTGTTAATCATTTCCATGTCTCTGGCAAGGTTTCTGAAATCGGCTGATAATAACGATGGTGCTATTAAATGTTTTGTCATGGTTTTTCTATTTGATCCTCTGGTAATAAATCTTTCCCCTGCAGTCGTAGAAGTATCTGCATGCAAGTCTGTACGTCCTTCTGACAATACTGTGCAATTCTTTCGGTGTCTTTTTCCTGCCAATATACACGCCCCACCTGGCTACCATCAATGTCATCTTTTGGTGATGGAACACCGAGCACAGCTGCCAGTAAGTTAAGGCTTGTAAAATTTTTGATGTCACCGAATTTCCACAACTCAAGTGTGTCGATAAAATGTTTTATTTCCCACGGCTTTTTGCCCGATACCTGCATTATTTCAGGAATTTCCAAGCCATTGATTATCATTCGCCGACATAAAAAAGGAATATCAAACTCCTTAATATTATGTCCGCACAGAAACGAACTGAGCGGATTGTTGTAATTTTTGTTCAGCAAATTAGAAAAATCACGTAATACCTCAGCTTCATCATCGCCATAAAAGGATTTAAGACGGAATACCATTTTTTTTCCTTCCATTCTCAAAAAGCCAACTGAGATACAGACTACCTTTGCAAATTCAGAAAAAATGCCGGCTTTATCAGTATATGTTTCTTTGACGGCATCCGGGTCTTCGGTATTGTCTTTCAGAAATTGTCTGCTTTTACGTGTCCACAGGCTTTGAAATGTTTCATCGAGTTCGTCAAAACTGGATTTTTGACTTACCGTTTCGACGTCGAGAAACAAAATTTTACTTAGATCGATGTTTTGTAGCATTTTTTACAGTTTGTTAACATTCAAATATACTTTAATATATTAATTTTGCGTTATACAATGCGAAATTAATTAACTTTTAATCAAAACCAAAATTTGAACATTATGAGTGCCCAAAATGACAACCGCAATAAAATCTTAGGTATTGCCATCGCTGCCATCATTGCTTTGTTGGGTGTAAATGCTTATTTGCTATACAATAAGTCAAAATTGACAACAGCAAATACTCAATTGAGTACCCAACTTGATGAAACAAGCAAACTAAAACTCGAACTAGAACAACAATACAACGAATCGCTCAGCAAACTTGAAGAGATGCGTGGCGATAATGAAGAAATGAATGCCATGATTGACAAACAAAAATCTGACCTTCAGGCACAAAAAAACCAGATTTCAAATTTGCTTAAAAACAAAGGTGACCTAAGTAAGGCGAAAGAACAAATCGCTCAGCTTATTAGCCAAAGAGATCAGTTCATGGCGCAACTAGAAGAGTTGAAGATGAAAAATGAACAGTTGACTGCCGATAATACAAAACTAACGACCGATCTCCAGTCAGAAAAGGCCAATACAGAAAGCTTGACTGCAGCTAAAGCAGCCTTGGTGAGTGAAAAAGATAATCTTGCATCACAAAACGAAAAATTGTCTTCAAAAGTAACAAGAGCTTCTGTAATACCTGTAAGCAAAGTCGAAATCACAGGCTTAAAGGTTGACAGCAAAAATAAAGAACACAAAAAACGTTATGCCAAAAACATCGACAGACTACGTGTTTGTTTTGATGCAGCAGCCAATGATATCACCGAAGGTGGCAATGAAACTTTCTTCATCAGAATGATCAATCCGACCGGAGAAACACTTGCACGTGAAGATATGGGTAGTGGCACACTTACAACTACAGATACTAAAGAAAAAATCCGCTATACCTCTTCAAAAGATATAGAATATAGCAAGACTGCAACACAAGTATGCCTCAACTGGGACCAGGCCGAAGCACTGGCAAAAGGGGTTTATCAAGTAGAAATCTACAACAAAGGCTATAAATGTGGTGAAGGCTCATTTAAGTTGAAATAATGCAAGTCGCTTTCTTTGAAAAATCCACAGTAAACACGGTTCGCTGTGGATTTTTCTATTCTATCTTTGCGGTTATTTTCTTTTCTTTCTCCACAGCGGACAAGGCAAGTGCTCAGGAAGTGATTTGGCAAGACAGTCTTAGTTATGATTTTGGTGAAATAAGCCAAAACCACCCGGTGACCCACACTTTCCATTTTACGAATATGAACACAGACACCATCGACATAGAAACCGTGCGCTCAGACTGTGGCTGTACAGAGACCGACTGGACGAAAGAAGAGATACCACCCGGGTCAGCCGGAAAAGTCATCGTAATATTTGACAGTAAACATGTAGGGCCGTTCAAGAAGAAAGTCAGGGTCTATTTCAGACAATTCAAAAAAGCACACATACTGCACATCTTAGGACAAGTTTTATGAAATTGTCCGGTGTAAGGTCTTGTTTTGTAGTTCATTCTAATAATTTCGTCGAATGAATTGAACCATGATATACAGAGGTAGAACGAAAAGACGTTTTCGGGATGGAATTTTCATTTATCTTTGCACAAATTTTTAAAAAAATACAATGGTTGTACTTATTTTTCTGATAGTAACTTACCTGCTTTTCTGTTTTACACTCAAACCGCTTTTCGAAAAAGCCGGAATAGAAGGGAATAAAGCATGGATTCCCTGGGTCAATTTTAAGGAGGCCTTTAAAATGGTAGGTGACAAACCGAACCGTGTATGGTGGCTACTTTTTCCCATTTATAATCTTTTTGTTTATATTGGGCTTTGTATTGACATAGTCAGGTCGTTCGGAAGATACAGTTTCGCCGATTCAGCACAAGCCTTTATTTATGCCCCATTTATATTTTTTAATATTGGCAAGGACCCAAAAAGTAAATATGTAGGACCAACATTGAAGCTCGAGAAAGAATACCACGATAGAATAACAGAAGCGCAGCGCAAAAATGATCTGGTCACACTCAAACGATTGGATGCTGCTAATCCTTACAAAAAAGGGATGCTTCGTGAATGGACAGAAGCCGCAGTTTTTGCCATTTTCGCTGCTGCATTCATCAGGATGTTTTTGATTGAAGCTTACCAGATACCGACTTCTTCTATGGAAGGAAGCCTGCTGGTAGGTGATTATCTGTTTGTGAGCAAAGCCAATTATGGTATTCGTACACCCGAGACGGTAGCTATGGTGCCACTGGTACACAACAGAATGCCATTCTTCGATGGAGAATCTTATTTCAAATGGCCTAAATTACCTTATTTCCGCTTGCCGGCACTTGAAAAAATAAAAAGAAATGATCCGGTGGTATTTAATTATCCGGAAGGAGACAGTGTTTACTTCGACCCACAACGAACCTGGACAATATACGATGTAAGACGTGATCCGGCCAAGGCACAGTTTACCGTAAACAAACCACTTACAGTCAGACCGGTGGACAAGGAAGATCATTACATTAAACGATGTGTTGCCATAGCAGGCGATACTTTCGAAATCCGTAACCGCGAAGTATTTATAAATGGAAAAGCTACGGTAGCTCCACGCTTTGTGCAGTTTACTTACATCGTATCCAATCCTGATGGGGCTGTCAATATGTCTTCATTTGATGATTGGGGCATTTCGCCTGAAGATGTGCTCGATGTACAAGGCAATAATATGGCACTCATCCTCAATAACGAACAAATAGAAAAACTAAAGTCACAGAATCCGAATATCAGGATAGAACCATACAAGATACCCGATCGACCGCTTTTCCCGTATGATACAGCACATTTCAAGGGATTTTCGGTTGACAATTACGGACCGCTCTGGATACCGAAAAAAGGCGCTACACTAAAGATAAGCCAAGACAATATAGCCGCTTACCGCCGTGTCATTTCGGTATATGAAGGAAATAAACTTGAAGAAAAGGCCGGTAAAATATTTATCAATGGCAAGGAAGCCTCCGAATATACATTCAAGTATGATTATTATTGGATGATGGGAGATAACCGACACAACAGTGAAGATAGCCGCTATTGGGGTTTTGTACCGGAGACGCATATCGTTGGTAAGCCATTGTTCATCTGGTTTTCGACTAAGTATGCCGATATGAAGAAAGGTATAAGATGGAATCGGATTTTTACATCAGCCAATAAATAAAGCTGAGCTGTAATGAAGTAAAAATAGAAATTGATAAAATGAAAAAGCCACGATGTCAGAATCGTGGCTTTTTTGAATCTAGGAATACTACACCGGTCTTACCATGGGTTATTCGGGTATTCTTTTCTGAATACATAGTTAAGGACATCAAAAGTAGTTAGAAAACCAAGCAACTCACGGTCTTCGTTTACTACTGGTAACCCATGAAACCTGTTTTCGAGGAAAATTTCTGCCGCCGTACCAATTTTAGCATCCGTTTCTACGGTTGCTACTTTTTTAGTCATGTAATCACCAACTTTTGCATCGCCATAATTTTCCTTGCAAAGGTTGCTCTTCAGCAAATCATGTGTTGTAATCAAGCCTACAAGTTTGACACCATCCACTACCGGTACGTGGTGTATTCTGTGCTCTCTGAACAGCGAATGAATCTTCTCAAGAGAATCTTCAGCTGTTGCTGTGTAGAGATTTGTCTTCATGATCTTTGAAACAGGTTCGTTCAACATAGTGTGTCAGTTTTTAAAATTTAGGTCTAAGATACAAAAGTTTTTGTTAAAAACATAATGAATTTCATAATATTTGACAAAAATATGCAATTTTGAATCATAAATATCAGCTTATGAATATATTTCTGAGGTTTTTTTTCTTTCCTGTATTAATTGTAAGTTTCGTACAAGTGTCATCTATTGCCCAATCGACTTATTTTGATGAAATAATGGCCTACCGTAATACTTACATCAACAATTTTCTCACCGAGAAAGATTCGCCTCTCGACTCTTCAGGTGTAAAATTATTAGACTTTTTTGAGCCCGATAGCACTTATCGTGTCATTGCTAAAGTTAAGATGCGAAAACGCCAGAAAGTCTTCGATATGGCTACCAGTGACGGTACTTCAAAAACATTCAGGGAATATGCCCGGTTGCACTTTGTTGTCAATAATACAAAAGTTATATTACCTGTTTATCAATACCTTGGCAGAAATATGAGCGTATTGCACCCCGAACACCTTTTTCTTCCATTTACCGATTATACCAATGGCGAAGAAACTTATGGAGGTGGCAGATATATCGATCTGACTATTAAAGATATACACAATGGTATGGTGACAATAGATTTCAACAAATCTTACAATCCTTACTGCACCTACAAAGAAGGTTATCGGTGTCCGGTACCACCAAAAGCCAATGCCATCAAAACCGAAATAAAAGCAGGCGAAAAAGCATACAAACACGAATGAAGTGATACAAAAATACTCCGATAGCTTTTTTATTGACCAAATGGGCGGGCAAATCTCACTTGGTAATCCACCTAAAAGAATCATATCTCTGGTTCCATCTCAGACGGAGCTCTTATATGAGTTAGGTGCTGCAGATCTGCTGGTCGGGCGTACTAAGTTTTGCGTCCATCCAAAGCCGGATGTGCTGAAACTACCCGTAGTAGGTGGCACCAAAACACCCGATCTGCAACGCATCATTAAGCTTAATCCGGATCTTATAATTGGTAATAAAGAGGAAAACGAACAAATTTCGATCGAAGAAATAAAAAGACATTTTCCGGTTTGGATGAGTGACATCGAAAATTTTAACCAGAGTATTGACATGATAATGATGCTAGGAAGCTTGCTTGTATGTGAAGAAAATGTATCTACACTTGTAGAACAAATATTGGTAGCCAAGGACGAACTTCAAACATTTGTCGGTGCAAAATTCGGCAATCATAAGCCGGAAGTTATCTATATGATATGGAAAAATCCTTATATGGCTGCCGGTACCAATACATTTATAAATGAAATGCTTGGTTTTTGTGGTTTGAAAAATCTTGCAGGTGGACGTTATCCGGAATTTTCAAATGAACAACTATACGCACTTAATCCTGAATTGATCTTTCTATCTTCAGAACCATATCCTTTTAAGAATAAACACGTTTCAGAAATAAAAGAAATATGCCCAGATGCTAGAATCGTGCTAGTCGATGGAGAAATGTTTTCATGGTATGGCAGCAGGATGAAGGCAGCATTTCCTTATTTTAAACAGTTATTACAAACATTATGAAGCATCCACTTATATTTTTTCTGCTTTACAGTTTATTTAATCTTACAAGCACATTTGGCCAATCTGGTTTTATTGTGCAATATGAAGAAGGCTTTAGATCTTTAGAAAATGCTGTCCGTCAGGATGGTACCTTTTATGTGGCAGACCATATTCCTTTTACAGATATTTTTCTGTTAAAATCAGTGGGTGACAGAAGTAGCAACAAATCAGATTTACTCAAGCTTAATATACCATTCCGGTCGGTTTCTGTTTGCAGACAAGTAAAGCCGAGAACCATTACTCCCGATGACCCATACTATAAAGACCAGTGGCAATACGATATACTACATGCCGGTGAGGCTTGGGAATTTGGTACAGGAGGTACTACATGTGCCGGCGATACCATCGTTATGGCAGTACTCGACGAAGGCTACGAACTCAGCCATGATGATTTAAAGTCCAATATATGGATAAACCACGGCGAAATACCTAATGACGGAATAGACAACGATAACAATGGATACATAGACGATGTACAAGGCCTCAATACAGGTACGAATACTGACAAGCATGATCACTCTTCACATGGATTGAAGGTGGCCGGCATCATGGGAGCTCGAGCTAATAACCAAAAAGGTGTAGCCGGTGTCAACTGGACAAGCAAGATTATGTATGTTTCGTACATAGCCGATGATTTTTATATTCTCAAGGGTTTGCATTACATTTTAACACAAAGGAGAAAATACAATGAATCCAATGGTAAGGAAGGTGCTTTTGTGGTTTCGGTCAATAATTCATTCGGTATTCCAAACCTTTTTCCTGAAGACGGGCTCGAACTGTGGTGTAATATGTACGATTCACTTGGCATGGCGGGTATAATAAGCGTGGGTTCTACTACCAACAGCAAAACAGATGTGGATGTAGCTGGCGATATTCCGAGTACTTGCCCAAGCCAATACCTTATTATTGTTACCAACACAGACAAAAATGACAAGAAGGTAAACAATGCAGGTTATGGTTCAAAATCGGTAGATATAGGTGCGCCGGGTGAAGGGGTGTTTACGGTAGGGCTCAATAATGCATATACTACATTTACTGGCACATCGGCGTCTGCACCACATGTCACGGGTGCAGTAGGATTGCTCTACAACATTAATTGTTGTGAACTAGCCAATATGGCAATATCCGAACCAGCCAAGGCTGCCCTCAGGGTAAAGGATGATATTTTGAAAGGAGCAACGCCCCTCACATCACTAAACAACATTACTACCAATGGAGGTAGGCTCGACTTGTATGGTGCTGCAACAGCCTTAACAAGTACGTGCGGCAATGCTTTAGGGACAGATAAGATTAATGATATTCAACTTCTTAATCTTGGTGATAGAATTAAGGTTCAATTTACCGGTTCTGCTTACAAGACATTTCAATATTC
>JAIBCG010000077.1 GCA_019694295.1 Saprospiraceae bacterium
AGGAATAATGATCATAAAGTACTATCTTTATGGAAAGTTAAGTAACCAATTAAAACAATTTCAATATGAAGACACCTCGACACCTCGACACCTCGACACCTCGACACCTCGACACCTCGACACCTCGGTATTAGAATCAAAAGATTATTCATTTTAATGCTGTGTTTCATGCCAGCATTAGTGTTTTCTCAGATATATTCCTTTCAGTCATATTTTATCTCAGGTGTATCTGTATTGCCTGAAGGTACTTATGCAAATTGTACTTTCACGTGTACTTCAGGAAGTGTTATTCGTTTGAAGGTTGAATTGTATTCTTTTTACTCTTGTACATTTGAGAGTTATTCAGGTCCGGATTTGTGGGAGGGAATTTATGTACCTAATCAAGGCAGTGCAGCATTTGTAGGATGTAGATTTTATAATGCAGTCACTTCAGTAAAAGGTTTTGTTGGGGCACACTTGAATTTTAGATCATGTACTTTTGTGGACAACAAATATGGCATTTATATGGATGGTACATCCAATCAAAGCTTTTCAAATTCTAAGTTGTCAGCCAATTATAATGAATTCTATGGTACTACAAATGGGATTAATGATCCTACTGTGGGGAATCATTCGTTGGTAGGCATAGAAGTAAATGATATGGCAGCACCAAATATCACAGACGGAAACTATTTTCATGATTTGCAAAACGGCATAATCCTTCGTAATAGTAATTTGCATTATTTTAATCTGTTTTTTCCCAATAAGCCCTTGCTTGGCACAAATGTATATGAAAATATACAACCTAAACCTGGCAGTATTAACCTTAATGAAAATGGAAATGGCATTTTGGTCGAAGGAGGTAAAACGGGTATTTCAACAATATGGTTGGATGGTGGCAGCTCATATTATCTACCTTCATACAATTTTACTGGGAACTATAATTTTATAAACTGTAAAGTTGGAGTGAAGGCTGTTAATGCAAATCTCCATTTAAATTTTAACGATTTTCTTAACTGTGAACGTGCTATTTTGGTAACTGGGGTAAAAAGTTCGAATATCCAATGTAACATAGAGAAGAATAAGATTGTTAATTCGTTTATAGGCATAGATCTGGTTGATAATCACGGTGGACCGATAGGCACAATTTACAGGGACACCATAGTCGGTGGCAATATGTCTGTAAATGGATGTGGGGTACGGGCGTTAAATGCATTGGGTTTTTCCAGCTCAAATATAGTTATCAAAGAGAATAACATACAAGTAAACCGGAGTGGTATGACCGGAATACAGTCTTCTGGTGTAAGTGATTTAAAAATATATGACAATAAGATTAATATTTCCGGCAGTTTGTTTTCATACAAAGGGATTCATTTGCTTAATACAGCCAATGATAATCTCATTGCAGAGAACGATATAACGGGGTCAGAAGGCCCAGTTTGGATAGAGAGTATTTCGGATGAACGAAACGGTATTAAAGTTGAAGGCTGTATGCAGTCTGATATCGGCTGCAATAATGTAATAGCTGGTGTAGGTGCGGGCCTACAAATATTGGATGATTGTGATAATTCAAAGATATACAAGAACACATTCAATAATTCCGGGGTTGGACTTTTATATGGACAGCCTTACACTTACCCGGGCAAGAGTGGTAACCAGTTTGGCAAGCTCAATCAATGGACAGGTTCGTTTGCAAAAGCTCCGGCATGGTGGTCGGTTGATTATCAAGTTGAGACATGGATTTTAGAATCACAATACCATGCAGTGCCTAAATATTCTGTTTATCACCCATACGGGATATTGAACGAAGACCTCCTCAATGACTGGTTTAAGGATGAACCCGGTGGCAGCCCTGACCCGTGCAAGCAGGCGGTTATTGGTGGCCCTCAAGATGATGCGCTTAATGATCATGAGTTGAATATTGTTAACGGTGTACCGGGTAGTCAAGAAGATGATGCTGCACATTATTGGAACACTCGCTGGAATCTTTTCAACAAATTGAAGCGAAGCCCAGACTTGACAATAGATTCGACTATTGAGAGTTATATAAATGCGGAGGCACAAACGAATCTTGGAAGGTTCCACGAATCTTGGTCGCTGATTAATAATTTTGTAGCTTTAGATAGTATTCAGAGACAGCAGTATGATTATCTGCAGGATTCATTACAGAGAATGCTTATTGAAGCACAAGATTTGTATCAAGTAGCTTATGAGGAGCAACTCTTGTATGGTTCAGTGACCGGAACTACAAAAGACTCAATAAACTCGCTGAGTGTTCTTATAAATCAATCAGCGGACAGTCTAGTGCAGTTAGGTCAGATAATAGAAGAAAAATGGACAGCCTCCGTATTTACTGCTGACAGCATACTTGGGAAAATAATACCTGCTACGATACAGGAACAGCTACAATGGGATGTTCAGAAGGTTTACCTTTCTGTATTGTTGTCGGGTGAAATTCCAGATTCTATTGGGAAGATAATGTTACACAATATGGCTGATGAATGCCCTAATACACATGGTCAGGGCGTCTGGTGGGCCAGGAATATATACAGAATTTTTAATCAAAACGATACGACTAATTATGTGAAATGGTGCGTGAAGCCTGAATCAAGACAATCTTCTTATTCAGAAAAAGAAGTGAATACTGATATTGTATTATATCCTAATCCAGGCATGGAGCACCTAACAGTTTCAGGATTAGATATCAGGGGGGGCGCAGAAATTGTGATAAAGAATGTCACAGGTATTCCGATCGTAAGCATAAAAACAGAGGGAACAAATGAAGCGACAATACCTACAAGTCATCTAGCTAATGGCTTGTATCTGGTAATCATAAGCCAGGGTGGTAGCAACACGGTGAAGACCTGGGCGAAAAGCACTAGATAAGTCATTGAATCATTAAAAAAGGTGCGGTTACTTTAAGACCAAACCTAACTGTATAAAATATGAACAGAATGAAACACACAACATTAATTATTATTATATTTCTGTTTGTCATCAGTTTTATGAACGGGAAACTATGGTCACAGGAGAAATACGACAACAACTGGGTATTCGGTATCAATAATCCATATATTCCGGATATAGTACCTGGTTATCAAATCTATTACTTCAATTTTGACGATTACGATCTCCATATTAAGCTTCATGGGAAAAAGCTAAAGAATCTTCTTGAATTTTGGGTAAGCTCGACCACGCTATCAGATTCCGAGGGAAATTTGCAAATAGCAACCTCTGGACATAGGTTGTTCAATGAAAAGATAGAAATTATACCTAATGGAGACAGCCTGAATTTTAATTCTCTTTGGGACACAGCACTGTATTATGCTCCAAGGGAGACCTGCCTGATTGTACCTGAGCCAGGGAATGAAGAGAATGCTGCTCTGGTGGTACATACACCAGTAAAGCGGGTGGGCAAAACCTTCGATTTTGCATGTGAAGCTGTCCGTATTACCAAAGTGCGCCTGAAGAACGGTATTGCGGATACGGTATTGTTTAAAAATGTGGTTATCGATACCGGTTTGTTTGAGTACATATCTATGTGTAAGCACGCGAACGGTCGTGACTGGTGGGTGTTGTATCCTGAAAGGTATAAAGATGTAGTACGCCGGTTTATGATAACACCGCAGGGTGCAGGCCCAGTACTGACTCAGTCAATAGAAGGGGCGGGTTTTGGCACTGGTAGCCCACATCATCGTTTTAGTCCAAATGGTGAATATTATGTTACCATGCATCTTGATGGGATAAAGCGGTATGATTTTGACAGATGTACGGGCTTGCTTTCTAATCCCATTGGTTGGAAAGCTTCAAGTATAGAGAATAGATTCGCAATTTTTTCGAAGAGTAGCCGGTATCTTTATCTCTCTACGGATACTGCCTCCAAGCTACTGCAGTTTGATATGAACGAACCAGTGCTGAAGGCGGATACAGTAGCGCTGTTAGACACACTGTACGATTCACCGGAGTACAAGGAAGGCCTGTATCGGTTTCGAAACATGCAGCTAGCCCCTGACGGGAAAATATACATACAGGGAGGCCCTCACCGGATGAGTGTAATCAACGATCCGGACAAAGGAGGCAAGGCGTGTAAGCTTACCCAATGGTCATTAGAGCTTCCTGCATACGAATACGGGTCGAGCAACAGGATGCCGAATATAAGACTTGGCCCCTTAGAAGGTGGCTGTGATACACTTGGCATCTATAAGAAGCCTTTAGCGAAATTCAGGTATGTAAAAGACACACTAAACAAAGGCCTTGTAGAGTTTATAGATCTCAGTGATTATGATCCTACGCAGTGGTATTGGGATTTTGGTGACGGTGGGCAGAGTAGTGAGCAACGTCCGCTGCATACATATAAGCAGACCGGGGTATATAATGTGTGCCTGACGGCAAGTAATAAACATGGAAGTGACACCTATTGTCGGTATGTAGATATAGGTGCTTTAGCAACCAGCGATGTGCTGTCAACCATAAGTTGCAAGGCATTCCCAAACCCAGCTACTGATTATATATTTATTTCGGTTTCAGAACCTGTGTACCAAAGTTTACGGCTAAAAGTATCAGACGTACAGGGCAGGATTTTAATCCAGACAAGATTTGATCTGCAACATGGATTTAATACATTGGATATATCAAAGCTGGCTTCGGGTATGTATTTTGTAGAGTTGCAAGATTGTTATGGAATGAGATTAAACAGTAAATTTGTAAAGCAGTGAGCTGAGATTCAATTGAGTAGGAATTTGGACAACTAATACTTTTGTCGTTACAAATTGAAATTACTTTCCGTTGCTACACAGTCATGCTGATGTACAAGGGCAGCCCGGCGATTACTGCGGTGAATGAAGCTGAATGAAACCGAAAACCCAACAGTTATATATTGTAACTCAGAAAAGGTAACAGACTCTTTAATGCCAATATTTATTATTTAAAAACCATTTCAAAAGCTCAAAAAGCCTTGTTAACAATGTTTTTTAGCTTTTGTATAAATTTTTTGTACTAATTATTTTCGTTTACATTCCTAATGTGTAATATGGGTTTAACAGACGATTTATAATATGAGGTACAAAATTCTCTAATATCCACAAACGCAAATACTCTACCGGTGACGAAGATGTGCTCTACGAGCAGGTGAAAGCACTGGCGAGGTAAAGAGCCGGGTGTTATTATATTACAACTTTGCTTTTACACCAACCGATATTGCAAATGCATTGATGGCATCTTTGTTTTGGATAACGGCCGGTTTGTATAACCTGTGGTAATATTCAGGCTGGATAAACGCGCTGGCACGGTCATTCAATCTTTTTTCGAAGCCTAATCCTATGCTGGCAGAATAATATAATCTGCTCAACAAATTCTCCTCGGGCCTGAGTACCTCCTGGCTGCTCAATGAAGCAGAAAACTTACCTCCATTGTCAGTTTGCCCGACATCAGCTAAGGCCTGATCTGGTTGTGGATTAAGGTGAAGATGGACATTACCACCTGCTACAGCATAGAATTTATACGACCTGTTATTCTCAAATAAATATTTGACTGCAAATGGCAGACGAAGATATTTTTGTGATGCTCGGTTAGTAGATGTGAAATTCTTTAGGTCAAGACTGTTGGACAGATCGTTTTCGTCATGTATGTATGAGATGCTGTTATAGGCTGCTCCTGTTTCTATTTCAAATTGTTTGAGGCGCCAGCCGAACGAAAGTCCGCCACCTACTACAACACCGTAGCTGTTATTTTCTTCAGTATTCAGTTCCTTTTCACTAAATGCTACATTCTGATCGATGGCAGTTAAACCAAATACGCCAATTCTGAATGATTTATTTTGGTCTTTATTTACAACGATTGAAGGTGCCAGGTATTTATTCATAACAATAGAAGAACGTACACTATGACGAGCAAGTGTTACATTTTGGTCTTTGGCTGTTCCATCGGTCACTACTTCAATATTTGGAATTTTTATGGAATTATAGCTTGTCATTGCAATAGCTTTTGCACTTTTGGCAGGAAGCGATACAGTTTTTGTTGATTTGGCAGCAGCATATAATCGGCCTTCAGTCTGTAATGCACTGTTTATGGTAGAGTGGGTAGGCTGTTCTGTGTTTGAAGATTTTGGACCAGTACTTTGAGTTTTGTTCAAACCTGATTGTACAATATCTCTTTGAGGTCTGACACCTCCCATTTCAAATACAGAAACTGAAGTCCAAAGTAAAAGAAGAATGACAGCAGCTTCGAGAATTTTATAACGGATTATTTTTCCTTGCCAGCTCTGTGGTGCCAGTTTTTCTTCCATTAGCTGCCAGTGTGCCGGATTGTAAGGCACCTCACTATCGCTTAGCTCCCGGCTGATGATCCTATCAAAATCATCATCCTTGTTCTTTGTATATTCTGCAAGTTCTTCTATTTCGAGCCTTTGCTGCATAAGTGTCCAATGCTCAGGCTGGTACGGAACTTCAAAATTTTCAAAATAATCTTTTATCTGTTTCTCATTCATTTTTCATCAAATTCGTCATCAAAAAAGGATGACTTTAGCATTTCTTTAAGTTTAGTACGAGCCTTCACCAGATTTGACCGCGAAGTACTTTCTGTGATACTCAATAATTCACCTATTTCTTTATGTGAATATCCTTCGATGACGTACAGGTTAAATACAGACCGATAAGCTGGAGTTAGTACCTGTATGCATTTCAGGATATCTTTCTCATTTATCATCGCATTGACATCTGCCGTACCTGCTTCAAGACTATAAACAGTGCCGATATCGTCGGTGCGGTGTTTGGCCATTTTTCGCAGATGATCGATGGCAGTATTGATAACAATAGTCTTCATCCACGATAACAATGAGGTGTTCGTCTGGTATTTATCAAGATTTCTGAAAATTTTGATAAAACCTTCATGCAATAAATCAAGTGCCTCGTCTTGGTGCGATGCATATCTCATACACACTGCCATTAGTTTTGGGTAGTGCATCTCGTACAACTTTTGCTGTGCCCAAGATTCCTTGGCTATGCATGCTGCAATAAGGTCCGACTCTATATTACTTAGCTTCAATACAAAATCCATTCTTCAAAAATTAAAAGTAGGCCTTTTTATTCAAATGTCAAAGTTTGGTTAGTTGATTTTTGGAATATTATAACGCAATATATACCAATACGCTGCTTTAATCTATAAGTGTTATAATTTTTATTATTTGTACTCCTATGTTTGTACGGACATATTTTTTTTGATTTTTAATAAATGTACTTTGAGGCAGCAAAACTTCTTTATAAGGTATCTGCTATAAGAATTGAAAACTGTGTAATTGACATCAAATCAGTTTCTTAAGACTGTTGATTGTTGAATTATTTTAATCCCTTGCGGGAAATGAATGGATATAGGCCGCAAAATAAAAGCACAGTTTAAAATTTTAAACAGAATATAATTTTGAACTTAAAAATAGTAATTGTTAAATTTATACTTGGTAATAAAAAAAGTTTATATATTGCCGATTCAAAACTTTTTTAGATTCAATTTCGTAGAATTGTTTTGCTGATTTTTTCATTAAATAGAATATTAAAAGACCTTATGAAAAAAGTTTTACTGTTTGTAGCAAGTATATGTCTGTCCGGATTATTGACCGCACAAGACATACATTTTTCCCAGTTTTACATGTCGCCGCTTAACCTCAACCCTGCATTGACGGGTGTGATGAATTGTAATATGCGTTTGGTAGGTAACTACCGTAACCAATATGCTTCAATTCTGAAGAGCAACGCGTTCAATACTTTTTCGGTGTCTTACGACCAAAAGATTCCTGTAGGCCGTTATGATTATTTCGGCGTAGGAGGAACACTCTGGGGCGACAAGGCCGGTTCTGCCGGTTTTGGTACTGTTCAGGCCAGATTGAGCGGTAGCTACAGCAAGAGAATGTCAGGTAGCAGATACAGCAGTAACTATCTCGTTTTTGGTGCTGACTTAGGTTTGTCACAACGCCGCATTAATTTTGCAAAACTTCAGTGGGGCACACAGCACGACGGTAATGGTGGTTATGACCCTAACCTCAACTCAGGAGAAACAAAATTTGATCGCGATAACTTCTTGTTTCTCGATATGAGTGCTGGGTTATTGTGGTTCAATGTATTCAACAAGACCAATAGTTTCTACCTTGGTGGAGCATTCAGTCACATGAACCGCGCCAATCAGTCATTTGATACGGATACTTATGATGGTCTTTATAGCAAATTTACCATACATTCAGGTCTTGATTATGTATTCCCATACAGCAGAATCGGACTTAACCCGGGTATCGTCGCATTCATACAAGGGCCATCTATGCAGATCAATACAGGTACGAACATTAAGTTCTTGCTTTCTGGCAATAAGAGAACTTATGAAGCATTCCAGTTTGGTGCATGGGTACGTCTTGCCAATAAGATTGACTCTGGTATCCTTGCAGATGCACTCATTCTAAGTACTAGATTTGACTTCGAACAGTTTGGTATAGGCTTCAGCTACGACCTTAACATCTCTAGTCTCAAGAATGCTACCAACCACAACGGAGCTTTCGAATTTTCTGGTATTTATAATATCTGCGGACCTGAAAGACGAGGTGTTTACTGTCCTAGATTCTAAATATTTTGTACACATATTAAGAGACAAGTCCTGTGATATCACGCACAGGACTTGTCTTTTTTGTTAATATTAAGATTATTCCTTTGATTTGTCAGCGGAATAATGTAAATTTACTTCGCAAAGGATATTATTTATACATATTAATTAATAAGATAATATATAAGCTTATGTTTGGCAGTAAAAAAAGTACCGAAACGGCAAATATTTCTCCCAATAGTGCTGCTGTTAACTCACTGGTTAAAGGTACAATTGTAGAAGGAACCGTAAGGGCAGAAAGTGATATAAGGGTAGATGGTGTTATTTTGGGCGACCTCACTTGTTCGGCTAAGGTTATCATCGGTCCAACAGGAGAAATAAAAGGAGAAGTGAAGTGTGTGAGCGCCATCATTGATGGCAAATTTGAAGGAAAACTAATTGTCGAAGACCTGCTCACTGTCAGAGAAACGGCAAGTGTCGTTGGTGATATCAGAACAGGTAAACTCATCGTACAGGCAGGTGCTGTGTTTAATGTAAACTGCGATATGGGCAAAAATACAAAGAAACCCGGCGGCAAAGACCCAAATCAACGCATTGAGCAAGTTTTGAAGGCTGAGAATGTCGGATAATAAACCATTGAAGTCCAGATCGTCTGCGCAGGTAGTACTTCAGTATTCTGGTATTGCATTTGAGATGCTGGTAATCATACTTGTTGGTTGGTTTATTGGTAAAACGGCAGATGAATATTTTAAATTCAGTAAGCCTGTGTTTGCCATCATTTTCATATTGATATTTACCATGTACTCTTTGTACCGTGTAATAAAAAGTCTCGAAAAGCTCAACAAGTGAGTTATGGGTTTTTGTAAATTTTTTTCATCCCTGCTGATTATAGCTGCTCTTGCTATTGGCTTAGTCACCTTATTACAATATGGCGGTTTTTTGCCCTCATCAGCATACGAAATTTCACTTGGCTCTGTCGGTCTATTCAGTGTATTCTGTTTAATCATTTATCTCGTGGCAGTGCGCCTTGCATCTTCTGCCAATATTTATCAGTTTAATAATGTTGTTCTCATTTCAGTATTAGGCAAGCTGGCATTGACAATGGCATTTTTAGCTGTTTTTAGGAAAATATACATGCCTGAGTCAAAATTTGTATATGTACCTTTCCTGTTGTTTTATATTCTTTATACTATCTTTGAAACCTATTTTCTCACCATCATTGGCAAACAGAAGAAATCATGACAGAGGATATACAGATAAAGGCTATCATCAATGCAGTGGACGAACTCACTTTCACTCAACTATCAGAGAAGAAACCTGATATCATCCAATTGGACGAAAATGTATATCAGTTATTACTAAATAATAAAAATTTTACGCTCACTTTGCTCGAGAAGCTTAACAACAAAAGCTACAAGGTAAAGATAAATGGCAATATATACCAAGTCGATCTCAAAGATCAGCTTGACATGATGGTCGAAAAATTGGGGCTGTCGAGCAAAGCAGCCGGTAAAATAAATGAAATCAAGGCGCCCATGCCTGGTCTCGTCATAGATGTACTCGTAACTCCGGGTCAAACCATACAAAAAGGTGACAGCCTGCTAATACTGGAAGCCATGAAAATGGAAAATGTATTAAAAGCAGCCGGCGATGGTGTCATTGATCAGATTTGTGTATCAAAAGGTGACGCTGTCGAGAAGAATCACATCATGATCACGTTGATTTAACAAGAGCCTTTACACCTTAAAATTACCTGTAGTTTTGCTCCAGATACTTCTTGTAATCATCGAGGTTTTTATTGATTAGAAAAGCTTTATAGTTTTCTTTAGAGATAACCACGAGCTGCTCAGGTGTAAAATCTTTGTAGAAGCCCTTCATGTTTTTGGCTGCATTTTCAACATATTTGAATGCGGCATCTGCCTTGTCAAACTGCCTTATGACCACAAGTGGCGTTTGTGTATCCAAGAAGATATTGGTAACCTTCAACTTGTCAAAACTATAATATTCGCGGTTGTAGTTGGTGATTTCAACCTTGATGTCATTAATTTTCTCGAGTGCAGCACCCAATATAACCATCACATAATGTATATCATTTGGTGTATAACTGTAGGGCATGACATTAGAAGTGCTGTCTTTGGTCAGTGGTGCGGCAGACTCCACGCCCAGGATCCTGATGATTTCTTTGGCGCGTTTTTCTTCTTCAGTATTCGGATACTTGGCTATTATTTCTTTCAATGCTCCGATGTAGGCGGTTTTTCCTTCGAGGTTGCCGGCTATCATGGCATTTAGCAATGCAAATTTGATTTTGTACTTGTTATCGCTACCAAACTCTCTCGATGCTTGCTTGATCTTTTCTGATGCTTCGGGGTATTTAGCAGATGAAAATAAAGCATAGGTTTCGTCATAATAACGGTCAAGACGTGTCTTTTCAGCATTTTTCTCTTCCAGATATTTTGGGTCTGACAATACACGTGCATAAGTAGAAGTCGGATATTTGCCGATTATTTTATCATAATAGGCACGTGCTCCCTCAATATCGCCTTTGCTGTTGTAGGCCAAATATAGCAAATACCACGCTTCGAGCTCATGTTGGTTGTTCGGAAAACGAGTGAGGAGTTCTTCGAGTTGGGTTATTGATTTGTTGTCATCTTTCAGTTGTTCCTGATACAGCCTTCCGAGGTTTAGCATTGCGGTTTTTATTTTGTTTTCTGCTTCCTCTACCTCTTTAGGCGTTTTTGGTACCGCTGCCAAAACCTCTTTGATCATTTTTTCATCGTCTTCAGAGCTGAGTGTTGCTACGGCCGGATTGTTTTGTTGAATGTCGGAATTGCCTTTTACCCTGCGCCAGTCATCTGCCAGCTCTCGTTGGCCCCATAGTTTTACGAATTCCTTCTGACCTTTCTTTACCTGTTTTTCATCATAAGCAAAGAATGTGCTTTTCGCGCCACCACTTAGCGAATTACTTCTGTTGTTGGTGCGGTTTTCGATCTGGCTGAGAATATCAATCGGATCCGATTTTTTCTGACCTGTCACCGATTGTTGAGCTGCTTTACGGGCATCTTCTTCTTGTTTTTTTAGATTTTTGGCCAGTTTGTACTGGTCATCTGAGGACATTTTTGATATTTTTATCAGACTATCCTGTAATATTACTATTTGCTGATTTTTAGCTATTTCGGTGAGATTGTTACTAAATCTTTTGGTCTGAGTATAGCGTTCGTCAATGGTGGCCATTGTGGTCAGTGTACTGTCATAGTACGACTTTGAGCTAACGTAATTGCCATTATTGTAGTAAAGCTCTGCCAGCAACAAGTATGACTCTGTACGTTGAGATTTGTTTTTTGTGTTGGATACAAGCGAGGCTTTCAGATTTTCGATAGCAGTCGCAAAATCCTTTGATTCGATGTCAAGCTTAGCAAGTGTGAAATAAATCTGATCTTTAAAATCAACATTTTTTACATCCTTGAGCATTTTTTGCAGATATTTTTTGGCCTCCGGCAATGGTGTATTGCCCGCCCTCAATCCATTGAGTGCTATGTTGAGATGTGTATTGAATTCCATTTCGTAGCCCGGTTGGAATCTGAGTACTTGCTTATAAGCTGCAAGTGCTTCGCTCATACGGTTGTTGGTTTGATGTATCTGGGCAATGATGTAGGAGAAACGCGCTTTATCTTTTTTAACATCAGATGTATTGACGGCTGCCTGTAGAGGTTCGAGTGCCAGTTCATATTTCTTTTGTTTTAGAAAATAATAAGCTCTTAACTCATTGAGTTTGGCCAATACGTGTGGGAAAGTCTTAGGATTAGATAGAAGCTTGTTCATTACAGAAAGCGCTTCATCAAATTTTTGTTCTTCGATATATGTGCGAGCCAACCATATCAAGCCTTCCTGATAAGCCGGTTTTCTCTTGAGGAAATATTTATCGGGTTTTTCATTTTTTTTCTTTTCTTCTTCCTTAGCTTTTTGAGCAACAGTCTGGTCAGGTTTAGTATCTGGTTTGACATCAGCAGGTGTTTCGGACT
>JAIBCG010000131.1 GCA_019694295.1 Saprospiraceae bacterium
AGTAATATTTCTATATTTGCGCAGTTTTTTACACACATATTTGAAAAATTTAAATTTATACCATGCAAGGTAAAGGAATTATTAAGTTCTTTCTGATTTTACTGACAGCTGTATGTCTGATGCAATCTTTATTTGTACTACCGACAAGAGGCATTGAAAAGGCAGCGGATGAATATGCTGCAAAAATGGCTGCAAAAGCTGTACCTGACCAGAAAGCCACAGTTGAAAGACAAGCCAGAACGTCTTATCTCGACTCCATGTCAAGTGAAGTGGTAATGAAAGTTCCTCTTTTGAAAGACTACACCTATGAAGATCTGAAAAAACAGCAGTTAGCACTCGGGCTCGACCTCAAAGGCGGTATGAGTGTGATACTACAGGTTGACCTAAAGGATTTTGTACATTCACTCAGTAATGAATCAAAAGACCCAATACTTTTGAAAGCATTAGATAATACAGAAAAAATTCAGGAAAAAACACCTGGTGATTTTGTATCCTTTTTTGCATCCGAATTTACAAAAGCAGGTGGTACAAGCCTTGCATCAATTTTTGGTCGCAATGAAGCATTGAAAGACAAGATCAACCTTAGCTCACCTAACAGTGCTGTCATAGCCGTCTTAAGGGCAAAAGCAACCGAAACGGTTGACCTGACATTCAAGAGACTCAAAGACCGTATTGATAAATTTGGGGTAACGCAGCCTAACGTATCACTTGATGCAGCTAGGGACCTTATCATTGTCGAACTTCCGGGAATCGACAACCCTGAGCGAGCCAGAAGATTCCTTCAGGCAAGTGCCAAGCTAGAGTTCTGGGACGTTTACCGCACTTCCGACAACGGTATTTCGCAAGCTATGCAAGCAGCTAATTCGAAACTGGAAGCCATACTTGGTGGAAAAACAGGAGAGGCTGTATCTGACACCACAAACGCTGCCGCTGTTCCTGATAGTTCGCAGAATGCCTTACTGGCAGCTGTTGACACAAGTGCGAGCAAATTGAGCTCGGGCAAAGGACCGTTGTTCAGTATATTTACACCTAACCTTTCTACTGGTCAGCAAATGACAGCTGCACCATCGGTTATGGGTTTTGCCGATAAAAATAAAATGGAACTGATAAGCTCTTACCTCAATCGTCCGGAAATAAAGACAATGTTCCCTGCCGACCTTGAGTTTAGATGGTCAGCTAAACCTACAAAAGACAATACTACAAAGAAAGCTACTAAAACATACGAACTTTATGCCATCAAGAAAGTAAAAGGTGACAAAGCACCACTTGAAGGTGACCATGTAACAGATGCAAGTGCCAACCCTGACCCACGTTCGGGTGCTGTAGCAGTATCGCTCAAAATGGATAGCCGTGGTGCTAAAATATGGGGTGACATGACCACTAAAGCAGCACAGGGCGGTAACAGAGAAATAGCCATCGTACTGGATGATGAAGTAGTATCTGCACCACGTGTACAGAATGCAATCCTCACAGGCGATTCGCAGATAACAGGTGATTTCACCATCCAGGACGGTAAAGACCTTGCCAATATATTACAAATTGGTAAACTACCTGCAAAAACAAAAATCATCCAGGAATCGCTAGTTGGTCCGTCGCTTGGTGCTGATAACATCAACAAGTCGCTTAAGTCAATAGCCCTTGGTTTCCTTGCATTGCTTGCATTCATGGCTATATATTATAGTACTGCTGGTTTTGTATCGATTGCAGCTTTGTTCGCCAACTTTATACTCATCATCGGGGCACTCTCCAACCTTGGAACAGTACTAACACTTCCAGGTATTGCCGGTCTTGTACTTACAATGGGTATTGCACTCGACATCAACGTAGTTATCTATGAACGTATCCGCGAAGAGCTTCGTATGGGCAAGAGCCTTGCTACTTCTATTAAGGAAGGTTTCAAGATGTCATTGTCTGCCATTATTGACGCCAACGTAACTACATTATTATCTGCATCCGTAATGGCCTATTTCGGACTTGGCCCTATCAAAGGCTTTGCAGTAGTGCTTATTATAGGTGTACTATTCTCCATGATTACAGCCATCATCGTCACCAGATTCCTTATCGACTGGTTGGTTCGCAAGGGCAAGGATGTACATTTCTGGATTCCGGCTACTAAGAATTCGCTTACCGGTGTCAACATCGACTGGATAGGCATTAGAAAGAAAACATACCTAATCTCAGCTATCATCATTATTACTACTATCATCTCTATATTCACACGCGGATTCGAGTTGGGAGTTGACTTCAAAGGTGGATACTCATACAATGTTTCGTTTGACAAAAATGCAAAGATTGATGTAGAAAAACTCAGACAAAACCTAACAAGTGCCTTTGATGGCGCAACACCAATCGTAAAGCAGGTGGACGTTGCCAATACATTTAACATTACTACCAGTTACCTTATAGACAAGCCGGGTGAAGGGGTTGACGAGCAGGTTGTTCAGAAACTGTATAATGCCATTAAAGCAACTACCGGTACCAATGAGAGCATCGACGACTTTAAAAATGCAGATTATACCGGTACAAAATTAGTAAGTTCGAGCAAGGTGGGCGCCACAGTGGCAGACGACATTAGCCGTTCGTCATTTAAGGCTGCATTCTTTGCTTTATTACTCATATTCATTTACATTTTATTCCGATTCAACAAATGGCAATACTCGGCCGGTGCAGTATTAGGTCTTATGCACGATGCTGTTGTTATGTTGGGTACTTTCTCATTGCTTCATGGATTCCTTCCTTTCTCAATGGAGGTTGACCAGGCTTATGTAGCAGCATTGCTTACCATCATTGGTTACTCGAATAATGATACGGTAATTGTATTTGACAGAATCAGAGAATTCCTCCATATCCATAAAGACAAACCTGACCACGAGGTAATCAATATGGCTATCAACAGTACGCTGAGTCGTACCATTGTCACATCGTTGCTTACCTTGCTTGTAGTATTGGTACTCTTCTTGTTTGGTGGTTCAAGCGTTAAAGGTTTTGCTTTTGCATTGTTGATTGGTATCGTTGCAGGTACCTATTCTTCCATCTTTGTTGCTTCACCGATTGCATACGATTTGTCAAAATCAATGAAGATAGAAACCAAAGCAGAGAAAAAACATTTCTCAAGATCCGTTAAATAATTCTAATCAAAATATCTTCAGATCAACGCCTTGGTTATATTAGCCGAGGCGTTTTTCTTTTGTGTCGCTCCGCAATTTCCAAATTAAAAAAAAGACAAGTAAAAGTCAATTTGAATAAATACCACCTTCCCTTTCAACTACGAAAAATCAAAACCTAAACCACAACATATATCTGATCAAACAAAATAAAAATTTGATGAATAAATGCTATATTCGCTTTAGTTATTAACAATTTTACAAATGTAAGCCCGCAGTGCAATACAAGAAATTACATAACGAAGCATTTTTATACGATTAAAACCCGTTTCAAGCGTTATGTAGATTATTGACATAACTCGTCATTGAATATTTATGAATAAGCTAATGTATCAGACTTTTTTTGTCTTCATTATAGCAGTGTTGTCCTGTTCGGCACCAGCTACAGTGCGTGATGGAAAGACTGCATTCGAAAGAAAACAATATAATCTGGCTGCCTCTCTGCTTGAAAAAGAATATACCAAAGCTGATACTCGTGTCAAAAAAGGAAAAATAGCATGGTTGGTAGGGCTCTCGCTCAAAAACACAGGAGAATCCGCTCAGTCGGTCAAATGGTTTAAGACTGCCTACGACAATCAATTTGGTGTTGAAGCC
>JAIBCG010000078.1 GCA_019694295.1 Saprospiraceae bacterium
GCCCATCAAGGTGAAATTTTTGCTTTGAATGTAGTAGGTGAGTACCTTTATTCTATCGGAAAAGATGGCTGGTTGGTGAAATGGGATCTTCACAGGATGGATGCCTTACAGAGCATTCAGTTAAGTTACACTTCGCTAAGGTCGTTTGTTCATTCCGAAAAGAGTGGTAAGGCTTATATTGGTGACAGTAATGGGATAGTGCATATACTAGATCTTGATACGATGGCGAGCCTGCTTAACTTTCAGGCACATGATTCTACCGTTTTTTCTCTTGAACTCAATGAGCAGAATAAGCTCATAAGTGGTGGAAAAGATGCCCACCTGAGATTGTGGGATACCGATAAGTTCACTCATCCTCTGGTCGATCATCCTGCACATTGGTTTTCGGTTTATGCCATTCGGCGGCATCCTACTTTGCCGGTCATTGCTACGGCATCGCGCGATAAACAAATCAGGATTTGGAATGCGGACAATATCGAACCTATCCTGACACTCGGTTATGAAAAATATCAGGGACACATACGGAGCGTTAACAATCTGTTGTGGACTGATAATGGAAGGTATCTTGTGTCGGCAGGTGATGATGCTGTCATCATTTTTTGGGAATTTGATTATTTCCAATAGACGAAATAGTATCTTTGCGCCCAATCGACACTCATCTATGATACTTACAGATACGAAAATCCTACAATCTATTGAAAATGGCGAAATCGTCATCGAGCCATTCGACCGTTCATGCCTTGGTACCAATTCTTATGACGTTCACCTTGGCAAATACCTCGCCGTATATCAAGACAGGATACTTGATGCCCGCAAGCACAACAAAATTACAGAACTGGAGATAGGGCCGGAAGGTTTTGTGCTCTACCCGGGCACGCTGTATCTAGGCGTCACACAAGAATACACCGAAACACATAATTCTGTTCCTTTTCTAGAGGGTAAATCATCGGTAGGAAGGCTTGGTATAGATATACATGCTACAGCAGGTAAAGGTGATGTTGGCTTTTGCAATCATTGGACACTCGAAATTTCCTGTGCTCAACCTGTAAGGGTTTATGAAGGAATGCCCATCGGACAGCTGATTTACTTTGGCGTTGATGGACTGATTGAAAATTTTTACAACAAAAAACCAGGAGCCAAATACAACGATAGGTCAATACGCCCTGTAGAATCTATGATGTGGAAAAATAAATTCTGAGCAGATAAATTAACTGCCAAAACTATCTTGCCATGCCAGAATACCGCCAAGCACATTCCTGACATTGGTAAAGCCTTGTGCTGTAAGATAATCTTTAGCAGCACCACTGCGGGCACCCGAACGGCAATGCACTACAATCTCGTCATTTTTATGATCCGCAAATTCTTGTGCCGTCTGTTCGATCATTCCAAGCGGTCGTAATGTAGCTCCAATGTTAAATTCATTGTACTCTGCCGGCTCGCGAACATCTAAGAAGATGAATCTTTCGCCTGATTCGATTTTTGACTTTAGCTCGCTTACTGTTATATCCATTTTGTTTGGTTGAATTAATGTGAGACAATAAATTTGATGGTAGAGCTGAGTTTGCTCTGCTTATCGGTAATCTTAATGATGTACATGCCGTTTTCAAGATCCGAAATGCTGAGATTGGTACGGTCGTCAATCTTCTTTTTCAACATTCCCTGCATATTGTATATTTCCGATTTTTCAATGGTCGCCTGCTGATTCTTGTTATAAATGAATAATCTATCAGATGCCGGATTGGGAAATATTTCGTAGCCGGCGTTGTGCTGTTCTTTAGTACCCACAAGGTCTGGTGTGTGGTTGAGTTTGGTGTTGCCAAGTACTGGTCTTATCATGACAGCACCATTGAAATTGAGTGATTCGAGCGACTGCCAGCCTGCCTCAAGATTTACAAATGTATTCTTGGCTGCATCAGGATTATTCTTGTCAAAACCTATCGGGATAGGAAATTCATCATCGGTAGCCTGCTGCCATCCTACATAAAAGTCTCCTGCCGGAATGAATGCAGGTTCTGGTCCGCTCAGTTCTTCGTTCATCAGTACATAAGTGGTAAAACCTTGAATAGTATCGAAAAGATTGTCGAGATAAACCGGTTTTAACAGGAAATCAGAATGGATTGGCTCAGAATTGAGACTTCCTTTCCAAACCAAAAGATTGAAGAGTTGGTTCGATACATTGTTAAACACTCTTGGTATGTAGAGTTGTATTGCGCGGAGCGTATCATTAACATTGGCATGAAATTTTACAGCACAACGACTACCGTTTTTCTTTACGCCGATATTCGACTCGGCAGTACCGTCATCGTAGGCATAATAATAGCTCATGTTGGTTTCGTGGAGTACAGTGTTGTTGCGTTTAATGACAGGTAAGTTAATTTCTGATGAATTGTCTATTTTGTATTCTGTAATAAATCGGAAATCATTGCCTGTGCCGAAATTGTTTTTTAACTGATCGACAAACCCGGGTAAATCTTTTGTCGCATCAAAATGGTGGAATCCCGGTGTTAGGTTCCTTTGGTCTTCGGGTGCCAATGGTGGCAATTCAAGCAGGGTAAGGTTATTAACCAATACTGTTCCTGTATTTTTTTCGCTTATTTTTAAGGAAGATGGGTCGGCTGTCTCTGTTTTATTGAAAAAATTATACATGTCGATACTTAGGTTGAGTGTATTGCCATTCATGTTGAGCTCCTGAGCCTCAAAGTTCCTGAATTGTTGCCATGGTATAGCCGTATAATTTTTCAATAGTCCTTTTGGTGGCAGCGAAAATGCAATATCTGATGTATTGAGTGAAGGAATAATGCCTGCCGTTATTGAAATATAATCAACATTCCAGTTATCAAGCATGCCTGTATTGTCCGACTGGTTTACAAACCTGAACTGGAACCCATCATACAGGTATTTTTCATTCGTAATCGAAATAGAGAAAAACTTGAACGTGTCTTTCGTGAGCTGAAATCCCGGAACCAAACCTTGCAAAAGTACCCAGTTGCCGTCCTTGTCTTTAAACTCAAGTAAGAGAGAATCAATCGATTCGGGCGCATTGCCATTGCCCTGAGGCTGAACATAATAACTCAGATATACGTTGCTGTTAAGATTGTATTTGCCAAGATTAAGTTGTCTGGATGTCAAATAGTCAGACGTACCATGACCTCCCTGATATGGACGTCCTCTTTCATTTAGGCCGTCGAAAGTAGCAACGCCTAAAGATGGAGCCTTGACACCGAAAGTATTATTGATGAACACATCATCATTAATCCATAATGCCGGGTCGGGATAAGGTCCCGGGTACGAAAAGTCATCTACAAATGGTAGGTCGAGCGTGTCGGCAGTTACCTTTATGTTGTATATGTATTCATCACAAACACAATACGCATCGCAGGCCTTTATTTTAATCTGCCCGTTATAACCGCCACGGCCGGAATAGAATACAAACTGATCGGGAGACTCAATAAAACCGACTGCTTTTGTACCTTCGGCATTTCCTGATAACTGCAAGGACACTACAGCAGATGGTGTCTGGTTGAGGGGAATTGTATAGTATGATTTGATATTTTCGCCTACCGAAACCGTTGGCTGAGTGAAGTTGGCCGAAGCACGTTCTGTAGCGAAATAATAGTCGAATTCGTTGCATTTGCTTCCATCTGCGTTGCATAATTTTACCAAAACGGTATCAAGTGCAAAATCGGTTGTTGCTGATGCCTTAAATACAAGTAAATGTTGGTCGGTAATCTGTACGGTGCCTGTAGAAGGATTTTTTAATACCGTTACAGTGTGGCCGTTACCTAAGCCTGCCGTATCCAGTTCAAGACTGAATTCGCCACCGGGTAGTACACAATTGAAAGTTGCATCCCTTTGCCCCGGTGTGCTTGTGTACCAACTTGTCTTTCCGGTTATCGGTTGCTTTCCTGTCAGCAAATTATTAGACTCAAGCGGTAATTCCACTACCTGTGCATTTGAGCATAAAGCAAATAACAACAACAGAAATGTAAATATTTTAGGCATTTTGTAAAAATTGATGTGACCTGAAAATTTCAGTATTTCAACGAAAAAATCAATATTATGTTGTTAGTATTGTGCTTTCTTATCAGTTTTCATCCTTGCAGTTATCCGGCAATTCCTGTGTCAGGTAGATATTAACCAAGTCACCTTTCTTCAATGTTTTGCCCGAATCATGCGCCGGCGATTGTTTATAGACGTAGGCGGACTGTTGGTTGGTTACTGTTTGGTCTGGGATGATGCTCCCTTCTGATAGCATGGACGAACTAAGCAAAAATCTGGCCTGATCAAGTGTATTACACACCAGATTCGGAACTCGTACCATGTCGTCAGTCGCTTTTGATAGGATGAACTGTATTTTCGATCCTTTTTCTATAAAAACATCATTTTTGCGTGTTCGCTCATTGTCGATGGTGTCGTTTTTGTAGATGGCGGCAAGGATGTGATTTTCCGGGCCTTCGTCAAACTGATAACCTATGACTTCCGAATCAATAAAAAAGCTTTGTTTAAGATATTTTTGTGTATTGGCAAATTCACGTCCGTACAGTAGTGGCAGAGATGCAAGCTTTACCTGGTCTGGCCTATATTTTGAGACCGTTACATAGACTGTCCTGCTGGTTTTTACTCGTGAACCTGGTTTTGGAAGCTGAGTAAGTACAAGACCACCGGTTTTGCCTACCATGTGTACAGAATCGACGATTTTTATGTTAAACCCTTCATTATCTGCAGTATTTTCTACATCAGCTATATGTTTGTCAATGAAATTCGGTAAAATTTTACTATTGCCATGGTCTGTAAAATTGGACAACAACATAAAAAAGCCGCCACCTAACAAAAGTATTAGGCCTGCGATTTTCAGTGCAGCAATGTAAAAATATTTGCTTAGTAAAAAGCCACCCACATCTTTCATGAATATTCTAAAATTATTAGGCATGTGTTGGTATTTTGTTGTTGAAGGCAAATTCTAGGATTTGATCTATAAACTCGTATGGTTTGTAACCATTGATGGCACTTTGATGAAATATACAGGTAGCAGGTGTCATGCCAGGTAAGGAATTTACCTCAATGATGATGGTCTCCACCTGGTCAGGTGAATAAATCCTCACAAATGCATCAATTCTGGCATACCCTCTTATGTTCAGGATTTCAGCTGCCCGTTGTAAGTCTGATTTTACTTTTGCTGAAATCTTCTCGAACGCTTGCTTGTCTTTGCTAAATCTTGCGGGTGTTATATTTTGTCCTTCTCCTGCCAGAAATTTTTCTTCAAGTGATAATACTTCTCCACCTGCAAGCGCTTCTGATGGCTCGAACATTTCGTACAACAATGTTCCGTCTTTGATGTGTGTAAGTAGCCCACCTGTTATTTCTAAGAAATGTGTAGCACCATCAGCCGTTATGAGCGACTCGAACAAAATATTGTCTTTTTGCGGAAATTCTTCTTTGTCACCGAGTTTTAATCTCTTGCGAAGTTCTGTATCAAGCAGTATTTCATCCCGAAATACTCCCACGCAATAGTTGAGCAATTGTTCGCGGTTGCGGATAATCTTTACAGCTGAGCTACAACCATCGTCGTTAGGTTTGGCAATGAAAGGATAATCGAATGAATCTTCTATCAAATGAAGGGTTTGCTCGTGGTTTTTTTCAAAATCTGACTTTGTCACCAACAACTGGTTGGCTACCGTAAACCCATTTTTCCTCAACAGCTGGAGTGTATTGTATTTATTGATTGTAACTGCAGACGAACTGCTTGATGACCCATTGAACGGTATGCCATATTGGTCGAGTATTGCCTGTACTGTGCCGTCTTCACCCGGCCTGCCATGAAGTGCTATGAATACGCCGTCAAGCTTGTTTGCCAACTCCTGGTATTCTACTTTAACCGGCTCGAATACCATCGAAGATGAAGCATATTTGCCGGTGATATCTTTGCATTGTTGTTTGATTTTTTCGACAACCGGATGCTTGCTGAAATGAAGTATTTTGTCCCGAATATCATCAGCATTGTCTTTCAGCAAAAGGTTGATAGGCACCTGGTAGAGATCATGGTGATCATTATTGCCGGTGACGAATATCGGAATGGGTTCGTATTTGGTGCTACTGGCGAGTTTTTCGAAAATATTTCTACCGCTTTCTACCGAAATATGCCGCTCAAATGAATACCCACCAAAGAAAACAGCAACCTTCTTCTTGCTTGTCACCGGATTTTGCAAATGTAGCAGGGCTTCATCTATCTCTTTGAGTAAATGGGTGAATGGTACCTTGTCCATTGACTCTTCGATGCGTTCCTGGATAGACGTTCGTATGATGAGTGTGAGAAATTCGCTTGGGTTAAGGCCTATCTCCGCTGCCTGGTGGAAGAAAAAAGAAGACGGCATCATCCCGGAAGTGGTATTCGGGTCGTTGAGAAAAATTTGTTTTGTCGGCGTAAAAAATCCGTCAATCCTGGCATACGTACCAAACTCAAAAAAACGATACAGGCGCTCGCATTCTGTTCTTATAGATCCAATGTCAGACTCCAAGAGGTTTATCGGCGTTAGCTTTCTTGACAGGCCGGGAAGATATTTTGACTTGTAATCAAATAATTCTCCGCCTTTGACTATTTCAGTAGGTGGTAATGCTACTACTTCACCATTTTCCTTGCGAAGTACGATGCAGGAGAATTCACGTCCTTCGATGAATTGCTCGAGAATTACTTTTTGTTCGCTTAGGTGGCTGTTAAGTACTAAAGTCTTTTCAGGATTTACTAAGGCTTGATTTTCAATAAAATTTAATAATTCATCCGGATGGAGTATGGTTATCCCTTCCGCATCAACTGGAAAACCAAGTCCGTCGCGTATGTCTATTAATTCACGGATGTATTGTATTTTTTCTGTTTTATTCAATGTAATCCAATCGCTTAGCCGGATACTTCTTCTGAAAAATGCTTTTTCTATTGCGTTGTAAACGGCTTCTTTGCCTTGAACTTCCTGAATAATGCTAACCCCGATTGAAGAACCTTGGTTGGCAGGTCGTACGACCACTGGATAACCAATTTTTCGGATTATTTCAGGATAAAATGAATTGAAATCAGTTTGTAACCATTCTTCTTTTTGAATCACAATCACCTCCGGACAGGCAAAACCGGCAGTACTCATAAGCTTTTTCTGGAATGCCTTATCCATACCGATTGAGCAGGCTCTCAGACCTGAGCCGGTATAAGGAATACCGATGCTGTCCAGCAAACCCTGGATCTGACCGTCCTCACCAAAACTGCCATGAAGTGTAAGAAATGCAAAATCAATTAATGCAGGTAGCTCGGATATCTCTATTTTCCTACCAAGCTTGCGTATTATTTCTTCCTGCATTTCCTGATTCTGGTATGCTATGCTTTCTTCGTAAATCTGAAAATCATGGTCCGATTCAGGAATCAATGCTACTGGTGGACAAAAGTCGCGTATGGTGCCTTTGTATATATACTGCCAGTCAAGAAGAATCAGATTTCTGAATGAATCAACAAAGATTGGTATAGGTTGAAAGATAGATTTATTAAGGTTGTCATATACTGTTCGACCTCCGGCAAAAGATATTTCTCTTTCTCTGGATGGCCCTCCGAAAAATATGCCTGTTTTCATCAAAGCAGTTATAATTTTGATAATAAGTGTAAAGGTAAGATTTCTGTATTAAATAAAAAAACCTGCCTGTTAATGTATAACGGGCAGGTTGTATGCTAAATGCTGGTAATCTATTTTTGAATAACTAATTTTTGTGTGAAAATACCGGTTGAAGTTATAATATTTACAAAATATGTACCTGTAATGAGGTTTTGAGTGCTCAGTCTGTTGTTGGTTGTTTCATCCTGGTTGTATGTACGCACCTTCATGCCTTGAAGGTTGTACACATCTATTCTATACACTATGGTATTATTGTCTGTAAGTGAAATGCGCCATTCGTCTTTTGCAGGATTCGGATAGATAAGTACTTGATTTGCTGCGACATCTTTTGTACTTATGAGGATGTTTTCATCTGTTCGGATGTTGAATTTGATGATACCGATCCAGCCTCCTTCTCCATCTTCTACGGTAAAGTAAAAATTGTCGTCGATGTCATTATCTTCAGTATTAAAATACGAAAATTTGGCATCGTTGATGTCTTGTTGGGTAAATTTATTCCCTACAAACAACTGCTGGTTTCCGTTACCCAGTAAGCCATGTTCGGGTAGTTTGACCAATGTATAGCTCAATTGCTCAGGTGTATTGTTGGCATCGCCTGTTTCAAGGTGTAGCAGGTCGATTTTCTTACCGGTGTGAGGTTTAAGCTTTAGCGTATCATTGGTGATGATGTATGGTGGATTGAGACTTACACCTGTACACACCTTGAGGTTCCACTCTGAAAGCTCACCACCACCTGACGGGTGAAGGTCTTTGACTATAAGTGTCCATTCGCCTGCACTTTCTTCTCCCTTAAATATTGAAAAAGGTTCAAGTGGCTTAAATACATTACCTAAAGTCGGCGGGCAGGTAAAATTCTTGGAAGCATTATCATCGAGACCGAAATCAAAAGAAACAGCAAAATCTTTACACTGATCGGTAAATAATTTGTTCTTCGTGCCGGCAGGGCTTTGTAAGGTCACATCAAGGTCGTTAAAATATTCGTGAAAACCTTTAATCTTTGAAATACTCACATCGCTGATGGCTCCATTGCCCAGGATGGTTATTTTAGATGTGACAGTGGGTGTGCCACTACCCGATATACCTTTTTTGCCATCTAAGTTTTTAAAGTTATCGCATGAAAGGGTAATAGTGTGGAATGCACTTACATCACTCCAGTCACCTGTACGGCATTCGTTGGTGGGCCTTACTCTCCAGAAATACAATGTACTTTCATTTAGCGGATTATTAGGTGTATATTGTGTCGTTTTAAGTCCGGATTTTGTTTCAATAATACTGGCACCGAAAGAAGGTGAAGTCGCTATCTGGATTTCGTAAGACTCTGCTCCACTCACGTCCTGCCAGGTAAAGTTGGTAGCTTTACTTATACCCGATGACCCGCTTGCCGGTACCTGTAATGACTGAACTCCAAAACTTGAGGCAATAATCTCAAGCGGAATAATACGTGTAAAAGTATCAAGCCCAGGTGCATTTGCAGTTATTGAAATATTATATTTTCCGGACAGGACAGTTTCGTCAAAGTATAAATTGAGTTTGGAATCTTCTCCAGGCAAAACAGGGTTTTTGGTAAATACTGCATTGCTACCGGACGGCAAACCATTTACTTCGAATGAGATTTCTCCATTGTAATTATTGAATCTGGTTACAAACAAATCTGCCGTGATACTGTCCGGGGCACAGAATTTTTCGAAGCAATTTGATACGTTGAAATACACACTTTCAGTTGCCGGTTCGTTGATGGCAAAATTTTGGTTGCTCACGTCAAAGAAAATATTGTCGGCTGCCTCCACACGTATGCGAGCTGAGGTGATTGCTTTTGGAATAGCCGGCACTATAACGGGTTCTGTACCGTCATTGGCAGTATTACAAGCCAGTACATAAGGGTAAGTATAACCGCCATCTATCGACAAAAGAATGTTTACACGTTTGCAATTGACGGGAAAAGAATCGGTCTTGGCTACATTCCAGGTAACAATATTGTCTGTACCCATCGTCCAGGTATCGAAGGTGTTTGGGTATGATACAATGAATGGACCGGCTTTGTCAGTCGCTTTGAAGTTGACTTTAGCCTGTGCAGTTGCTCCTCCGCCAAAATGATTGTCTCGTACCACTACTTGAAAAGTCAGATCACGAGAATAAGTAGGTAATACTTCAGATACATTTTGAGTATTCGATAGAATGCGGTCTATTCTTGGGAAAGTTCTGCTTGTTGAGCTATTCGGGGCAAACACTCTGAACGAAGGTGCATTCTGAATTGGCATACCGAGTGGTGACTGATCACCGAGGTCGTATTGTTCCCATGAATAGGTGAGTGTGTCACCATCTTCATCTTCGGCTTTACAATTTAATTCAAAAGGTGTTGATATCGGAATATAAAAATTATTCTTCAGATTGATCTGTACCGTCGGATGATGGTTATCTAGTTCTACTTTGTTTGCACAACCATCACCACTGCTGATATGCATGTATGGTAATATCTCCTCCAGGGCGCCTACATTATACATAGCATCACTTCCAATAGTAACATTATTGGATCCACATGCACCTGAATAGGACATAATAGTGGTGCCACTGCCGGGTTCGTAAGCTGTGCTTGCATTTTCGTTTTGGCCACAATTGTTGAATGAATGGTTGGCATTCATCTGGTGCCCCATCTCGTGAGCTACAATGTCTATCCAGTAGGGGTCGTTCTTTGGGTAATCAAGACAAGATCCTCCACGTGCCTTGAATGGTCTGCAAACCGCACCAATCTGCGCCAGACCAACCACTCCACCACCGAAAATTCGACCGAATACGTGACCGATGTCGAAGTTCTGAGCACCAATATTCTGTGCAAGTACTGTCTGGTTAGCATTTATCATTTGTGGTAATGCCTGGTCATCATAAGCATCGGTATTTTCATCGAAGAAAATGATTTTGTCGTTATCATTTACAAGTTCGAATTTAACAGACAGATCGTTGGTGAGTACCTCATTGATACGATTGACAGCTGTGTTTAACTCCGCAATTACATCTTCTACGGTAGTGCCGATGAATTGAGAATAAAGCCCGGTGGTGGCTATCGCAATGCGGTATTTATTCAAAGGAAGGGTTGATGTCCGCTGTTTTAGTGCCAGCGTTTTGAGTTGTTCCTCTGTTGCCGGGCTATAATCATTGGTCAGGCCCTGTTTGGCAACTTCATCATCCAATCCACACACAAACTTTACCCCATTTGGGTCTTTTTCATAGTCTGAAGTATAATAGGCTATATAATACTTTGTCTGTTTTCTCGCAAATGGATCAATATACACCTGCTTGCCGTTGGAGGTAATGATACATTTTACACCGCGGTGCGAAATATCTAGGCGAATGCGGTCAAGCTTGTTTTCAGGGTTGTATCCTGCAAAACTCCTTATGTTAGGGAATTTTGCTGAAAGACCTTCCTGCATACAAGGTGATTGGAATACTTCGAATTCCTTTATGCTGCCATCAGGCATCGGGATGGAAATGAGTTTTCCTCTTGAACTGGTAAATTCCATTGGTGCATTCCAGACAGATTTTTTGAATGAATTAAAATCTAGCTCGAGTGTGGCAAACTTTTTAGGTACAATCCACTGGCTCTCATTTTCAGGTATTACTACCTTTTCGGGGGTAGTGTATGTCCAGAAATTCTTTTGTGCATTGGCTTGTAGGCCTAGCAATAATAATAAGAATAAAAAGAGTGAGATTTTTTTCATTTAGGCGTTTTTTTGAGTTGGCAAAGGTATGTAAATAACACTTTAACTTAAAAATTGGTTTTGTTAAAAAAATGCGGAATTTGGAAAATAACTTAAAAATCTGCTTTTAATTGTGTTCTGAACACATGTATCAGTTTCGAATCACCAAGTTTTCTGACTTCATAGCCCACATTCAAAAATAGTTTTTGGGTTAGCCTGTAATCTATATCTACATTAAGTTGCAGGTTTTTTCCATTGTTAAGCCCCTGAAGCAATGCAAAGCCGGCTGGCGAACTCTGGTTGCCTTCAAATTTGATATCCGTAAATGTAAATTTTCCATTCAGTGAAGATCTGTTGCTTGTATTATGCCTCACTTCTGCCGATATCTGTTTGGCATCACTACTTACTCCATTGACTGTTTCATTGGTCTTGCCTGCTTCCCATTTTCCTTTAAGTGCTATCCTGGTATGCAGGCTCGAATTGAGGATGATAGCAGGTTCTGTTTTTTGCACTTGCAATATAAAATTCCGCGACTTGAACAAATCGGCAGTACTTACAATGCTGCTGACCGACATACGGTTTTCGAACTGCCACTTAGGGCTGAGGTTTATTCTTGTGAATTGAAAAAATTCCTTCGTTGTTCTTCCTTCAAGTCCGGATGTAAGCAATTGTTTGTTTGATGTGCCGTTGGTGCCAAACTGTAGCTCATAACCAGGTTTGCCACGATTGACCTGCAATACCGAGCTATAGAAATACCCGAGCAAGGCAAGTTGGCTGACTTCATCAAATGCAGAAAATGGATTCCAGACCTGACTGATTTTTGATTCTTTGAGCTTACGATTGAACTGTACTGAACTCACCCAGTTGAGTTTTTGAAGGGCTTTTTTGAATACACCGGCATTCGACCACGCTGAAGGGAAACCCAGTGAGAGATTTTCTGTTATGGATAGATTGTCAGTTTTTACAAAATCATTTGATAATACTATCAACCGTACAAATTTAGCTTTATCAACCGATGTGGCGATTTCGAATTCGTCAAGCTGTTTTACACCATCTCCGTTGTAGTCGTTGTATTCGTACTGTCCGAGTCCGG
>JAIBCG010000132.1 GCA_019694295.1 Saprospiraceae bacterium
TCAATGACAGTTGTCTTTTTTTCAAATTTAACAAAAACACTGTCGGTATAGGCAAATTTGTCCTGAGTGCCGCTTTCGTAAAATACAGCAGTCATCGGAAAAATAGTCTTGCCATACAGCGAGTCCGGTTCGTTGATGATTATTTCACCGCGGTCTGTAAAATAAGCCATTTCTTTGTCGCGTTCGGTTTCATTCAGCCTGGCAATATGGAAAATGATTTCTTTCTCTTTAGCCGAACGTTTGAATACAATGGCTTCCACTTGTTTTGCCTTATTGACTATTATCTTCAAATGCCCTTGTAGAGTCGGGTTGCGGGCATTCATAAGCAAAAGCTGAAACCCATAATTGGTGGTGTTGATATTATTGATGCTGTACACGCCTTCTATGTCCTTGCCACTCACATAGAGGTTGGCTTGTGTTATACCAAATGAATAAACACCAGGGCTGAGATTCTCTTCTCTGTCGTCTTTTATTTCCAGCCTGAATGGCTTAAAATTATATCCAATCAGGTCATCCGGCGAATAAAACTTTCTATCAGACATGTAGCTGAACGAATTCTGTGCTGTCGCACCCATAATGCACAGCAACGAAAGAAGCAGAATAAAACGGTATTTCATCAAGCGCTATAATTTTTGTAATACAATATTGGCAATTTCCTTTGACAATTCTGTCGATTTTTCTGCCATTTTCTTCCCTTCTTCAAGAATATTCTTCTTAAACTCTTCGTCTTTGAGCCCCGACATGTTTACGAGTGCATTCATCCAGGCTCCTTGTACAGCGGTATTGACACACAATGCACCCACAGCGCCATCTGTCACCGAACTCGGGTTCCCTTCTCTTACCATTTCCTCTATTACGCCATACGCTTCCATAGACGTCTTCATCACCGCAAAAGGTACCTGTATGGCATATTTGGTAGCTTCCTGAATGGCAGCACTGCGTATTTTCTTTTCAGTATCATTTGATTTTGGCATCCGCATAGCAGTAATGATGGCATTGAATGAGCGAGTGTCTTCGTCCACTAGTGCCAGCAATCGATCTTTGATATCCTGCCCTCTATCCGCCCACATCGAGAACTCATGCCAGCGGGCATCCCATCCGCGTTTATGAGCTGACAGATTAGCTACCATCGTACCAAGCGAGATACCCAATGCACCAACATAAGCAGACACACTGCCACCACCCGGGGCTACGCTTTCACTGGCTGTCTCTTCAGCAAATTTGGTAAGTGTCATACCAATGAGCGGATTGGCACCTTCATCTTGCATGCAGTATTCGATGATTTTTTTCTTCGGGTCAAATGGACCAAGTTCGTCAAGGCCCATTGATTTTACAGCTATGTGAATGATTTCTTCTTCCGAAATACCTGTTGAGCGCTCCTGCTTTTCAAGAAAATACTTGCCTGCATCGATCAAAGCCTTCTTTGGCAGCATACCTACTACTTCCGATCCTGTTACACGCATACCCCGCTGGTAAGCACTGTCCACACAGGCTTCGAATGCGATGTGCATCGGGGTAACATCTGTATCTGTAAGGTTCATGGATACTTGTGCCAGACCGTATTCAGGAATATACCAGCCAATGCCTTTCACAGCCTTGCACTTGCCGGGTATTCGCAGCGGTTCGCCTGTCTCATCTTTTATAATAGCACCTGCCGGATCGTCGTTTTCGCGCTTGATACGACCTTGTTCGCGCACATCGAATGCTACCGAGTTGGCTCTCCGCTCTGATGTAGTATTGAGATTGACATTATAGGCTACAAGAATCTTTCTGGCACCGATAACCGTAGCACCTGCACGTACATTCAACTTTGCAGGACCGTAGTCGGGTTTCCATTCAGGTAGTTTTATCTTTTCTGCGAATCCTTCATACTCACCGGCACGAATTACTGAGAGATTTGATCGTTCGGGGCTAGTGGCTGCAGCTTCATACATATATACAGGTATATCCAGCTCCTCTCCCACTCGTTTAGCCAGTTTGTGTGCATATTCTGCTGTTTCTTCCATTGTAATGCCCGATATCGGTATTAGTGGGCAAACATCTGTTGCGCCCATACGTGGGTGTTCGCCTTTGTGCTTACTCATGTCTATGAGTTCTGCTGCTTTTTTAATACACCTAAATGCTGCTTCAATAACAGCAGATGGCTCGCCTACCATGGTCACGACGGTTCGGTTAGTAGCTTTGCCCGGATCAACATCTAGTAGTTTGACACCTTCTACTGTTGATACCTGAGCGGCTATCTGATTGATGACATCCTGATTTACTCCTTCGGAGAAATTAGGAACACATTCTATTATCTGAGTCTTTTTCATATTTTATGCTTGATAGTAAACGATAAATTTCTCTTTAAAATATTCTTCATCAAAATATTCTGACACCGGAGTAGCTTCATAGTATATTTTTTGAGGAAGGTTTTTGATTTCGTCAAGGTAAGTGGCACCTTTTAATGCAAGTAATCCATTGGGGATGCCATTGCGGTGTGTGCCCGATATCACCTTGCGTGTCCAGGGCAGTAACTTTGATATGTCAGCTACTGCACGCGTTACTACAAAATCGTATTTTGCCTTATGATCTTCTACACGTGAGTGGATGCCTTGTACATTGTTGAGACCAAGTTTTTCGGCAAGGTCATTGACCACCATTATTTTCTTGCCAATGCTATCCATTAGCGTGAAATGTAACTCAGGCAGAAGAATAGCCATCGGAATGCCGGGAAATCCTCCTCCTGTTCCAAGATCGAGTATTCGGGTACCTGGTTCGAATATTGTATTTTTTGCTATTGCAAGACTGTGCAGTACATGGTGTACTTCGAGGTTGTCTATATCTTTTCTTGAAATAAGATTAATCTGGGCATTCCACTCCGCAAATAATTCGCAGAATTTCCCAAATTGTTCAAGCTGAACTGAACTCAAATCGGGAAAATATTTTTTCAAAACCTCCATAGCTGTTACTGGCATACAAAGGTACAAAGATTGGAAGAATATTCTGTCAGATTCTTATCATTATATGTAAAACCGGGTGTTTTCTTGTAAAAAATACGCTTTTACTATCATATCAAAAAAAACAGGAGATGAAAACCAAACTTCATCTCCCGATTAATATTTTTTAATAAAGAAGAATTACTTCTTGCCTCCGAACAAACCACCGAGTAGGTTGCCGATGCCACCGCCCATCAGGTCGTCCATTACGTTACCATCACCATCCTTGTCAAGAATGCCGGTAAGCACACCCATGATCGGGTTACTGCCTGCCTTTCCACCCATAACGCTTCCAAGGATATTTACAAGGCCACCTGCATCCATACCGGTAGTCTGCTTTGCTTTTCCAAGCATACCCATCACCAGTGGGGCAATCATTACCATCATATTCATGATTTTACCAGTATCAATGCCTGTTTGCTGCGAAACGGCCTGAGCCACATTGCCCTGGTTATTACCGAACACGTGACCAAGAATACCAACACCGTCAGGCTGTGAAAAAAGTCGTTTTCTAAAAAAATATTGCTTGTAGCATCTTCACAAATGCATTCTTTTGACAATAGAGCTTGCTAAATTTTAAGCTGCAATTTTTTGTTGTAAAAAATATAGGGGCTTAATGAGGCTTATATGAGCTCGTTCTTTGCCAAAACAAGTACCTCCCGGGTACTTGGGTGTCCAATTTTGGAGGAACTCCATCAGTTTTTCAAAACCGAGTATATTTTTACTCCGCTTCATATTGTAAACCGTCATAATGAGTGCCAGTTCT
>JAIBCG010000079.1 GCA_019694295.1 Saprospiraceae bacterium
TTTATTCCCATTCATAGAACTGGATAAAATAACCTGGTGCTTTATTAAGACAGCATTTGTAATGTCGTTGGAAGCATTAGGAATGTTTCCGTTCTTCCATGTGCTTGAAGATGTCCAGTTGCCATCAATAAGATTACCGACATTACTGACCGACCCTAAGCAAGGTGGAAGAAGTGAAAATACGTTGTCGTTAATTTTTGCCTCCAGATTGGTGTAGGTACCAGGTCCTACTCCCTGTATCCAGGGTGATTCGAGATTGCAGGGTGCATTTGCAATCTGACTCCAGGAAAAAGTAGTCGTCCAGGCGACCAGCATGAATGCCGTCAGCAGCCGGAAGAAACTCGTCCTTTGATTCGTGTTTTGTTTGCCATTTTTCATTTACACAACAATTTTTATAATTAAATTTCAAAAAAAATTCGGTTATTCTCATGTATAACACTTACACCGTACTAAAGCATTGAGCTTCTGTTCAATGTAAAAAGTTATTAATTTTTGTTTTGCCAGGATAGGTAATCAGGTTTTCAGATATTGTGACAATATCTGAAAGGTATTTTCATTTGAATTTATTAAATTGTACAAGTATCTATTATACAATATAATAAACAGGACTTAAACTTTTTTACGGGTATTTTTGGGATTTACGCAGATAACGTTCATGCAAAGATACAAAAAATAAAATGAGACCTTGTTATTTTTTCAAAAAACTATCCTCATCTGATACTTTGTAATGGACTCAATGATTAAAAAAAAGTAACATTCTATATCATTGAGACGGTCAAGGGTACAAATATCCGGTAAATTTATGACTCATAAGGTACTTCTGAGATAAAAAATTTATTTTTGTTCAATACTTCTTATAAATATTTCATTTCATACACCACCTTATTTGACAACTCAACAACCCAAGCGACCTTGAAATGCCAATATAAACACATCGGCCAGCCGCTAAAATATAGTGTGATAAATAACAATCTTGATTAATATTATTACTATAAAATTGTATTTAATCTACTACATCTACTATAACTAATAACAAAGATACACATTTGATACACAAAATAAAAATAGTACAAGTTCGATATTTTGAATCAATAAAAATCATTAATCTTAAATTTATTACCGTTAACTATTTACATAATTATAAATTTTGAATTTAAATAATAAATATGTGTTTATTTCAAAATATTCAATTCTGCAAACGATAAAACCGGCCAATATTAGCTTATTTGTCGTATGCTGTCGGTAACTGCTTTAAGTTCGAGTGTATTGCTTACATTTAGTTTTTGAAATATTTTTGCCTTATGAGTAGAAACAGTAGTTTTTTGTAATTTCAAAATAGCTGAAATTTCGGTGGTTTTATAACCCTTAAGGAGAAAATTCATGATTTCGTATTCTCTTGGCGTAAGCAATGACAGGCGGTCAATTGGTATTGGTATGCCTTCATCCAAGTCTAGCAAAGCCTTATTGATATTCTCACCATAAATAACTTTGCCAAGTTGGCTTATCAAATCAATAGATTTTGAGCTTTTACGAATGAATCCATCTGCACCTTTATCCACGAAATGCATTGAGATTGCCTTTTCATTTGAAAAAATAACAACTCGAATCAATGGAAAATTGAGTCTAATGAGCCTAAGTACTTGAGAAGTATCTGTAAATAGGATATTAACATCCATCAAAATGACATCAAAGTGCTTTTCGCGCAGCTTTTTAATGCAATCATCGCCTGAATCGGCATAATACACTCTGCAATCTGGAAAATTGCGGCTACACAACATAACAATTCCCCAGTAGATGATTTCTGAATCATCAAGCACGAGTAAAGATTTCTGAGTTCTGTCAGGATTCATATTCGGATATAAAGTGGATAAAACATCCATACATAACAGAATCAAATAATACGCCATTGATAGTCATTTTGTAAAAAAGTTGACGGAAAAACCAAAATACTCATGTTTGTGCTTCAACTTTTAGCATAAAATACGATTTTAAATATGAGGAAATGATATTAAAGTTCGCACTCCTTAGAGTAGTAAGACAATTCATTTTAATAAAACAATAACCTAAAATGATAAAAGTAAAGAGAATCTACGAAACTGCCACATACTCGGACGGGTACAGGATTTTGGTGGACAGACTTTGGCCGAGAAACATGACGAAAGAGCATGCTGCTATCGGTATATGGATGAAAGACCTAGCGCCAAGTACTGAACTCCGGAAATGGTTTAACCATGAAATGGAAAAATGGCCTGAATTTGAACAAAAATATAAGGCGGAGCTTAAAGCAAAGCAACAATATCTTCAACAACTCCGTCAGCTGGAAAAAGAACACGGCACCATAACCTTACTTTATGCTGCCAAAGATGAAAAGCATAACAATGCACAGGTAATCGTTGAGTGGCTACAATAAACACAAGTCTAAACGAAAAAAGTGGCTCCATACCAAAAAATTTACAAGCAGGGTTTTAAGATTAAACTTTCACAATGCAGGTCAAGCTTCATTCAATCATTTGCATTCTGCAAGAAGTATATTCGTTAAAAAAAATTTCAGTAATATCATTAGATAGTATAAATATATTGGCCAATTGTTTTATTTTTGGCAAGATAAGAAGATTGAGAAAAGCAACAGTTATACTTCATGTTGAAGCTGTCCTCAAGCTTATGTCCTTTAATTACTAACACAAAACTAAAACCAACCCAACATGCGCATTTTACTAACAGGTGCCAACGGATATATAGGAATGAGACTCTTACCGGTATTGGTGGAGGCAGGGCATCAAGTCACTTGTGTGGTCAGGGACAAAAACCGATTCAGACCTTCAGAAGATTTACTCGAAAAGGTTGAAATCATCGAATTTGACTTTCTGAATCCTGAATTTGCACTCCGGAAATTCAGCAAAAAAGAGTTTGACGCCGCCTACTATTTTATCCACTCACTTGGCGACACATCGACTACACTGAAGGAATACGAAGTAAGATGTGCCGGCACATTTGTACTCGTGGCATCGCTCACCAAGGTAAAGCAAATCATCTACCTGAGCGGTATAAGCAATGACAGCGAACTGTCAAAACATTTGAATGCCCGCAAAAGCGTAAAAGATGTATTGATCAATTCGGATATACCTTACACCATTTTTGAAGCAGGCGTCATTGTTGGCTCGGGAAGTATATCATTCGAAATAATACGTGACCTGACCGAAAAACTGCCTCTAATGATAGTGCCCAAATGGTTGAACTCAAAATGCCAGCCCATCGCCATCAGGAATGTTATCAACTACCTTCATCTATGTTTATTGAATGAAAAAACATACAACCGTACTTTCGAAATTGGCGGACCGGATGTATTAACCTACAAACAGATGCTGCTCGAATATGCCAAAGTACGTGGATATAAACGTTACATAGTTACCATGCCAGTCATTTTTCCGGGTCTTTCAGCGCATTGGATCAATGCTTCGACATCTGCCAATTTTACAATAGCAAAGCAGCTTGTACAGAGTATGAAAAACGATGTAGTGTGCAAAGATTTCTCCATTCGCGATATTATACCCCAGCAATTATACACATACGAAGAGGCTATAAAGATGGCTTTTGCAAGAATAGAGCAAAACATGGTAGTATCGAGCTGGACAGACTCGGCCTCGAGCAGCCTTACTAATCTTGACGTAAACCAGCACATAGAAGTACCTACCAACGGATGTTATAAGGATAAAAAATGGATAAAGATAGACTGCACCAAGACAGAGGAGGTGGCAGCACGTTTTTTTGGCATCGGTGGAGAACACGGCTGGTATTATGCCGACACACTCTGGCGCATACGTGGCGTACTTGACAAATTTATGGGAGGTGTGGGCATAAGCAGAGGCCGGCGAAGCAAAACAGATATTGAAGCCGGTGATACCATCGACTTCTGGCGCGTAATATTGGCCGATAAAAAACACCATCGCTTGCTCTTGTACGCCGAAATGAAGCTACCCGGAGAAGCCTGGCTCGAGTTTTCGATTGTGAAAATCAAAAACCAGTGCATACTAAAACAAACCGCTACTTTCCGCCCGACAGGTATCATGGGTAGAAATTATTGGTATTCGATGCTGCCGTTTCATTATTTTATATTCCGAAATATGCTAAAACGGATAGCAGGTGTAAAATAAGCTACATATATATATGTATGTATGTTGAGCTTGATTTCAGGCAGGCTGATAAGTAATAATGCTTATATTTGTAACGAAAGCTTATTAACTGAAATAAAAAATCATAATTTGACACCTGATATCCTATTCTACCTATTGTTGTTCATGGTAGCCCTACTGTATGCTTCCGTAGGGCATGGTGGTGCCAGCGGATATCTTGCACTTATGGCATTTTATGCTTTATCGCCAGACACCATGCGGCCTACAGCCCTTGTTCTCAACATTTTTGTGTCAGGTACATCATTTTTTCAATATTACCGTGGCGGACATTTCAGGTGGCGACTTTTTTGGCCTTTTGCACTCGCTTCCATTCCGGCTGCTTTCCTGGGTGGCATGGTCAGTATTGATGCAGGTCTTTACAAGAAAATACTCGGTGTGCTTTTGTTGTTTGCTATTGCAAGGCTCACCGGTGTGGGAATATTCCGGGAAAATGAGACTGAAAAACCACAAAATCTCTTCTTGTCACTGGTAGTCGGACTGGTCATCGGATTATTTTCTGGCATGATTGGTATTGGTGGCGGTATTATCCTTAGTCCGGTGATCTTGTTACTGCATTGGGCCGACATGAAAAAGACTGCTGCAGTATCAGCACTATTTATTTTGGTCAATTCCGTAGCAGGCATAAGTGGAATGTTTACCCAAGGAATACAATTCAATACAGCAATGGCTACTATGGTTATGGTAGCTCTAGCAGGCGGACTCACAGGTTCGTACATGGGCGCCCGAAAAATAGGCAACAGAATGCTCAGAAACATACTGGCCGCTGTTTTATTATTGGCTGCAGTGAAATTATTGCTAACTTAGCCCTGTAATACATTCAGACATGTACAGCAAGTACCCGAACATTAGTGCCTACGTCCTCGCCGGCGGAAAAAGCAGCCGCATGGGCGCCGATAAAGGTCTTGTTCTATTTCGCGAAAAACCTATGGTACAATATGTACTGGATGTGTTGGATGCAAATTTCACCAAAACAACCATTATCAGCCCTAACCAGGATTATGAACAGTTTGGGTATGAAGTGATTGCCGACATCATTCCGGATATCGGGCCTGCAGGTGGTATTTACACAGCTCTGAAGCATACAAGTACGAAAAAAATTTTCATCATCAGCTGCGATATGCCTTTCATTACAAGTAAGGTAGTCAGTTTTTTAGTGAAAAATTCGCGGAGCGCCCAAATATGCTTAAGCTTGTCTGATGATTACATCCAACCCCTTCCAGGTGTGTATAGTACTGAATGTGCCGAAAAATGGGAAGAACTCGTAAAACAGGGAAACTACAAACTCCGCGATCTGGTGACGCATTTCAGACTCAAAACCATTGAAACAAAAAACATGTTTGGCATTAGTGATGTTCTCTTTATGAATATCAATGACAAAAAACAACTCGAACACGCCCTTAATCTATATATTGATGAAAATTAAATTACTCGCATTTGGACAAATAGCCGAAATAACCGGAGAACAAACCGAACTCGCAGCAGATGTATGTGATACTACCGAACTGCTGCAACTACTGTACGAAAAACACCCCGAACTAAAGAGCAAAAGCTTCAAACTAGCCGTCAACCAAAAGATGGCACAAGACGTAACTGTACTCAATGAAAACGATACTGTTGCACTGCTACCACCATTTTCGGGCGGATAAATATAACATGACACACATTGACAAAGCAAATCGGTACCAACGCCAGACTTCCATCAGTGGTTTTGGCGAAGCAGCCCAGCAAAAGCTCGCCAGGGCAAAGGTATTAGTAGCCGGAGCCGGTGGACTTGGCTGCCCTGCCCTTCTATACCTGGCAGCAGCCGGTGTCGGATGTATAGGCATAGCCGAAGATGATGTAGTAGAACTGAGCAATCTGCAGCGACAGACACTATATAATATATATGATATCGGCAAGCCCAAATTATCTTGTGCCATTGCGCACTTGTCGGCACTTAACCCTGATATCAAATACATCGCCCACAGCATCAGGCTTGATAGCTCAAATGCCCTGGACATCATAGAACAATACGACCTGGTCATAGACGGAACAGATAACTTCGCTACAAGATACATGCTCAATGATGCGTGTGTACTGCTTGACAAACCATTGGTTTATGGCGCGGTGCTCCGCTACGAAGCTCAGGTGGCTGTGTTCAATCTTAAAGATCCAAAGACGGGCATCAAGACGAACTACCGCGATGCCTTTCCTCATCCGCCCGATATTGCTGCCGTCACCTCATGCAATGAAGCAGGCGTGCTTGGTGTGGTACCGGGCATCACCGGAAGTATGCAGGCAGCCGAAGCCATCAAGATCATCACGGGCACAGGAGTGCCACTTTGCAATAAAATCCTATCTTTCAATGTGCTCAATAACAGGTATTACGAAATAGAGATTTCACCAATAAAAGAAAAACATTCGCAGATGCCCGATACGAGTGAAAAATTCCGTGCATGGGACTATGCCTGGCATTGTGCCGATAAGCTAAGCGAATATGAAATACCGATTGCCCGGTTTGATATAATGAGAGCCAACGAAGATTTGTTCATCATCGACGTTCGCGAACCGTATGAACAGCCCACAGTTGAAGGATTTCCATACACGAATATCCCGCTTGCCCAATTCGAAGACCGCCTGGAAGAAATTCCGGAGGGCAAACCAATCGTTCTGTTCTGTAAGTCAGGAAAAAGAAGTATGCTGGCATGGCAAATTTTACAAAAAAATAAAACATCTGTACAAGCCTATAGTTTAAAGGGCGGCATAGACAACTGGGTACAAATACATATTTTACAAAACAAATAAGAAAACAATACCGATAGAATGGAAACCAAGAAAAAACATCAAGTGTTTGTTGAAGGCCCGATACCGTCCGGTTTCATTGCCGAATCGATTGAGAAACACAGTAAAAAACTCAATATCGGTGCACACAGTATCTTCCTTGGGCAAGTACGCAATGACCGACACGAAAACGGCGAAGTCGGCGCCATCGAATATACTACCTACCACGCTATGGCCGAAGAAGTATTTCACCACATTCGGGAAGAGACATTTGCAAAATATGCACTCACCTGTATGCACATATATCATAGCCTCGGCACTGTACAAGCAGGCGAAATAAGCCTGTTCGTGTTTACATCTTCTGCCCATCGTGCCGACGCCATCTCGGCATGTGAAGAAATCGTAGAACGCATCAAAAAAGAAGCTCCTGTATGGGGCAAAGAAATATTGACAGACCAAAAAACCAAATGGAAACAAAACACCTGACACGATGATAGACATTACACACAAAATAACCACCCACCGCACAGCCATTGCCCAGGCTACCGTAAGGGTTAGCAAGGCCGAAACCATTGAAGCTGTACAAAATCGTACCGTACCCAAGGGCGACGTGCTCGAAGCAAGCCGTGTGGCAGCATTGTTTGCCGTCAAACGCACCAGCGATGTGATACCCGACTGCCACCCACTACCCATCGAATACACCTCAGTCTCACACCATATTGAAGGACTCAGCATCATCATCAGCACAGAAGTACATACCATCTACCGCACCGGCGTAGAAGTAGAAGCCATGCACGGTGCTTCGGTGGCAGCACTCACCATCTACGACATGCTCAAGCCGATTGACAAATACATCGAGATTCAGAACATCCGGCTCCTGAGCAAGAAAGGCGGCAAGTCGCAGTTCAGAGATGAATTTGATAGAAGCATTGACGCAGCAGTCGTGGTCTGCTCAGACAGTATTGCCGGAGGCAAAAAACAGGACTCCGCCGGCAAAGCCATCATCAGCAAACTAGAACAGCACAACATACAAGTTCTTGACTACACCATCATACCCGATGATGTACAGACCATCCAACAAAAAGTGACAGCCTTTTGCGACAAGGGCATCAGGGTAGTGATCATCACAGGCGGTACCGGCCTGTCTGCCAAAGACCTAACACCGGAGGCAGTAAGCCCACTCATAGAACGCCACATACCGGGCATCATGGAGGCAGCACGCAGCTACGGACAGCAACGCATGCCTTATGCCATGTTGTCGCGTGGTGTTTCGGGGCTACGTGGCGATACCCTGATACTCACACTGCCGGGCTCTACCCGAGGTGCCAAAGAAAGCATGGACGCCCTATTCCCGGGTGTGTTGCATCTGTTCAAGGTAACGGATTGGGGCAAGAGCGATACTTCCTGGCCTACACATACGTCATAACTATTGATACACAATCATGCTACAATATTTATTTTGACAAGAAAATCCGTCATTTTCATATTTTAAAACAAAGCTGGCATATAATTATAAGATCATGTGGTTCAAAAAGGTAAAATTTAAGGAAGACCTGATCTTCCCTACGATGGAAAAACCGGAAGAAAATCAATGGAAAGAAAAAACCTTCGAAATCATATTCGAGACCGACACCTACTACGGTCGTGTTTTCAATATTGCGCTATTGGCACTTATACTCATCAACGTAGGCCTGGTCATGATGGAGTCGGTACCCGAGATCAATGCCCGCTACCACAACATACTTGTCATCCTTGAGTGGACCATAACCATACTCTTCACCATCGAATACTTTCTGAGACTTTACATCGTCAGATGGCCTATTCGATACATATTCAGCCTTTATGGCATCATCGACTTAGTAAGCATTCTGCCTACGTATCTGGGAATTTTTTACCCAAATACCAAGTTCTTGGCCAGTATTCGCATCCTCAGACTCCTACGAATCTCCAGGATATTCAGGCTAACAAAATTCATGCGCGGCGGCAACCTCATCATGACAGCACTCAAGCGGAGTTTGTCCGAGATTGGAGTATTCTTGTCATTCATCACCCTTGTGGTAGTAGTCATCGGTGCACTGATATACGTTATAGAAAGTGGCCACCCCGAGTCGCCAATGAAGAGCATACCTACCAGCATCTACTGGGCAGTAGTTACCGTCACCACCGTTGGCTTTGGCGACATCACACCGGTGACCGCCATGGGCAGATTCTTAGCTTCTGTATTGATGCTCATAGGCTATGGAGTCATATTCGTGCCAACAATCATTGCCACAGAGACCTTACGTGGCACAAAATTCAAAGACACTTTTACCAACACCCAGGTCTGCCAGAACTGCCATGACGACAAGCACCTTGATGGAGCAAGGTTTTGCAAGAGCTGTGGCTACCCACTCAACCGTCGCGATCTACGAAAGATGCTATAACTAAAACGAACTACATAACCGAATTTTGCGCGAAGGCACACCCACCTCAACATTCCCGAAACGACCGATTGTAAAAAGCTACTCTGCGCACCAATAATTCTCAGGGCGTGCCCCTCCGCTGTCGCTCCGGGTCGCTCCCTTCCGGGGTTCGCTATCGCTCCGTGGCAAAGCCACCAAAGCCCTCCAGGCAGCTCACGCAACAATCCAAAAAAAAGCGGCATCCCTATCAACAACGAACCAGGAATACAATATGCACCCAACATTTCCTAAAACTTTACAAAATTGAAGATCTTTAGGAATTTGGAAATCCGTTTCATTTATATTAGCGTATGCATTTACACTTTTAAAAGTAACAAATCAAACAGCATTTCCGTAATTTTGAACAGAATCATTACAAGCATTCAACCAACTGGAAATTAAACAAATACAAAAACTTGAAAGCAGAATCAAACAGGAGTTTGTCATAATATTTTCTTAGCGATTTTCCATAACAAATTCAAACATGCCTAACGCTAATAGCTTTCTTCGGGCCATACATACAATTTACCTGATGCTGTTCATTTTTCAGACAGTCATCCTTGCCTTTGGTAGCTTTGTCGTTTTCACAGAAGGGACAGTTCTGGTCGATTTTGGAATTCCGGTCATCATACCGGGCTGCCTGGCCATAGCGGGATTCCTGGCGGGTACTTTTATTTTCAAAAAGAAAACAGAAAGCCTGGCCATAGCCGACAAAAACCTGGACGAAAAACTGGCCGGCTACCAATCGGCACTCATTTCGCGCTATGCCTTGCTTGAATTCCCGATGTTTTTCTCGCTGTTCCTTTTCATGGGCAATGGCGATTATCGGTATCTGCTCATATCCATCGCGGTCCTCGCGGTTCATTTGTTCCTAAGGCCTACCAAGGGCAATGTCTGCCAGACGCTGAATCTGACCAATCTGCAACGCAGCGAACTTTAAAATTTGCGGATGGACAGGTACATCAGTTTTTATACCGGTAATGCTCTGTTATCTGAAAATCGAATAGACGGTCTTCCATGACCTGACCTGAACCGATATTGTGGATAATTTGGTATCTTTTGCCATCAAAAGATTTTTTAATCAAGGCCGAAAAATCAATTCTGCATTTAATCTGATTCAAATGCTAATATACTACAGCCTATCAAATCTTCTAACAACATTGCATAGATTGAATTAATATACATTTCTGGTACATACGCACAATTTACCATCAACACATTCCCTACAATGAGCAAATTTTCACTTTAAACCCAGATACAAAATCAATTTACAAAACACCACATGAATTGATTTTTGATTGATGTTCAGACTCCTATCCCCTTTCAGTCACCACAGTCCGTTTTGTCCAACTGGCTTTTCCGTGTGTTCTTTCCACTACTTTCCCCAAAACACAGTAAGCTGGCTGATGAGGGTTTCGTGCTCAAAATCATTGTCGTCACAAAGTAAGAACACCGTCCTGTCGGGCTCCTTGAGTTGTTTATACACTGTGATGCCTTCATATTTGACATCTCTCTCTATGACATGGTAGTCAAGCACCTCGAGCGTATCAAGATGCATGAGACCGATGGCACTACCTGCCACCTTACCATCATCATAGACCGAACGTGTATCTTCGGCATTCGCCAAAAAACAGATATGGCCGTTGTGAAGTATGGCATCAGAAAAGGAAGCTTCCTGGCCGTCGATTGCAGGCAAAACGATGTTCTTAAACGCTGTCACTTCCGGCTCTCCGGTCAACCAATTTTTTACGCTGATGATTCCATTTTTGCGGTTGGGGCCATTTCCTCGGTTAAAGAAAAGTGCAGATTCGTCCGTCAAAATGACACCTTCTATGTTGAAGTCTAAGCTGCCGATTCCGGACATTTCCATCATTGCCTGATAAAGGTTCTTAATAGATGAACGCTCTACAAATCGAAAGTGCTCGTCAATGATGACAAGGTCAAAGCGATGTTTTGCAGATCCAGATCCGAAGATATAATACCGGCCATCCCAAGGCACAAAGGCTTCAAAATCCGGCTTGTATTTTTTCATAATGTTTTCCTCAAGACTACCATCCATCTGCAGGCTTATTTTCCTTATTATCTGACCCTTATCAGCATCGAAAGCAGAGAGTACGTTTGATTTATCAGATATAATATAGATCATATCATCTATATAAAAAATACCTGAACCACCGCTAAATGCCGGAATGGCGAATTGTCTGTTGAGTTCAGTTTTTTCAATATTTTTTAGCTTCTTCAATGTCTAAAATTATGATGTTTTTATTATTCGGATATTTTAAGCAACTGGTCTTATGGCCAACCCAAAATGGTCCGGTGTAAAGCTTAATCGGAGTCTGTTTAATATTTTGGTGCTTGACGCTGTGGCGGATTTCGGAGCACATAACTGTCACTACAACACAAAAGTTGAAACGAGGTAGAATGTTCAGTTAACCACTTCACCCACTTTCTTGCAATACTGTTACTGGCAGGTGTTTTGTCGTCTGTCCTTCCAATCCATTTTTAGTATTGAGTTTTCGTGTCATTGTATATCGGGTTGCGCGTTGCGTTTTTTATTTTTTTGAAGGGTTAGAAAATTTTATAAAAACAATTTTGTCCTAAGTCTGGGGAGTACTGTAAGCTTTGGCAAATGCAAAGCATTAACGAACCCAATTTAAAACAATTATAGACAATGTGAGTAATTGCTTGCAAATTGAGAGGGCTAATCCTCATCTTCTTACGTTTTGTAGACTTTCTCAATAAAGTGTAGACGAAGATAAGTTAAAAACAAATAACTTATTAATTTCACACATTTAAAAATAAAATTATGCCAAGAGCAAGGAAGTTTTACAGTAAAGAAGAGAAACTAGAG
>JAIBCG010000080.1 GCA_019694295.1 Saprospiraceae bacterium
TTAGAAAAGCTGAAGAATCAGACAAACAGACTAAAACAACTGGGTGTTATAATATTTTCAAGTACTCAGGCACTGGAACTATATAGATCAGGTGCATTATTGCAACACTTATTAAGAACATAGCCAAAAATAATTCACCATTTGGTGATTTGATAAAAATTAGATAGGGCAGAAGATATTTTCTTTTGCCCTTTTTTATTTACATTCCGAATGAGATTTTTAATAATTTTGTACAAACTATCTCTTCAGTGTCAAAGAAAAAAAGAAACAAGGTAGGCCTATCACCCGGAAGTATTATTTATACGGGAAAATTTAGCAATACTAATGCCTGCATCCGGATAACCAAATACAGCCAGGATCACCTCAATGAAATTGACCTGGCTGAGTTCAGAATAGATGCCTTGTTACCAATACCTAACGGCAATTTATGGATAGATGTACAAGGTCTTGACCAGGTCAACCTAATTACATCTATTGGCAATGAATTCGGCCTACACCCAATTCTCATTGAAAATATTGTGGATGTGGAGCAAAGACCAAAATTTGAAGAATATGACAATTACCTATGCCTCATTTTTGATACACTGACACTCAATGAAGAAACTTACAGCATACAAAATCTCCAGAATGCTATCATTTTAGGCCAGGATTTTTTAATCAGCTTTCAAGAAGGCCATGATGACTCGTTCCGCACAGTAAGAGAACGCATGAGAAATACTATTGGCAAAACCAGGTCAAAAGGCTCCGATTATCTCGCTTATGCACTCGTAGATGCACAGGTAGATGGTTATTACCTCGTGATGGACCGGCTGGAAGAAGAAGTCGAAACCCTCGAAAAAAATATTGAAACAAGCAACGAAACAGACATTCGCCAGAAAATACTTCATCTGAAAAAAGAGCTTATTAAAATAAGAAGAAGCATACAGCCCCTGCGTGAAGCACTTGGAAAAATGAGCAGAACCGATAGTGCTTATATTGAAGCATCTACCAGCATATTTTTGAAAGATGTATTTGATCACCTCGTCTATCTGATGGAGCTTACCGAAAACCTCAAAGATATGCTCAGCAGTATCTATGATCTATACATTGCACAGATAAGTATGCGCATGAATAACGTAATGAAGGCTCTGACTATTATCTCATCTATATTTATTCCGTTGAGTTTTATTGCCTCAGTCTATGGAATGAACTTTGACAATATGCCGGAGCTCAGAAACCCGCATGGCTATTTTTACGTGTTGGGCATTATGTTTATCATACTACTCGGTATGATCGGATATTTTAAGAAACGCGGTTGGATGGATTGATTGTGCTGAACAAAATTATTTGATGTTAATCAGGCAAATTTTTAGTTCAGGCATTGCTTTTTGTATTATTTTTGAATTACTTAAATTGGCACATCACATGAAAAACTACATCATCCGTCTTGTTTTCATCATTATTGCAGTAATCATTGCTGACAAGATACTCAAGGGTTTCCATATTTCGTCTTACGCTACAGCTTTTTGGGTGGCACTAGCTATGTCAGTACTTAATACTTTTGTAAAACCTGTACTTCAGTTTCTGGCCATTCCTGTGACCATACTCACACTGGGTTTGTTTTACCTTGTTATTAATGTGGTCATTGTTTACATTGCTGCTTATTTGGTCCAAGGTTTCACCATTTCCGGATTTCTTACACCTTTGCTGTTCAGTATAATGGTATCGGTAGCCGGCAGTTTTGCTAATGCTATTAAAGAATAGGCTTCCTGTTTTTTATTGCATCAATGTTCGTTAATAAAAGGGTTGTACCTGCGTTCATGTCCGATGGTAGTACTGGGTCCGTGTCCGGAATGTACCTCTATATCATCCGGCAGCGTCATGAGTCTGTTCTGTATCGAATGAATCAATGTATCATAATCGCCTCCTGGAAGATCCGTTCTACCAATACTTTCATAAAACAATACATCTCCGCCAATGAGAAATTTTTCGTTTTCGGCATAAAAACAAAGGCTTGCGGGTGAATGCCCCGGTGCAAGAATTGACTTTAACGCTGAGTTGCCAAACCGTACAATATCTCCGTCTGAGATAAAACGAACTGGTGAAGGCGAAACATCACATCTAACGCCGTACATCATGCTTACTTGTGGTGCAGCTTGAAGTACCTGCCATTCGCCTTCGTGTATTTCCGGCAACAAACCGTATGTCACATACACCCATTTATTGCCGAATATATGGTCAAGATGGCAATGTGTGTTGATTAACCTGACCGGTTTGAGCATGTTAGTATCGATAAATTTTTTAAGATCGTCCCGTTCAGTCTGATTGTTACAACCCGGGTCGATGATGATACATTCTTTTGTTTCATCAAAAAGTATGTATGTATTTTCCTCAAACACATTGTACGTAAAAGAAGCTACTTGTATCATATCGTTCGTTTTGGTTCATTGCAGCAAAGTTCCGTAAAAAAAGCCGTATTCTACCGGTCAAGTTTCACTTTCAAACAAAAATAGACAAAAACAGCCACTGCACCTAAACCCGCAACGGTGAACGTCACTTCAGATCCGTAGCTATACCAAATAACCCCTGCAATACTACTCGAGAACATCGTTGCAATACTTTGAAAACCTGTGTACGTACCTATAGCGGTTGCTACGTCTTTTTCACCTACAAAATTGCTTATCCATGCCTTCGACACACCTTCAGTAGCTGCAATGTAGATACCATACACTAAAAAAAGCAAGACAATGACAAATACATCTGTCTGAAACCCGATACTCAAATATACAAGCGCAAATAATGCTACACCTAGCAAAAACATCCTGCCTAACCCTATGCGGTCTCCCAGTATGCCCAATGGATAAGCACTGATGGCAAAGACGAGATTGTACAAAATATAAACACCGATGACCATGGTATCACTCAGGCCACTTTGTTTTGCCTTGAGCAACAGAAACATATCAGAACTATTAATCAATGCAAATATTAATAGACCGATGACGAGCTTTTTATAGGCTGCAGAACTTTGCTTCCAGTAATGAATGAATGAAAAGAAGCCCGTATTTTTACGCTGCATTCCGTTAGCTGTATTACCTTCTTTGAGTCGGAATGACGCAAATATCGCAAGTAAACCCGGAATAAAAGCAAGCAGAAAGAGTGTTCTGTAATCTTCAGGATAATAATAAAGATACGCCAAGGCCATCAAAGGGCCTATGACAGCCCCTACGGTATCAAATGAACGATGAAATCCAAATATACGCCCTCTGGTGGCATTCGTAGATTGTTCTGTCAGGATGGCATCCCGTGCACCGGTCCTTATCCCTTTACCGAGCCGGTCAAGTGTACGAGCAACAAAAATCCAAAGCGGCACAGCAAGTATTGCCATCATGGGCTTGGCAATGGCACTGAGCCCATACCCTACCTGCACAAAGGGTACACGTCTGCCGGTAACATCAGACCACCTTCCAAAATACGCCTTGCTAAGTCCGGCTAAAGCTTCGGCAATGCCTTCAAGCACACCAATTAGCATCACCGAAAATCCAACAGACTGCAAATAAACCGGCATGACAGGATAGAGCATTTCACTTGCCATATCTGTGAACATCGACACAAATGCCAAAATCCAGACACTCTTCGTGATAATCCGTGTTTTGTTCATCGTATTGCCGGAATGTTTAGTTTGAACTTACTTATTTGATTTCAAATTCTGTTCTTCTGTTAGTCTGTCTTGATTTCTCATCCTTGTTTTCTACCAATGGCATTTTTTCGCCAAATCCTTTATAACTCAACCTTGCCGCATCTATTCCTTTTGCTTTAAGAAAATCATAAACTGCTTTAGCTCGATCTGTGGATAACTTCAGGTTATCTGCTTCATTACCTACATCATCTGTATGCCCATTGATCTGTATCTTTATTGACGGGTTCTCCACAAGCATTGCTAACAATTTGTTCAATTCATACTCCGATTCTTGTCGCAGACTGGCAGAGCCTGTATTGAAAAATATGTTGTTGAGTACCACAGGCTTATTGCCCGGCACATTATTCCCGGTTATTTTCTGCAAACTGATGGTCATATCGAAAGGTTCTGTACGCGTTACAGTATCCATTGTAAAATTGGCGGAATAAAAAGTATAGCCGGGTTTTGATACATTGAGAGCGTAAGCTTCACCTGCAGGTATGCACACCAGAAATATCCCGTCGTCTTCTACCATCATATCTGTGAGACTTGTACCTGTTTTCAGCCGTTGCAGTTGTACATTTGCCGAAATAGCTTTGCCGGATGCGTCATCTATAACTTTTGCTTTCAGATATGTAACTTTTCCCGGCCTGAATTCTGTTGGCAATGTAAAACGGTAAATGTCATTCTTACCGTAATTTGGAATATCTGCCGAATTCTTTACATCTGATGAGTAATAGGCTGTAGTGCCGTCGGTACTAACAATAAGCGCACCTTCATCTTCGCTTGTGTTGATCGGATAGCCCAGATTGAGAGGAACTGACCATTTGCCTGCTTCATCCATTTTTGCCATATAGAGGTCGAAGCCACCTATTCCGGGTTTGCGGTCGCTTCTGAAATACAATGTGCGTCCATCCGGATGTATAAATGGTGATTCCGACTTTCCTGCATCATTGATAGGTGCTGCGAGTGGACCCGGTTTTTTCCAGTTTCCATTAGCATCCTTAAATGTTACCCAGATATCAGACCCGCCCATGCCACCACGTCGGCTTGATGTAAAAAACAATACTTTACCATCTGCAGATAATGAAGGTTGTGAATCCCAGGAGGTGGAATTGACTATATTGCCCATATTCTTTGCCGGTGTCCACACTCCGTTTTTCAGATAGCTGATGTATAGGTCACAGCTACCGTACGAATCCGGATAATCACAAGCCACAAAAACAAGTGTCCGCCCATCGGCAGAGATGGTTTGACCGGCTTCATTCATAGGTGTGTTGAGCTCATGGATGGGTTCTGCACTACTCCAGCTTCCGTCATCATTCATGATACTTTGATAAAAATCTTCATTGTTGTTGACAACCCTTGTAAATATCAGGGTCTTACCGTCAACTGATAGACAAGGAAGATACTCATGGGCAGAAGTATTGATCGTTGGTCCAAGATTGTAAAGATGAATATCTTTCTTGTCGGCCATAGCATTCGCAAGAAACCGACAAACACCGGCTTCATCTGCTGCCATTTGCCTTTTATTGTCTGTAGCAGGAGTCAGCGCTATAAATCGTGCATAATAATAGGCGGCATCCTTATATTGCTCTTTGGTTTTCAGAAGCCGGCCAATGGCCAAGAGTACCTCTGGTTCGTACAAGGTATCGGTTTTAAGTACATTTTTGTATTCTGCGATGGCATTGTCATATTTTTTTTGACGATCAAATGATGCTGCGAGAAATATGCGTGCATCAATAAAACGCGGTTCTTTAATCAGAATCTTTGAAAACAGCTTTACCGACTTATCGTAATCTTTTTTGTCAAAGTACTCCTTGCCATTTTGAAAATCCTTCTTTAGCTGTTCAGGTGCATTTTTCAGCTGAATGTAGTTTTGTGCCTTAATGTTTTGTGCAAATATGAAGGAAAGCAAAATCAGACTGAGTAACAGATATTTTTTCATAATACTACAACGTCGGGTGGCCATCTTCATTGGCCTTTGCCTGTATCTTTTTTATTACTTCCACTTGCTGTCGGATAGACTCAGTATGTAGTATCTTCAAAAAATTTTCAGAAAATTCTACCGACAGGCCAGATCTTGTCAATATTTTTAACCGGTCATCGTACATCTGTGCCCACCTTTCTTTTTGAAAAACCGTTATATTGTAAACTGATTTTTCATGTCCGATTTTTAGTGACACTTTCATTCGTTCGGCTATGAGTGCCAAAATTTCATGGTCAATTGTATCAATCTGGTTTCGCAGGGCTTCTATCCTTTCATCAAATTCCGCATTTTGTACGAACTTTGGTTCAGATATGGGATTGTCTTTCATGTCACGCTAAATGCTATTTATGATAAAAAACGAAATACCATAAGAGCGAAAATTATTCTTTATATTCAGGAGAGTATCAGATTATCTTGAGTCTGCTTTGATCCCTCTTCCAGTTCATTGAGTTTTTCGATGTCCGTAGTCCAGTTTTTTAGTCCGAGGTTCTGCCTGAGTTGCGAACGTACCTTGTAGAACGCCTTGTACGAAATCTTTTTACCGGTACATGGTGTTTCTTCGATGAGGTTAAGCCATTTGTGTGCCTCTTCCAGTTCATGCAACTGTATCAGGGCATTGGCATAGTCCCACATAATGACACGTTGCCATGCGTAGTTAGGGTTATCTTTGTCAAATTTTTTGTTGAGGAAAAACTTAAAATCTTGTGCCGCTTCCTGAAACTGACCTTCCTGTAGGTGCAAGTGTCCTTTTATCCGTCTAATTTTCCAGTAAATAGGCTGTAATGGGAAACAGAGTTTAAGTGCTTCATCAAGCGTACTAATTGCTTCCTGCCTTTTTTCCTGCAAGCCAAGAATGGTAGCTTTTCCTACATAAGGCTCCGGATTCTGATCGTCAACACCTATGCTTTTGTTAAAATCGATTAGTGCGCCGTCCAATTGTTTTAAGAGGTATTTGACATATCCTCTTTTTTCGTATGCCATGGCATGTTTGTCGTAAGCAGTAATGGCTTCATCAAGATATTGTAGTGCCTGACCTTGTTGGGCAGGGTCATCGACGAGTTTTATCCCATTTTGGTATGCTCTTACTGCATGCTTATCATTGAGAGGCTCGATATAGTTTTTGCGTATTATGTTGCCGTTTTCTGACATAAATGCATGGATATTGCCCGTAACAGCAAACTGAGCGATGTATTCAAATGCACTAATGGTGTTGTTCCAGGTTTTCGGAAATGCCTGTGTCACCAACCTTGGTATAATAAACGCATGCGACTCCGGATCAAACATTTCCTCCGGCTTGATTAGCGTATCGTTTTTATAAAAATTCTCGAGCCTGTGCTGAAACAAACTTACTACCTTTTCGAAACTCTTTGAGCTTCCAAAATCCAGTCTCCCTTTGATGATAACTTTTTGTGCCTGCATGATTCCGGTTGGTTTTTGGTATTTAAAATGATATTCGGGGTTAAATATTAATTAATACTAAATAAATACGTTTCAAAATGGAATTCAGGAATTTGTTGTCAGACCATCATCAGGGAGATAAATAGACCTGATTTTTGATTAACTACAAAGTTAAATTATTTTTTTATTTAATCAATACTATGTTCATTTAATTTTTCATAAAAATTTTTCTGTTATTAGTATTAATAATCAGTACAATACGTAAGTCGTTCTCCATTAGTTGTATAAAAAATTACGAGAAATAGACATAAGTGGAAGAACACTTGTAATAACTCAAGCCCACACCTTGCAACCTTCAGAGCAGTTGGCACAAATATCTATTTGAGAACGACCTTTCAGTATGGCTTTCCTGAAGTTTTGGTATGGTTGGCCATGCCATATATGTTTGAAATGATGGGTATGCAGGTTGCCAAGTCTATGTGCAGCATCTTTGTCAAAACAGCAAGGCAAAACATATCCGTCCCAGGTAATCACACATGCATGCCAGAGCTTCCAGCAATGATTGGCTAAAGAATGCCTCAGGCGATATGTACCATCAGCTTGCTTCAGATAACGAGAATACTTCTGTTGGTCGGGTATCAGTTCATTCCCATTTACATAATCATATACTTGTGCAGTCTTGAGCTTTACTTCATCTACACCTATTTCGTTAGCCAGCTTGTAAATATCGGGTATCTGGTGTTCATTGGGTTTTACTACCAAAAACTGGAATATGATATGCGGTGTTGGCGATTGCAGATGTTTTTTCCATTTTACCACGTTCTTCGCTCCTATTAGTACTTTTTCGAGCCTGCCTTCCCGTCTGTACGCTTCATAGACTTCCTGAGTGGTGCCATCTACTGAGATGATGAGACGGTCAAGACCTGATTCAACAGTTGCCCTTGCATTTTCGTCATCTAAAAAATGACCGTTGGTGGATGTAATGGTATAAATATTCCGCCTGCGGGCATAAGCTACCATCTCCAGAAATGCCGGATTGATGTATGGTTCGCCTTGGAAATAAAAGATCAGGTACATGAGCTTGTCGCCCATTTCATCTATTACTTTACTGAATAAATCCTTCTTGAGATTTCCTGTTTTCCGGGTAAAAGACCGCAACCCACTTGGGCATTCGGGACAACGCAGATTGCATGCAGTAGTAGGCTCTATACTTACCGTCATCGGCAGCCCCCACTGTACCGGCCTTCTGAGCCATTTGGTAAGTACATACGAGCTCCAGATGAGCAAAACATTGAACAACTTGCACAAAGTAAGCTTCCTGACAAAGGAACCAACATCTTTTGGGTATAACTTCATATTCGGTGTCAAAGTTAATACAAAGAAATTAGTAAGTAAACCGGGCAGCATTTTAGCCCTGATAAAAAAAAATAAAATAGTTTCATTTTTATTGAAAAGACCGTATCTTTGCATCGCTAGGTAGGTTATTCTTGTTGCCACAAGCAACAGGATAAGGTAAAATGTAAGGAGCTTTTCACACGAAAGGCTCTTTTTGTTTTAAACAAGTTTGTAAAATAATTATTTCACAATCATACACACTACTGATACTGAACTAAACATTAGCATATTATCTTTGTAAATATATTGTAATATGAAATACCTGATAGCAGGTTTGGGCAATCCGGGCAGAGAATACGAAAATACACGTCACAATATCGGGTTTAAAATAATAGACAAACTCGCCAATCGTTTTGACGTAAAATTTGAAGATGACAACCTTGCCTGGGTAACTGAATTCAAATGGAAAGGCAGAATTTTTGTTCTGGTAAAACCTACTACGTATATGAATTTAAGCGGAAAAGCAGTACGTTACTGGCTGCAGAAAAAATCCATACCTACTGAAAACCTGCTTGTCGTACTCGACGATCTCGCTATTGATTTCGGCAAACTTCGTCTGCGCGCTAAGGGTTCGGATGGAGGTCACAACGGCCTACGAAGTATCGATCAGCTCTTGGGTGGCAACCATTATGCCAGGCTTAGGTGCGGCATTGGCAACAATTTTTATAAAAGCCAGCAGGTCGATTATGTGCTGGGCAATTGGAACCGTGAAGAAGAAGATGCATTGCCCGAATTCATTGACCGCGCTGCAGAATGCGTGCTGAGTTTTGGTACAATCGGCCTGAACAACACCATGAATACTTTTAATACGAAATAAAATCACCAAATACTGTCCCAAATGCCGTACTTTTGGATATTGATAAGCCTCATATCTTTTAAAATGGATACAAAAGCCATCTTAAATACCGAACCCATAGCAATGAAAGATTACCTGATGGGCAGATTCGAACCTTCAAAACATCCAGATTTTGTAAGAATTCCTGATCAATATTCCGAGAAAAAAGGTGCATTTCTGCGAAAAGAAGTACTGGAAGCATTTATTCGGATGTACGAAGCTGCTTTAAAGGATAATATAACACTTACCATTGTGTCGGCCACCAGAAATTTTGACTATCAGAAAGCAATCTGGGAAAGAAAATGGTCGGAACTCAAGTACAAAGACAAACTGAACAAACAAGCAACCACTGACCAGACAAAGGCCCTTACAATACTCAGATATTCTGCCATGCCGGGTGCATCAAGGCATCATTGGGGTACAGACATCGATCTTTGCAACCTCAATTCTGCTTATTTTAACACCAAAAAAGGAAAAAGAATCTACGAGTGGCTTCAGCGATATGCAGGACAATATGGTTTTTGTCAGACATATACTTCGAAAAAAAACAGCGATCGCACCGGTTACAATCAGGAAAAATGGCATTGGTCGTACCAGCCGACATCACGCGTATTTACTGCCGAAGCAGCAATATTGCTTCAAGACACTGATTTCACTGGTTTCTCCGGTTGTGAAACTGCTCCCGAACTCCAAATTGTAAAGAAATATATTTTAGGAATTAATAAAGACTGTTTTTAAACTTATGGCTTATATAGAATCAAATATGATGCCCTTGGGCACAAAGGCTCCTCCCTTCCAACTTCGGGATACTGTTAGTGATAAGGTGTTAACCCTAGATGAACTCAAAGGAGACAATGCTACTGTCGTAATGTTTATCTGCAACCATTGCCCATACGTAATACACGTCAACGAACAGTTGGTAGCACTGGCCGCTGATTATATACCACGAGGTGTTGGATTCATTGCCATCAGCTCTAATGATGCCGAGGCATACCCACAAGATGGTCCAGAAAAAATGAAAGAAACAGCTCTTCAACTCAACTATCCGTTCCCATATCTTTATGACGAAAGCCAGGAAGTAGCACGTCTCTATGATGCAGCATGTACGCCCGATCTTTACCTGTTTGACAAGGAAATGAAACTGGTATATCGGGGGCGTCTGGATGCTTCCAGACCAAAGTCTGAGCTACCGGTAACAGGCGCCGATCTGCGTGCTGCTATTGATGCTATACTAGATGGCCGACAAGTCAATGAAGTACAGTACCCCAGCGGTGGGTGCAATATAAAGTGGAAAAATTAAGCTTTGCCCACTCCAAATCTTAGTTAAACGTCATAAGGCCAGCCGGGTCAACAGGAGCACCGTTGTGCCATAACTCAAAATGAAGGTGATATCCGTCAGTCAGCATACCGGTATTGCCGATGACAGCTATGGATTCGCCTTGCTTTACTGTATCTCCAATCTTTTTTAGCAGACTTGAGTTATGTTTATAAAATGTGACTATATTATTACTGTGCTGTATGCCTATGGTAAAACCCGTTTCGAGTGTCCAATCGGCCAGTATTACATGACCATCTTTGATGGCTTTGATGGGTGAATCCTTGGGTGCGATTACATCAATGCCGTAGTGTTTTTGTATAGATTTGAACTCTGAGCTTACAATTCCCTTCAGTGGTGAAATGAAGGTATTATTCTCAATCGGCACATCAAATGGCGTGAAATTATAGGACGGAACACTTTGCGAATTATTTTCTTTACCTACACTTTTTCTGAGTTTTTCATCTTCCGGTATTCTTTTTACCGGTTCGGGTACTACGAGTTCTTTTGGCACGCTTTGTTCATCCTGGTCTTTGGCAGTTTCGTACTCGCCGATGAGTATTTTTTTTATATTGTTGGTGTATTCATTTTGTGCCTGTACTTCCTGCTCGAGTTTTCGGATGCGGTCTTGTAGGGCAGCTACTTTGGCATACTGATTATAGTCGCCATATCCGGGAATATACTTTTTGATAGGCGTGTACATCACCAGACAAAATACAAGTATGGTAAGAGCAACAAAAATGCTGCTTAGCAGTATATAGAGATTGAGCAGATTCAGCTTATAGGAGCCTACTTCCTTGAATGTCTCATTGTGCATGACAACAAGCCTGTAATTCTCCTTCAAACGCTGTTTCCAACTGAGTTTTATTGGATTATCCATTTGATTAAAATTTCAAAAAAACAAAATAATTTTTCAATAGAACAGTTATATAAGCTTTGGTGGCAGATTGTATAAAGCTAAGTGTTTTAACTATCTTTGCCGTTATTTTTAAATACAAAATTAGCTGGTTTGAAATTAATAAACAGATATTCTTTAGTTTTATTGGCATTTTTGCTGATTTTAAGTTCTTGTGTCACAAGGAAAAAGAAGGAGGATGTGTCTTTTTTGAAAAAAACCTACCAGAATATCACTTCCAAATACAACGGTTATTTTAATGCCAATGTCCTATACCAGGAGGCATTAATCAAACTTAACAACCAGCATGTAGATAATTATTCAAGAATTCTGGATTTGTACCCGTATATGGCTGTCGAAAATCCGAAAGCAGTAGGGCCGGATATGGACAAAGTAGTGGAGAAAGTAGCTACTGTAGCCACACTTCGTCCGGCATCTGACTGGGTAGACGATTGTTATCTGATGGCCGGAAAAGCGCAATACCTGAAACAGGATTTTGAAAGTGCCGAAGAAACGCTGGAGTTTATGGCAAAAAATTTCAGCCCGGAAGGCATGAAAGAAAGACTAAAAGGCATAAACAAGCAAAAACAACTTGAAAAGGAAAGAAAAGAACGTGAAAAGCAAAAAGAACTTGAACAACGCCAAAAAGAGTAAGAA
>JAIBCG010000133.1 GCA_019694295.1 Saprospiraceae bacterium
GATTCTAAAAATGAGTTTGCACATGAAACGAAGGTCATGGATAACAAGGTTGTGGAATCAAATGGACAATATCAAATCCCCCTTTTTGAGCATCCAAAATGATCCCTAATGAATTTTTTGGGTTTATTTCTTGTCACATTTCACACACTATTTACTTTTCACCATTCACTTTTCACTTTTCACTTACCATCTGTGTCAGGGATAGAAGGCGGCACAACGTAAGCCGGATAGCCCGACCCGACAGGGGCACACCCTGAAAATAAACCCAGTTAACGCTTTAGGCTCTTGACTGCCAATCATGAGTACTACAAATCTGTTTGAAAAGCTTAAAAACCATAGGTCACTTTGCTATTATCACTTTATTATGCATTCTTTGGACTAAAGGTTTTGTATGGATTCCTAATCCGTTATCTGTCTTTGAACAACTGTTCATACCTTCTGAAGCTGGCTATATTTTCGGGTGTGGAGAGTGAGCGGTGAAGGTCGGCTTTCTCACGTTGTGTGAGGTGAAAGCTCATGGATGCGCGCTCGTTGATTTGTTGTGGTTGGTAGATGAACGGAAGTACATGTACATTGGCTGTGCCAAAATAATCCATCATAGATCGGATGTAATTGTCTTGCTCGTATTGCTGATGCTTGACGATGGTGCGAGTGAAACCCAGCGGACTGAAAAGGCTCTCGATGATTCCTTTGTTTGACTGGATGTTTTTTTCGGTGCGGGTGTCATTGGCTGCCATCTGGATGATGATGATACCGGCGGTGTTTTCTTTTAACCATTCTTTGTAGTTCCAGATGTAGCGGTAAGCAACACTGATACCAAAATTGTCATTGAATCCTGCATCCATCACTTCCATAGCAGGTATTGTGGGTAGAAAAACATTCGGAAGAATAAAGGGATAGGTACAGTTCATTCGCAGGGCACTTAGAAAACTCAGACTGTCGGCCTGCATGCTCCTAAAGTAATCCCTGAACTCGATACCGTCCTTTGGCAGACGAGTGCTGTCGGCATGATATGGTGCCTGGGTCATATAAGAAACGTCGAGCGGTGAAATGATAAGCCTTCGTCCGTCATTGATAATGGTAGGTGTTATGAAAAGCATCGGAATCTGTGCCTGCGATTCTGCCTCACGGAAAGAAGCGAGATTGCGATGGAGGAAACCAGAAGTATTTTCATTGAACTGTTGTTCAAATGCATAGGCCCGGTCTCTGAAATATGTTTTGCCTGAATAATTAAATCTTGAAAAATTGGGAAATATATCATTCGAGACCAGAGTAAATGATAGTGAATTGAGCATATCTTTTGAGAAGTCGGTTTTGTATGGGTATGTAGGGTCCAACAGGCGTTTATTCTCGAATATTGCTCTAAAGAAAGCCATGCCAAGTACACCACCGGAAGCGCCGCTCATCATTACTGTTCTATCAAGGAGTTCGTTAGTTGACATTTGATTGAGGCTATCCAGCACTTCCATAGCCCAGACACCGGCCCGTTGACCGCCACCTGATGCACAGAGAAACACAGCATACGGTTTTTCTGATTTTTGTTTGTCAAGCCATTTTTCAAGCACTCCGAAGCCTGATTTTTTATCGTTTGCATATTTTAAATCGTCATACTGTACTCCACAGCTGTCAGGATCATACGGAAGTGGTGTTTTTTGATAATCGATACCATAGGCTTGGTTAAAGTGGAGGAGGCGATCGTTTTTAGTGATAAAGTTGGCCAGGAGTATCAGTACCACAAATACCTGAAGTCGCCAGTTGCGAAACCAGAATGAAATAGCACTGACAATAGACAGCAGCACACTGAACAGAAGAAGGATGCTGGCCCCGGCAGGAATTCTAAAATACCGGTTGTCGCTTAGGAGCCCTAATGAAATCAAGACAACAATACCGATTATAAGCAGAATAATGGCGTTTTTGTGATTCTGCTTATAAACTTTCTGTAGCACTGTATAAGGATAATGTGCTACATTGCGCACCAGACGTGGTTGTAAAGATTCATTGAGATAAGTATGTACACGTCTTTCTGAGGAAGCATATTTCTGATAGGCGAGTTCGGTAGGGTCTGTATAGAATACTTCAGTTTCGTGCTGTTTGAGGTGTCTGGTGTATGTTCGGTAGTCTTTGTTAGTGGCCACAAGGTAAAGTGTCAGTAGGGCTATTACTATCATTACACCAGACACCCAGCCTATGATATAACCTGCAACTTCCATCCATGATTTTCCTTCAACGAATCTTTGCAAGTAAATGATGGATGAGAGTATTGCTACAAAACCGATGACCGGAAAGGTAAAATTGTTGATGATAAATTTGCTGAAAGGCCGTGCCAGAGAAGCCAGAAACGGAAACCGGAATGCGCTTAACAGGTAAGAAGACATGTGCCAAACCATGACAAAAACGCCGAAAGCAACACCCAGAAAGCCAAAACTGGCAGGCCCGACCTTGCCCATATATTCGGGGTCAGTAAACAGATACTGAAGACCGAATAGCTTACCTCTGTATCCGGTAACAAATACAATGGTAAGCAACCACAAAAGAAGCAACGACAGATTATTGCGAAAATGCAATATGGTTAGTTGCACCGGAAATGAGTACCAAAAATCCCGGATTTTGTCCTTCATGATAGTTTACTTGGCAAGTATTAAGCTTTCGAGCCCGAAATTATTGTAATAATACAACAAATTCTGTTCCTTTTTTAAAACGATTGAATTATTATTATGTTGGTTTGCACTTATTGTCGGATGCCTTAATGTTAAAATATTTTACCTTTGCATTTCAACTTATTATTTATGCTTACCAAATTAGAAGCAATATTCGATAAATACATGAGACTTGAAGAACAGCTCTCTGATCCTGAGATCATCAGTGACATGAGCCGCTACTCTAAAGTCAATAAGGAATATAAGGACCTGAAACCACTTATTGAATGTTATAAACAATATAAGGATTTAGTAGGAAATATCGCTACGGCACGTGCAATGCTCTCTGAGTCTGACCTGGAAATGAAGGAAATGGCGCGGGAAGAGCTTCAACTACTCGAACCCGAAAAGGAAGAGTTGGAAGAAAAAATCAAGATGCTAATGGTACCAAAAGATCCGGATGATGACAAGAACGTCATTTTCGAAATCAGATCCGGTACGGGTGGTGATGAAGCATCCTTGTTCGCCGGCGATCTTTATCGTATGTATTCAAGGTATTTCGAAAAACAAGCTTGGAAAACCGAGGTCATCTCCGTTAACGAAGGTACGGTAGGTGGCTATAACAAACTCGTACTTGGTGTAAGTGGTGAAGGCGTTTATGGCAAACTCAAATTCGAATCGGGTGCACATCGTGTACAGCGCGTACCTGATACCGAAGCCAAAGGCAGGGTGCATACATCAGCGGCTACAGTGGCTGTTATACCGGAGTACGAAGAGGACGACATCACCATCAACAAAGCCGACCTACGGATCGATACTTTCAGGGCAAGTGGTGCCGGAGGGCAGCACGTCAACAAAACAGAATCGGGTGTACGTATTACGCACATACCTACAGGCATTGTTTCAGAAAGTACAGAAGACCGCTCACAACACAAAAACCGCGACATCGCTATCGGTCGTCTTATGTTCGAAATAAAAGAAACACAAAG
>JAIBCG010000026.1 GCA_019694295.1 Saprospiraceae bacterium
CTAACGGATGGGTTCATGAGCAGTCATGAAACAGATAGTGCCACAGAAACAAGACTTTCACACACATGTGTGATAAAGGTGAAAACGTGTGGTAAGAGCGCACGATGGTATCCGGCAACGGCTATCATGGGTAAACCTTGTGGGTTGCAATGCCATGTAAACCGGAGTTCCGAAAGGAGCAGGGTTGCTCGCCCTGTATGATGCTTCGGAGGGTAGGCAGCTAGATCTTGTCTGTGAAGGCAAGGCCAGATAAATGACAGAAATTTCAGTTAGCTGAAAGACAGAATCCGGCTTATAGGTCAGCAGATTTTTTAAAAAAAGCCGGTGATTAAATCTGCCGGCTTTTTTGATTTAATATTTTTCAACAATCACTATTCAGCTTCTGCCGATTTGTTGAATGACGCAATGTCAAACAGGAATGTGAATCGCAGCGTATTGTCAAGCGGGTTTCTTTGGTTGGTAGTAGGTACTAGGTAAGAAAAGTTAAGCGAAAATACGTTGTACTTTACTCCGAGACCGGCTGTCAAAAATTGACGGTTACCTTTTGTAGGATCTTCGTAATAATATCCTGCCCTTAGTGCAAACTGTTTGTCGTACCAGTATTCGATTCCGGATGAAACGCTGAACTCTCTCATTTCTTCACTGAAGCCACCCGGTGCATCACTAAATGAGCCAAGGATACCTGCTATCGGTGACTTGTCGCGGTAATCGGGGCGGCCATTACCGTCTGCATCTGTAGTGGTTGGTGTCGGTACAAGTAGCTTGTTGAAGTCTGCCAGTAATGTTAGTGAATTATGCTCATCAAGGTTGAACTCCCATCCGGCACCAATACCCATATTGGCCGGTAAAAAATCTTTATTGATAGATTTGGTGTATGTTATCTTTGAACCAATATTTGTAAATGCAGCACCAAGTGTCAGTACAGTAGGCGTTTCACCCATTTTTATTGGTTTGCGGTAGGTAAGTGATAAATCAGCCGCAAAGGCTGTACCTGCAAAAATGTCGGTACTCTCTACAACCTGACCGGCTGCAAGGTTTGAGTAGATAAATTTTCCGTTGATACCGGCAGAAAAATTCTCAGCTAGCAATCGTGAGTATCCGAGTGACAATTCAAACTCACGCGGTTTGCCGTCTCTTATCGGGTTGCCACTTTCATCCGTAAATGAAATATTGCCCAATGAGAAATAACGCATTCCTACACCTAATGTCTGAAGTTGGTCAAGTTTGTAATATCCTGACAAATATGCAAGAAAAACATCCGTTAAGCCTAAAGATCTCAACCAAGGTGAGTAACTACCTGCCATTGCAAATTTACTGTCTGCAAATACAAGTTTCGACGAATTGATGTGCATTGCATTTGGGTCGGCACTTGCACCTATACCGGCATCACCTAAGGCAGCTGTCCTTGCATCAGGTATTATTCGTAGAAAAGGTACAGCTGTGATAAGCGGATTGATACATTTTCCGTTGATGTGCAATGGACATCCGTCAGGAGGGGTGGTTTGAGCAGATAGTGATGTTGTTATCAAAAGCATTGAAGCTGCAATGGTGCAGAGTAAAACTACTTTTTTCATTCTCATTATTAGATGTGTTTTTTGATGTGCTGTTTAGACATACATTTTCGATGTAAGCCGTAGTACAGCATTTATAACTATTATTAAGCAAATTTATTTTAAAATCACCAACTTTTCGTAGTCACTTTCTGCTTTTTTTCCTGCAACTCCGCCTTCAGTTTCACTAATTTTTACTTTATAAATATAAACACCACGTGCAAGGCCATTGCCATAATCATCTTTACCATCCCAGTTTATACCGGTTATTCTGCTGCCGGTAGCCTGTATGTCCTGATGTATTGTTTTTACAAGTGATCCACTTACTGAATAAATACTTATACGAACATGAAGATTTTTGTTACCAAAATTATGCTCAAATTGAAAAGATGTTGAGCTGGTAAACGGATTTGGATAGTTCAATACATGTGCAAGAGCAAGTACGCCATTCTCAGCTACTGTAAACTCGGTGGTTCCTTCTCCACTTTTGTTACTGATATCCCATGCCTTTACTTTTAATGTGTGTACGCCGGGTGCAATATCCTTTAACGGATACCTCACAGTACCTTTGGCCGGATTGTTCAATTCCGATTCAAAGAAGTCGTTGAGGATGATTTCGCCCTGTGTGTTTTCGTCTATTACTGCTGTTAGGTCATGCCCGATAGAACTACCGGTAATATTGATGCCAAGGTCATCTGATATTTTGGCTAGCAATACCGGATTGGCCTCCGTAATTCCACCTTTAACGAAATTTTCATCATTTAGAAAAACATTGACCACCGGAGGTGTATCATCACTAATTGGATTGGTTGCTGTGCCTCCTATTACTATTTTATCATAATATCCTGCAGCATCCAGGTCTGTACCATTCTCAGCATAATAACTGATCTTGCCTAAGCCGTATTTGTAGTCAATATCTTTTGGTACCACAAATGAAAAACTGAATAGCCCTTTTTCTACTGATGCCACTCCTTTGAAAATCACATTCTTCTGAAGCGAAAAGCTGGTTACTACACTTCCTTTGTCTTGTGCAAGTGTTTTATAATCTTTAGCCTTGTCGAATATTGTCACATATAGTTTGCCATTGAAGTCATCAAGCAATTGGCCTGAGCAGGACAGTACACGACCTTCAATACTCACCTTTTGAAGTGCACTTAGCGTATCGCCTACACCACTTTTGGTAAGATGTCCGTTAATCTTTGTGGTTTCGACATTACCCGAAGGTATAGCTATCTGTATGGAAGGATCGCCAACCAGAAGAAACTTCCTTGCATTTGAAAGATTTGGAGAAAATGCAAAATTATCCTTCGAGCTGCGGCATACATCACCAAGCCTCGGGTTTGCACAATTGGTTTTTTGGAAAAGTGAATCATACACGGTACGAACAAGTGCCGCATTGGAGATGGCATATACAGCCCTGGTAGTAGTTAGCAACGCAATGGCACCACCTTTTGGGTTATTGAATGTCTGCTCTCCTCCTGAATAAATACTAGGATCGTCAAACCCGGTGAACGTACAAGTAGCAGTAATGAACAACGCAAGTCTGTCAAAATTTGTCCAGCTGTTGATGTCTGAAATATTGACGACTCGCTCTTGTGCCAGACCTTTGGGTCCTCCGTGACCAAGATAACAGTACACCAGACTACCTTTAAATATATCGTTGTTGATAGCATTATTAGCCTCGGGTATTCTGTCACCACCTGGTGTGGCAACCTGCTGGAAGGCATCCAAATAAATTTTGTTCTGATTATAGACAGGGTGTGTCACGGTAATTTTCTTTGCTATTCCTTCTGTATCATCCAGGTGCATATTCTGGTCTTCATCATCTGCTGAAAAAACAATTCGGTTCCTCCAGTCGCGCATACCGTCAGGGTTGGTATCATACTGTATTATTTTGTTGATGGCAGTTTCTGCTTGTTCAGCATTATTCACAGGCATTCTGCCTATTGAAATATCTATAACACCTTTCAAATCCTTTCCTTCTTCAGGATCAAGAAGCCCGAAAAAATCATCAGTAGGGTAGGAATACACCGGATTGAGGCTCTCCTCTGTTTCAAACACAGGAATGAAATTGAGGTGAGGTTGGTTGTTGAGATTATTCTTATAATCAAAGCTTGCATCTCCAAACAATAAAAGATACTTGTAGTCTGGTGTTCTGGAGTACAACATTCTGGAGAAATCGCGTATGGCACTTATGTCTTGACGCCCACTTGAAAACTCATTGTACAACTGGTCAATACGTACAAGGGATATTTTAAGGCCACTTTTGCTTTCACGGTGCGACTTCAGCTTCATGACTTGTTGTTCGAAGCTTTTTTCGTACAATATGACCATGTTGGTTTGCTCTATTCCGTGTAGATTCTGGTTTTCAATTTTTGACACATATTCCGGAGTGTTATAATTTCCGTCAGGGTAAAATGACACGAACCTTTCCAATCCATTCACCTGCCTCGAAAATCGTGCAGTATTATTGCTTATTGTTACATTTTCTTTTACAACATTGCCCGGTGTGGAGATGTTCCATACCCAAAGATTTGGCTTTGCGTTGCTGATTTCGTAGCCTGCTTCCGGATATTGGAGTGTATTTGGGTCCTGAAAAAACAATGGGCTGCTTGCCATGTTCAGTTTTCGGTAAGCATTCATTTCGATGTAATCAAGCCAACCGGTCGAATTGTTGCCGGCTATGAATTTGACTGAAGTGTTTATCTGGCTTTGGGTAGGGAGGAATTTGTAGTTCACATTTCCATACCTTGCATAATAAGCCTCTACATCTCCCAAGTCGGTATTCGATATCTGCGAAGAATTGACTTGTTTGCCAAGTATTGTCATTGTAAATTTTGTAAATTCCGAACTTCTGGCAGCAAATTCGGCATACATGAACACTGTATCTGTAAGGATGATGTCGTCGAATACAAATTGTGAATCGTATTTTTTTTCGGTAGATGCACTAAAAGCATCCCCAAACCAACGTCTGCCAGAACCCTGGGCATATTCGAAACTGTTGAGCAGATTAAATTTTTCGTCTTCAACACGTTTTACATCCAGAAATTTATTAGTCCAGAAGGCGGGATTTGCGTTGTAGATGCTTTGGCTTATTCTTTTACCATTGCCACCACTTATTTGTATGAAGTAATAATTTTTTGCTGAATACAGATTGGTCACGAGGTTGAGCAGCTTTGTTTTCTCGTTGTATTTTTTTTCGTTAGCACCTGAGGCATAAAATAAAATATAGTCTCCGGCATCAAATTTTTCGTCATCTTCACCAGAAAAATAAATGGCATTTTCGATCAAATCATCGGGTCTGTCAATACTGCTGGCTTCAGGCAGCATGCCGCCTGGGTTACCGAATATTTTTACATGGCGTGGATTGATTGTATTTGGGTCGATACCCAGTGTATTTTTGAAAAAATTGTAGTCGAGTTTGTAGATTCCGTCTGCTCCGACAGCTACTTTGTAATTATCGCCTGTTGATAAAGCAGATGTTGTAGTCCATCCATTTCTGGTTTGCACAGATATGGTTGGTGTAAATGTTGCCTCCAGGGTATAACTAAGCAGGCGTTCCCATGATCCGGAAGCATTTTTTCTTACTGTAGGAATGGAGACAAAGGCAGAATATTTTCCCCTTGTACCACCAACATTTGACTGTAAAGTATAATTTTCCGGCATTTGGAGAAGTGGAGTGTATTCTGAAGCAATATTGACCGGCTCCCATTTGGCGGAAATAATATGACAACTCATTTTACCAAAAGACGGTACCGGTATGGTCAGACTTTTAAAAGGCAGACCCGGATTTTCATCACCATAAAGGCAATCTGTACACGGCCAAATGATTATGGTTTTTCCTCCGGCAGATTGTTCAGTTCTGAATTTTTCTCCCCATTTAACTTCACCACTAAATTGCTGGGAAAAAACTGAATTTGCTACGCACAAAAGCAGGATTAGCAAGAGATTAGACTTCATTTTTTTATTAATTATGTAGAATTCAGTTAGGATAGTGGTGTATTTTTTTAATGTTATCAAAACGTTAATTTAAAATTTGTATTGTATTTGTACCTTTATTAACTACTTTTACGTTTAAGTTATAATTATTATGGTCTCAAAAATACTTAAAGTTTTATTTTTTAATCTTTTTTTGTTCTCTACAGTAGTTCAGTTGAGAGCTCAAGATCCTGTTTTCAGTCAGTTTTATTCTTCACCTGTGCAGATTAATCCGGCATTCGCAGGCAACACGTTGAATCCCTTCATTTCGCTTCAGTATCGCAATCAATGGCCCGCACTTAAGGCTTATGTTACCTATGCTGCGACCTATGATCAGGCTATTCCTGATTTAAACATTGGTACGGGCATTTTGTTGATGACTGACAACGCCGGTGATGGTATTTACAAGACCAATCAGGTTGCAGGATTTTTTAGTTATGACCTGCAGTTGGGTAATGATATACATACTAAAATAGGTGTTGAAGCCGGATACGTTCAAAGTCGTCTTAATTGGAACAAACTCGTGTTTTTTGACCAGCTTGACCCACGTTATGGCACCAAAGATGCAGCAGGCAACCCAAACCTGAGTGGAGAACAAAGGCCGGATAATCTTAATCAAGGCATACTTGATTTGGGAGCCGGTATCCTTGCTTACAACCATACTTATTACGCAGGTATGTCATACAAGCACCTTACTTCACCGGATGTAAGTTATTTTAATAAAAACAATAAACTTTTTGTTGGATTGCCAACAAGGATTACCGTGCATGCAGGGGCCCAGTATGCTTTGGGTTCGTCTTATAGTCCGAGTGGTGTTTTTATTTCGCCCAATATTATGTACGTAAAGCAGGGAGAATTCAGCCAGATAAATGGAGGTGCCTATATCGGCATTAATAAATTCTTTTTTGGCGGTTGGTACAGACACTCAGGCCAAAATGCAGATGCTATCATTGGTTTGGTTGGTTTCCAACAAGATATTCTGAAAATTGGTTATTCTTATGATTTTACCCTTTCCGGTTTATCGGGCAATTCGGGCGGAAGTCATGAAGTTTCACTGACATTTAATTTTGACAATACAGAGAGAGCGAAAAAGCGACAGCGATACCGCGATATGCAGGATTGTTTCAAGATGTTTAGGTAAAAATTGTTAAAATTTACTTTTTTTGTATTTTTTTTTGTGTTTATACGTGTATATGTTTGATCTAATATATAAATTTGTCGCTTAACTTTCAAAAAGAATAGTAATCGTTTATGAAAAATGTCTCAAAACTATTGTTTTTACTCATTGGTACAGCACTGATTTTTGGTTCTTGTAAGAGTGGTAAAAACGACAGATCATCATCTACCGGCTGGAAGTACAATGACCAGAAATGGGGTGGGTTTGAAAAATTAAACTACGAAGGTCAGGTTACAGGACCAAATCTTGTACTCATTCAGGGTGGTACTTTTACGATGGGTGTTACCGAAGAGGATGTAGCTGCAGAATGGAACAACGTACCTCGTCGAGTTACTGTTTCTTCATTTTATATGGATGAAACAGAAGTAACAAACATTGATTACCGCGAGTATCTGTACTGGATTAGCAACACTTTTGGTGAATCATATCCCGAGGTGTATGCAAAAGCCCTTCCTGATACACTTGTATGGAGAGAAGAATTGGCATACAACGAACCGTACGTAGAAACTTACTTCAGATATCCGGCTTATGACAATTATCCGGTAGTAGGTGTTAACTGGGTGCAGGCTAATGAATTCTGCAAATGGAGAACCGACAGGGTGAATGAAATGATTTTGATAGAAAGAGGTATCCTTAATAATAATAACGATCAGAAAGATTCTGACAACTTCAATACTGAATCGTATCTTACGGGTCAATATCAGGGCAGTGTAAAGAAAAACCTGAAAGATATGAAAACAGGTGGCGACCGTCCTGTGAAATTCGAAGATGGTATCCTGCTACCTGCTTACCGCCTCCCTACCGAAGCTGAGTGGGAATACGCTGCTTTGGGCCTCATCGGCAATCAACCATCTGAAAAAGACGAAGTGATAACCGACAGAAAGATTTATCCTTGGGATGGTAATACAGTAAGATACCAGAAAAGAAATAAATACCAGGGTGAAATCCTTGCCAACTTTAAAAGATCTGCCGGGGACTACATGGGTATGGCAGGTAAACTCAATGACGCTGCTTCTATAACATGTGACGTTCGTAAATTTTTACCTAACGACTATGGATTATACAACATGGCTGGTAACGTAAACGAATGGACCCTAGACTTATACAGACCATTGACATCAACAACTTTGAGAGACCATGAGGATCAGGACCTTAACCCATACCGTGGTAATAAGTTCCAAACTAAAGTGCTGGATGAAAATGGCAAACCAGTAGAGAAAGACAGCCTTGGTCGTCTGGTGTACAGACCAGTAACAGATGAAGAAGCTGTCGTAAGAGATAATTACAAAAAAGGTGAAGTTTATAATTACCTGGACGGTGACTCTACTTCTGCAGCTGTCTATGAATATGGTAAAACTACTCTTGTAAGTGATAAAGCCAGAGTAATCAAAGGCGGTAGCTGGGCCGACAGAGCTTATTGGTTGTCTCCAGGTGCAAGAAGGTTTAAAGAAGAAGACAAGTCTGACCGTACGCTTGGTTTCAGATGCGCCATGACAAGAACCGGTGGCCCTGCCGGTAACGACGATAGCGCAGGTAACAAGTTCAAAGCTAAAAAGCAAAAAGTACAGAGAAAATATAAATAATCTGTTGTTAACTCAAACAGAAAAGTCTCCAAGGTTTATCTTTGGAGACTTTTTTTTATTAATAAAATTATGATGCACACATTGGATATTTACAAGCGGTTTTTGGAATGCGATTCACTTTCAACAGATACCAGAAGTATAGTACCGGGTTGTATGTTTTGGGGCCTGAAAGGAGAAACATTTGATGGTGGAGAATTCTGCGAACAAGCTATAGAGAAAGGTGCGCGCTATGCTGTACGGCAGGCAGAGGGCATTTCTGCAAATCCACAGATTATCCATGTTGCAGATTCACTTTTTGCACTTCAAGAATTGGCACGACACCATAGGAGAAGTTTTGGTATTCCGGTAATGGCAGTCACGGGTACCAATGGCAAGACTACTACTAAAGAATTGCTTAATGCTGTATTCGCTGCACATTATAAAACGCATTGTACCAAAGGAAATCTGAATAACCATATCGGTGTTCCACTTACATTGCTTGCCATGAAGCAGGATGTTGACATTGCAATTATTGAAATGGGAGCAAATCATGTCGGTGAAATAAACCAATTGTGCACCATTGCGGAGCCTACATGCGGCCTCATTACCAATATTGGCAAAGCACATCTGGAAGGTTTTGGTAGCCTTGAAGGTGTAAAAAGAGCAAAATCTGAACTTTATCAATATCTTGATAGTGTTGGTGGGGTGATATTTGTAAATATGGATGAAGCTGAGCTTGTAGAAAGCTCCATGCCATACAGACGGAAAATACCCTATCAAAAAGGTGTGGTACAGCCTGCCGAAAATTTTCCTTCATGGGTAGGTCTTGAATCCGGAAATGGGTTTCTTGAAGTAAGTTTTCGCTCTACTGACTACGGGCGCATAAATGTTCAGACTCAGATTGTGGGTGAATATAATTTCAATAACATCATGACTGCAATAGTTGTCGGACAATACTTTAAAGTACCAGACCAACAGATCAAATCTTCACTCGAAAACTTCATTCCAGCCAACAACAGGTCTCAAATAATTCAACGTGATAACTACAAAATACTACTTGATGCCTATAATGCCAACCCATCAAGTATGACACAGGCACTCAACAATTTCACAAAAATACATGCACAAAGAAAAATAGTAATACTTGGTGACATGTTTGAACTTGGAGAGTATAGCAGGGCAGAACACCAGTCTATTGCAGATTTGGTAAGTGCATCGGATTTTGAAGCATCGGTTTTAGTCGGTAAAGAGTTCGCAAAAACAAGAACAGACCAACATGTATTGAAGTTTACTGAAATATCTGATTTGAAGCAATGGTTCGATAATCTGGAGAAAGACGAAGCCACCATACTTATAAAAGGATCTCGTGGGATGAAGCTCGAAACACTACTTGCTTAAACCCGGATAAAGTATTGGCATCTTTACTGCAAATTATTATTACTTCAAATCCATTTCAAAAGTTCAAAAACTGTAGCTCACTATGCTTTTTTTACTTTTTAAGGTTTTTTTAGGCTTATCATTTTGTTTGAATTCCTACTACGTTAATCTGGTTAAATGTTTTTTTGAAGTGCAAAAAATAATCTATCCGGTATTTCGCCATTGATAGCTTCTTCATAATCAGATTGTGTGCAAGGGAAAAGATTATGTTGACCTTTCGAATTTACCTCTTTGTCGGGTACCTGTAGCCACCATCTTCCTGAGATTTTGCTCTTCCAGAATTTTAACGAATAATCAGAATGTTTCTGCTCGACGATGTAGGCTTGCATATTGGCCGTTGATATCGGGAACTCCTTTAGACGGTGGTAGAAACCATCAATCAGATACCAGATCATCTGAGCAATCAGGGCAGCAGTCTGGTTTGCCAGATCATTTTTATGCTCTAACCCAAACAAACCCAAAGAAGTTAATTTGTCACTAAACCCGGCATATCGCATGAGTTGGCATGATTCAAATCCGGATAATCCGTTCGGTGAAGGTTCTGCTACTGCAGGCGCATCTGATGATTTGATGGCACTAAGATGGAATAGAAAAGAATCTGTGTCTCGGATTATAGGTTCGGCGTCAGAAAGATTGTTAATAAGGTTGCCAAGCCTGATTTGATCATAAAATAAATCTTCAGATAAGCCGAGCACTTCAGGTGAGTTGAAATGAATTTGGTGACCTATGATACTTGGTATCATGTAGGCGCGAACGTCAGGTTCATTCAGCTTGTTTAGGTAGCTTTTCTTGTTTTTTGTTTTAGATAATCGGATTTTTTCATCTGCTACCAAGAGTTTGAACTTGTCACCAAATGTTTTGTAAGCCACCAGCATTGCTTCACTCAGGGCTGCATCATGGGCAATGATGATAGGAAAAATACCACCTGATAAAAGCTCTTTGATTACAGGAGTAAGGCATTCCTTATTATTCTTTCGCAAAGATCCCAGATCAGCAAAATGAAGATTTGGGAAATGATTGAACAAATTGTAGAAGGCTTTACGCCAATGTGCATTTCCGGGATGTTTATCGCTTATGATTGCAATTTTAATAGATTCGAGTGATTCAAAAATGTTACTATTTTCTGACAAAAAATGTCCGATGGTTTCAGTTTCACATCCTTTAGATATTCCCGGATCCGGGCTTTCTATCCAGTTTTCAAGCATAAAAATTAATACAGATAAGTCACAATATTAGGGATGATTTTGGACATGACAAAAAAATGCTATATAAAAGATATAAAAAAACCGATGGATAGTTTATTTTTGGGATTGAAAGTAATAGAGTGATATGAGTGATATGTTGGAAAAATACAAAAACAAGACACCCGAGGTGGTATTTGAGTGGAACGATGACCAGACTGGGGCACGAGGCTGGACTGTGATTAACTCACTCAGGAATGGTGCTGCAGGTGGTGGTACTCGCATGCGAAAAGGGCTTACCAAAGATGAAGTAACATCACTGGCTAAAGTCATGGAGATAAAATTTTCTGTATCGGGTCCTTCCATTGGCGGTGCAAAATCGGGAATTGATTTTGACCCGGCCGACCCACGTAAAGATGGAGTGCTTAAACGATGGTTTAAAGCTGTATTTCCATTATTGAAAAATTACTATGGTACAGGAGGTGATTTAAATGTTGACGAAATAAGGGACGTTATACCCATCACCGAAGAGTATGGCCTATGGCATCCTCAGGAAGGTGTAGTTAACGGGCATTTTGGTGCCAGCCAAGGCAATGCTGTGAAAATGATTGGTCAGCTGCGTTATGGTTGTGTCAAACCCGTAGAGGATAATAACTATATTGTTGATGGTTATTATAAATATGCTGTTGCCGATCTCATCACCGGATGGGGCGTATCAGAGTCTGTCAGACATTATTATGATATTTTTAGAAACTCAGACCTAAAAGGGAAGACTGCCATCATTCAGGGTTGGGGCAATGTTGCATCTGCTGCAGCCTTGTATCTGGCGCATAATGGTGTCAAAATAATTGGAATATTGGATCGTGATGGTGGTGTCATAAACAAGAAAGGGTTTTCATTCGATGATGTAAAATCAATGTTCATCAACAAATCCGGCAATAAACTCAATGTTAAGGACATTAAGCCATTCGATCAGATTAATGCTGAAATATGGAGCCTTGGTGCTGATATTTTTGTGCCTGGAGCGGCTAGCAAAATCGTCACAAGGCAACAGGCAGAACAATTACTGAAAGGCAATATAGAAGTTATAGCCTGCGGTGCCAATGTACCTTTCGAAGATGATGGTGTCTTTTTTGGCGAAACTGCCCACCTTTTAGACAAACAAATAGCACTTATTCCCGACTTCATATCAAATTGCGGAATGGCCAGGGTCTTTGCCTATCTGATGCAACCCGATGTTGTTATCACAGACCAAGCCATTTTTCAGGATGTCTCAGAAACAATCCACAAGGCATTACGCGAAGTTCATATATCCCACAAAGAACCGGTTAAAATCTCAGAAAACGCACTGAATATTGCGTTGAAAAAACTATTGGCTGATTAGGAGATTATTTATTTTTCGGTCAGGCATTATTGTAGATATTTTTATTTTGACCAATTAAAAAAAACACAACCATGTTAAGAACTAACTTAATCAAGGCAATAATGGTTCTGTGTACGCTGAGTGCAAGCTACAATGCTTTTGCACAAGAACAGAATGTTGTCGAAAAATCGGCAAATACAGCCATACAGTATTCTGCTTCTACCCGACACATGTGGGAGGTAGGGCTAAATGGTGGCTTGAATTTTCTGACAGGTGATATATCATGGAAACCCGGCTTTGGAGGCGGCATCCATATCCGCAAGGCAATTGATAATATGTTTTCGCTCAGACTTGATGGTCAGTACAGATTCATGAAAGGATTTGAATCAAGTGGCCCCCGTAACCCCGATGCTGATAATTCTTTTATTTTGTCCGGACTTGGCTATGGCAGTGGCCCGGGAGAGTCAACCTGGTACCATAATTATTCTACTACGATGTGGTCAGGAAGTTTGCAACTGGTTATGTCTATTAATCAGTTCAGGTTTATTAAGCCTGTGCGAACAATCAACCCTTATGTGTTTGCAGGAGCTGGTCTTGGGTCTTATAAAGTAAAAACAGATGCAAAAGATGCTAATGGCAATATATATAATTTTACTACCGTTCCTTCTGAAAGTGACCTTGATGGTACTTACGAGACAGAACTTGCCATTCAGCAAAAAGATTTGGGCAAAACCCTGATAAACCCGATGGGTGAAGCCGGAGTGGGTATAGCCTTCAGGATAACGCCACGCTTCAATATCGGTATTGAGCACAAAATGGGAGTTCTGCTTGGTAAACGTGGTGATTATGTAGATGGAGCCGTATTCAGATCCTCGGTTGACCAAACCAACAACAAAGACTTAATACATTCAACATATATCAGGCTAAATTTCAATATTGGCAACAAAGAGAAGATGTCTGAACCACTTTGGTGGGTCAATCCGCTTGATTTTGTACTGAAAGATATTGCCGAACTAAAGGAAAGGCCAAAACTTGATCTTACCGATACAGATAAAGACGGAGTTCTTGATATGTTTGATCAGGAAAAGGAAACACCGGCAGGCGCACCTGTAGATGTACGTGGCATGGCACTAGACAGTGATGGTGATAAGATACCTGATTACAAGGACAAAGAACCGTATTCCGCACCTAACTATCAGGTAGATGCTGATGGTAGGGCGATGGTACCAAAAAATTCTGTATCTCCGGAAGAGGTCAATAAGCTCATCGAAGACAAACTTAAGGAATTCAATATCACAAAGGGTGGTACACTTACAGACTGGTTCCTGCCTGCTATTCATTTTGACCTTGACAAATATACTATAAAAAATTCGGAGGCCGAAAAACTCCGTCAGGTGGCAGTAGTAATGAGAAATAATACATCTCTGAAGGTGATGGTGACCGGTCATACAGACAAGACAGCTGGAGCATCCTACAATAAAATGTTGTCATATAACCGATCAAAAGCTGCCATTGATTATCTGGTTAACAAATATGGTATTGCAAGGAACAGATTTGTACTTACCTATTCAGGCAAAGAAGATACACTCATCGATACGCAAGCTGCTAATTACATGAACAGAAGGGTAGAATTCAGAGTAGCCAAACCCGGTGATGTTGAAATGCCAAAACCAAGTGGACCAAATGCCGGATCAGGAAAATTTGAAGGTAGTAGGGATGCCGGCTATTAGTATAATGTGAATAAATTTAAATAAAAAACTGCCGCTGACACTTTGTTGACGGCAGTTTTTTTATTCAATTGCTTTTTTTATTCTTCTACTTTCTTTTTTGCTTGTTCAGTCAAAAAGTACGTTATCCAAGTATGATAGAAAAAATTATGCGCCCATCTCACGTTGCATTCTCACAATCAGGTTCTCCCAGTACAGTTTCTGATCGGCAAGTTCATTTTCATCACACCAATCCTTTATTTCAAGAATAGTTTCGTCTGTGATAGGTGAGGTTGTAATCCTGAACTCAAGATATTCGTCGTCATTTTCGGCACTGTCAAATCGGAATCTGAGATATTCTTCTTCGATATCGTCAATTAACTCGGCCCATTCTCTGCTTTTATTCCATTCGAAAGTATAGATTTCACCTTCAATATCCACACGGTCACAAAACCACCTTACCAAACAAGCAGGTGTGGTAAGAAAATTATACACAATCGTGGGTGAAGCTTTCAAAATAAAATCCAGTTTAAGTTGAACTCTTTTCATGATATAGCGGTTGTTAGCTAATATAAATAAATAAATCTTAGTCTGTTTTGTTCGCAATGTAATACCTCAGGCAAAAAATAAAAATTTATTTCAGTTATTTTTTTAATAATTTTTTTTAATAAATCTATAACACAATGGTTTTGAGCCAGTCAGAAATATTATATTAACGAATGTAATTATGTATAATTTTCAAATACAAAGGCTACTATTGACAACAATTGAATTTTGCTTTAATTTTGCAGGCAGGTGAAAATAATATCTTCAAATGGCAACTTTTTTCAATATTTCCGTATAAATAATATACCAGCAAATTATCGTTCCAATCCCAATATATCAGAAAAATCTCCCAGACGGCCATTGTGCCGATCTGAATTCATTAGTGAAGCATAAAAAAACTATTGCATGAGACAACTGAAAATTACAAAATCAATCACTAACCGCGAAAGCCAGTCGCTAGAGAAATACCTCCAGGAAATCGGCAAAGTGGATTTGCTTACTCCGGAAGAAGAAGTGGACCTCGCCAAAAAAATCAAAGACGGAGACCAGATTGCACTCGAACGATTGACAAAGGCCAACTTAAGATTCGTGGTTTCAGTGGCTAAACAATATCAAAACCAGGGGCTTTCCCTTAGTGACCTCATAAATGAAGGTAACCTCGGTCTGATAAAGGCAGCTCAAAGATTTGACGAAACACGAGGATTCAAATTCATCTCTTATGCCGTTTGGTGGATTCGTCAATCCATTTTACAAGCACTGGCCGAACAAAGCCGTATTGTGAGACTTCCACTCAACAAAGTAGGCTCTCTTAACAAAATCAACAAAGCATTCTCCGAACTCGAACAAGCACACGAACGAGAACCATCTGCAGAAGAACTAGCCGAATTGCTCGAAATACCGACAGAAGAAGTAGAAACAACACTGGGTGTAGCTGCAAGGCACGTGTCAATGGACGCACCTTTTGTTGAAGGTGAAGACAATTCGCTTCTCGATGTTTTGGAAAACAATACATCACCTGGTACAGATACTGCCCTCGAATACCTTGAATCCCTTAGAAGAGAAATCGAACGATCATTAGGTACGCTGACAGACAGACAAGCTGATGTAATCAAATTGTATTTCGGCATCGGCATCGAACACCCAATGTCACTAGAAGATATAGGTGATAAATTTGGACTGACACGTGAAAGAGTCCGCCAGATAAAAGACAAGGCTATCAATAAACTACGTTCGGTATCAAGAAGTAAGCTACTCAAACATTACCTGGGAGCATAGAAACATACAAATTATAATAAAGAAAGGCACATCTGAGATTTTAGATGTGCCTTTTCTTATTCTGTTCAGAAATATTTGCGACCTTTGCAGTAAATTAAATTTTACCAATATATGGAAACTACAAAAAACAAAATACGCCAAGAGACTGAAACTTCTCTGCAATATTGGAGGGAAGATGAAAAGAAAGCACTCGAATTGTTACAAATAGTTGGTGAACTACGTTTCGACCGTTCTATTGAACTTGTGATTTTCAGACGTGGTATTTATGACTGCCGCCCAAGTGAAGTGCTCAATAACCATCTGTATGCAGCCAACTATGTTAATGCGCCCATCACCATTGATACAACGCTTTCTATAGCAAAAACAATTCTCAACCACAAAGAAGTTAATCCTTGTATTCTGGATATTGGTAAAATGGCGGTTAACTGGCTAAAAAACAACAGTAACAACCTAAGCCTTGAAAATTTCGTAAACGATTCTCTGCTGCCATACACATCAAGCAATAATTTTTCAATTAATGCAAGAGACGTCATTCTCTATGGCTTCGGTCGGATAGGACGCTTACTGGCAAGAAGACTTATTGAACAAACCGGCCGTGGCGAACAACTACGCCTAAAAGCCATCGTTCTACGGCCACAAATGAAGGATTATTACTCCGAAGCAAAGAAAAGAGCCGCCTTGCTCATGACCGACTCGGTACACGGTGATTTCCGCGGAACGGTCACCATAGCTGAAGATGGCAAATCGCTTACAGTCAATGGCAATAAGATACTACTCATCTATGCAAAAGATCCGGCTGATATCGACTATACCGAATACGGTCTGAAAGATGCTCTCGTTATTGACAATACAGGCGTATGGAGAGATGGAGAAGCACTCAAGGCACATCTGCGACCAGGTGTAGAACACGTTATGCTTACAGCCCCGGGTAAGCTTATGCCTAATATCGTCTATGGCGTCAATCACGAAACACTTGACCTTGAAAATACCAAAATATTCTGCGCCGCTTCTTGTACTACCAATGCCATTAGCCCAATTCTAAAAGTAATGAACGAATCGTTGGGTATTGAAAAAGGACATATCGAAACCGTACACGCTTATACCAGCGATCAAAACTTGCTGGATAATTTTCATAAAAAACCAAGAAGAGGTCGTTCGGCTCCTCTTAATATGGTATTGACAAGTACCGGAGCTGCAGAAGCCATAGAGTCGGTCATGCCTGAACTAAAAGGAAAATTCACCGGCAATGCAGTAAGGGTACCAACACCGAATGTCTCTCTTGCTATCATGAGCCTTTCGCTCAATACACCTACTACTAAGGCTGCACTTAATCAGATATTGAAAGACGCTTCACTGCATGGTCCGCTAGTAGAGCAGATACAGTACTCAGACTCTGAGGAGTATGTGTCAACCGATGCTGTAGGTATGACAAGTGCCTGTGTGCTGGATGCGCCCTCTACCATTGTGTCGGCTGATGGTAAGAATGTTATCATCTATGCCTGGTACGACAATGAATATGGTTATACCTGTCAGGTAGTACGTGTGGCCAAACATGCAGCTCAAGTACGAAGACCAGCATATTTCTAACAGACAGACCCGGAAGAAAAATTTTTTAATTTCGGAGACTTGGTGTTCAATCTCGCAATCGAATGACGAAAGTGTTGTTGTTTTCAGCACATTCGTAGAGTAATTGTCTTGAGTCTATTGATATTATCAACGAATTGAGAAAGCGAGAGCTGTTTTCAAGGCTGATATCAAATTTTACGGTATGGCTCTCACCCGGGGTAAGATAACCGGATGTCTTGTCAAGCCCGTTTTTGATGACATGTCCGCCTGCAAGGACCGACCCCCTTGTCATTTTTCCACTAGCTGAAAAATAGGCTGCAAGAGAGATGTCTTCATTGTTGGTATTCTTGTAATGATGGAGTGGTGCAGGTTGTATCCCCTTATTGGTGATGGTGCATTCGAGCTTGATGGTATGCTTTGATTGCTTGATAATCCTGGCATCAGAGATGACCAAATCAGCACAATTGACTGTATCAAATGTATTGCTTGCAGGTAGGATATTAGCCGTCAAATCTTCCTTTACTTCCTTGACCGGATTTTCCTTTTGTGCAGGTTTTTCTTTTTTAACTTTTGGTGTTTTTTCTTTTTTTATCTTTTTTGCTGGTTTGCCCAAGGTGAGGTTTTCAGGATTTTTGTATTCTGCAGGAGGTGATGTTCCTTCCGTACCGGGTTTCGAATACAAGATGATGTTCTTTTGTTGTTGGCCGGGTGCCAGCGAAATATTTTTACTAAGAGCAGACCGGATGAGTGTTCTCTTCAACTCCGGGTTCGTTACAAATGCTGGATTGTCTTCAAGCAATACTTGCAGATTGGCATATTTCTCTCCTTTAATGCCGAGGGTTACCGGATATTTGCCAGAGTTGATGATGGTGGTATGAATATCGTTTCCTTCATTTTGGGCATCCGGAAAAGTCAGTTCAATACGATAACCCTGATATGCAACCAAATCGTGCCTTACATCTTGTGCTATCAGCACTTTTAAAAAAACATTTAAAAGTACGATTACTGAAAGAATTCTTGAAGAACAAAATTTCATATTAAACATAATGGATATATATAATTAACATGAACCATGCCAATTTTGAATTAAATAGGGTCTGCTGAGATTAATGGAATTTTTTAAATAATCTTCTGTTAATAATCAAACCAACAAAGAATACGAAGATAATAACGCCCAAGATGGCCAGCGTATTATCATCAGATTGAAGGGAAATGCCTTGTGGGTCACCCGAAACCACGAAAGAAGCCCAATAAAAGGGGTGCGAAAACTTAATACCTGACTCTTTCAGATAAGATTGTTTGGCTTCTGCAAGAGAAGTAGCTTTGTCCTTGTCATCTGAAATGTTTTTGTAGAATTCGCCAAGGATTTCACCGGCCTGAAAATCGGATACCTGCCACAAGGTTGAGAGTACACTCCTTGCACCTGTATAGAAAAAAGATCTTGTTAGGCCAACGATTCCTTCGCCTGTATAAGCCTGACCCAAGGCAGACTCGCAAGCACTAAGTACTACCAGATCATTGTTGAGTCTCGACGAATAAAAATTGTTCGCAAAGACTATTTTCGGAATATTGCCAGTGTCACTACTCAGCACAAGGAATGATGCGTTGCCATTTGATGAGTCTGCTTTGGCATGGCACGCCAGATGAAGTACATGATATTCTGCTGCCATCTTGGTGATATTACTTTCGGTGGAGCGTTCATTTTCGAGGGTTTCTCCATTTGTTTGTTTTGCAATTTCGGTTACTTCCTTTTGTGCAAAGTTGAGTGAAGAGATATGCAGTTCGTTTGGCTGTGGTGGACTGTAGGCGATGCCCAAAAAACTTTTTTTCGTTTTATGCGATTCCGGTGACTTCAGATGGAGGAACTGTAAGGAGGGTGCCAGGCTTAGGTGATACTCCTTCATGATGTAGTGAAGTGTTTTCCAGTTATCAGATTTGGCAGCCGGTTTATTGAGTATGATGTCAAACGGAAGACTACTGAGCGTATTATCGGGTACTATTATCAATTTTTTTGAAAGATATTTTGCCGAAGGCTTCCAGATAAGATTGCTGATAGTTTCCGACAATGCTGAGAATTTTTCAATATCTTCTTTTGAGTCAGCTGTAGGTTTGTTGGCACATATTATTGAAAAATCGCGTAATACTTCCCTAAAGCCATTTGGATTTTCGAGCTTTGTGGAGCTAAAATGAAGTGTGCCACCTGCATTACCGGCGATTGCAAATATGGTGGTATCAGTTGTGAAATATTCTAAAAACGAATAGTCTTTTAAAGCTTTATTCAGAAATGTATTTGTACCGGAGAAAAAATCGTTTTTATATTTTTCGATGAAATATTCAGGGTAATCTTTAATGATGCCATCAATGAGCCTTCGATAATTTTGTTGTATTTCGATGATGTCATGGTTATGGCTGGTGCTGGCTGTGTTTTGAGCCAAAAACTGTCTCACCTGTATGCTTACCTCATTCTCCAAATCGATGATATGTTGTGGAATATCTTTTCCGGCCGTAAGGGAAGAGCGCTTAACAGCGAGATAAAGCTGGTTGTTTTTGTCGCGTTCCATCAGCTGCAGTGCGTCCTTTGCATATTTGGCATCATTGGTTTTGTCGAATAAGTACGAACACATATCAAGTGCCTGAGCTATGAGCTGGTGTTCAATGCTATAACTACTGATGGTGATACTTCCACTCAGGCCGATACTTTGTTTAAGATTTCGAAACTCAAGTCTTCTTTTTGTTAGGTCGATTATATTATTGGCAGTCGATATATTTTGGGCTGACTTTACATTCGTCATTAGAATGTTGGTAACTACGGTCAGAATTTCTTCCAGATTCGGGGTTTGTATCAGATCTTTGAGTACAACAGGCCTGTGTATATCGATATGAAATTTTTCAAGCAATGGCAATGTATGGTTGTTATTTTCTACATCGGGCTTCTGTCTTGTGCGAAAATAAATATCCTGAAGCTCGTTTTGGAGCTTGATAAATGGATTTTTTGTAAGGTCTATTTCCTGAATTTTTTTATAGGCATTCAGGTATTTTTCTGCTGCTGGAATGTTGCCTGTTTGCAATGCAGATTCGTACATCATGTAAAGGCAATTGTCGATGGCAAAATCTAGTTCGGTGTACAACAGATCTTCGCGGTCAGGGTCAATTATTGACTGAAACAGTCTGAGCGCATCCGGATAGTTCTTTTCTTCATACGCTACAATTGCTTCATTGATGGTGAACAGATTGGCGTATGCTGGTTTGAAATCCGGGTATAAATCAAGTATTTTTCTAGATGATTGAATAATTTCCTTCACAGCCTGAAAATTATTTGTAGGCAAATAAACATGGTCTATCATCTGTAGGTTGCCATACAACAAAGCATCGGTTTCTTGAAATTTATTAGGATATGGTAGTCCTTTCGAATATTCAAGCAGGCTTTTGATCGTCTCCAGCTCACCGTTTGCTAACAACAATGAGGTGTATTTGTTGATGATTGAACTTTCGAGTTCGGCATCTTGTTTAGGTAATTTTTTTGTGAGGGCAAGAGCCGTTTCAAAATATTTACCGGCCAAAGGATAATTATAGAATTTATAGTAAGCGAATGCAAGTTCGCGATAGGTGATGATGGTAGTTTTCAGATCGAAGGGAAGACTGCGTTTTTTAAATATCAGTGCGATTTTCATTGCATATACGGCTTTCGAAAAATTTTTCTCCATCAGACAGACCTGACCGTAGTTGTGGAAAAGTTTGCCGAGGTCAAGTGCGCTGCCTCCGTATTTTTTTGCCCAGCCAAATTGCTTCTTAAGTGTTGAGTTAACTTCCTCGAGCTGGCCATTGTTGCCATAAGAAGCTACTAGTTTGGTAAAAATCGGGTGGAGCATTGTGCGCCATTCGTCACCGTTTTTTATACATTCATCTAATAAGGCAGATAGTTCTGTGATGTTTTGCTCGTACATCCCGTTCTCAAGTCGTGTCTCTGCTTTAGAAAGTATTTGTTCAAGCATAAGTTTTTTGTCACTGGTAGAGCGTGACGTATAAGCAAAAACACATTGGTATTTACAACTGATACAGATGAAAATAAGGAAAAAAACTATCACTTTAAATGCCCGTTGCATATCAGAAGTGTTTGCCGTCTTAAAAATCTGAAATACTCAGCAAAATACAAAGTATTTAAGCTAAAATAACTCGAAATGGGGAATTATTTAACAAAACAAATGGCAATAATAATGAAGTGCAGAAACTGATTAGGGAGTGGGTACTACAGGATTCGAACCTGTGACCTCCGCCCTGTCAAGGCGGCGCTCTAAACCAACTGAGCTAAGTACCCATTGCGCAAATGCGCGACAAAAATAGATATTTCTTTTTATTTCCTCACAAAATTTAAAATTTGTCTTTCTTGTCCGGTGTTTATTTCTATGAAATACAGACCTGAGATGAGTGAGCCAATATCTATCATGTTGTTTTCATTTCCATTTCCCGTCTGTATGCGTATGCCTGTTGTCGTGAATATGGTATAATGAAATAAATCCGGTTTATGGTTGAAATGTATGTTTAACATATCTTTAGCCGGATTAGGCCAAACGAAATTAACCATTTGGGAGCTGATATTTTTATTGGATGTGATGATGATTTGCAATGAGTCGCTTACATGAGCACAGCTGCTTTCTACCCAATTAAAACTTGCGAAATATGTTCCGGACTTGGCAGGTGTGTAGCTGACATCATTTGCACCCGGTATCGGTGCACCGTTGAAGAACCACTGAATGTTTTCAGCTTCGGTGCCGGCGTTGATGGTAAGGAGCGTGTCATTCCATACCAGGCCGAGATTAGGTGTAAGCCATTCTTCTACCAATATTGAATCAATAACTTCTGCACAAAAATTGCTGTTATCGATAATAGTTACAGAATATATACCAGGGCTAAGGTTTTGAAGGTTCTGGGTTGTGTCGCCGGTGTTCCAGTTGAACGAGTAGCCACCGTTGAGGTCAAGTTTGATTCCTCCTTCAGCAGTATTCGGGCAAGGCCGTACGATGCTGTATTCGGTTCCTGCAACCGGGCAATCGAGTGTGAGTTTGAATATTTTGCCTGAAGATAGGCCGGTAATGTACAATTCACCATGGATGTCCTCCCCAAAACTTGAAAAATCGTAATTGCCGAGTCCGGCTACTAGCACGTTGGTGTAGGTGCCTTGGTTGTTTTTGTATAATACATAGACATTACCCGAGCAATAATCGGCGTAAATGTATTTGCCATAAAGACCGGGAAATTCACTGCCACGATATACGAATCCGCCCGTTAGCGAGCAATTGCCTGCACTGTGGTCATATTCATGTACCGGGAAAACATAGCTACTCTTTGGTCCACAATCTTTCAGGTTAAATTCATTGTTGCCTTCATAGCATCTCCATCCATAGTTAAGGCCGCCTTTGGTACCTGCAGGTTCTACATCTATTTCTTCCAAATCGCCCTGGCCTACATCGCCTATCCAGAGGTCGCCAGTGAGTTTGTCGAAACTGTACCGCCAAGGGTTGCGAAGTCCGAGTGCCCATATCTCCGGTAATGTATCTGTTTTACCAAAAAACGGATTATCTGCAGGAATGCCGTAAGGTATGCCACCATCTACGTCAATGCGCAACATTTTACCCAGCAACTGCAATGTGTTCTGAGCATTTGCCTTAGGGTCACCACCAGATCCACCATCGCCCAACCCGATGTAGAGATAACCATCAGGGCCGAATTTCATACAACCTCCATTGTGGTTTTGGTAAGGCTGCGTTACATTCATCATGATCATTTCCGAGTTGGGGTCTGCTATATTCGGATCTGTTGTCACAGTATATCTTGCAATCCTTGTATTGCCGTCATTTCCTACGTAATTGACATAAAAATATCCGTTGTTTTTGTAGTCCGGGTGGAAAGCAAGACCAAGCAAACCTCGCTCGTTGCCGGTATCTACTACGCGGTCTTTTATATCCAAAAATGGTATTGGTAGCTGATTGCCGGCAGCGTCAATGATATTGATGAGACCCGCTTGTGATACAATAAACAGTCTGTCATCTCCAGCATGCGTCAAGTCTAACGGACGTGTATATCCGGTAGCAACGGTAATGAGTTTAAAAGAACTTTGCCCAAAAACGCTAGAGCTAACAATGAACATTAAGATGCTTAAGATTTTTGTCAATTTTTTCATATATTCAAATTTGGTTGTCAGGGTAAATATTCGTTCAGAATGATGAAACCTTGCCTGAGCCGGTAACTTTTTCTTTAACTTTTGGCTGACCTTTGTATGTGAGGCTACCTGAGCCACTGATGCTTACATCAAGATCTTCAGCAACATAGCAGGTAATGTTGCCACTACCACTTATATCGGCTTTTAACGATTTACAGTCAATGTTGTCGGCTTCAATACCTCCGCTTCCACTAATGGAGTACACTGCATCCATTGCGTTGCCACTGACAAGTTTGATATTCCCTGAGCCATTGATAGTGCCTTTTAAGTTTCTGATCACTATTTTATTCATAGTGATGTTGCCGCTACCATCGATGTTAAGGTTCAGGTCTTTATTTGAGATTTCGTTTTTGCAGTAAATGTTGCCCGAACTCGATAAAGAAAGTTGCTCAATGAATGGCATGGTTATATAGATGTCCAGCTTTTGTGAAGTAAAATTTCCTTTTGATGAAATGGTGAGTTCCTGGTCTTTGACATCTGTGTTAAAATAATTTTCAAGGTTAGGGTGTGTTTCGATGGTACACGAGAATTCTGCACCTTGTATAACATACAGCTCGGCAGGGATATTTAGTTTTATTTTTGTAAAATCTGTAATTGTCCGCTGAAATTTCTGTGGATCACCTTCACCTTCTTTGATATTGTTGAAACACGAACTAAGGAACAAGACTGAAATAATTGCTACAAATACTATTCTCATGATGAATGGATGGTTTATTGACAAAAATAATTCATCTAAGGTAAATGATTTAGTTCAAAATGTAAATTATTTTCTATGTCTTTTCTGTGTGGTAATGTTTTATAACAGGTTTGTGTGACCAAAATTGTCTATTCGACCATACTCATCTTATTGCATACAGGATGAAATTTTATACAATTAATGTATATTCGTTATACCTTTGCACTTCTGCATTTTGAATATGATAAGAAGTCTGAATATTAAGAATTTTGCCATCATAGATGAAGTGAGTCTCGCATTTGAAGGAGGGCTTACCATCATTACAGGTGAAACAGGTGCCGGTAAATCAATACTGTTAGGCGCACTAAACCTCATACTCGGTGGCCGGGTCGATTCGAAAATGTTTTTTAACCAAGATGATAAATGTGTTATTGAAGCCGAATTTGATATTTCGGACTATGATTTATATGGTTTTTTTGAAGAAGAAGATCTCGATTTCGACCAACACGTCATCATTCGCAGAGAAATACTGCCTTCCGGTAAATCAAGGGCTTTTATTAATGATACACCTGTCAATCTGAAAGCTCTTCAGCATCTGTCTTCTCAGCTCATTGATATTCATGAACAGTTTGATACACTCAGCATACAAACCGAAAATTTTCAGCGAAATGCGCTAGATGCACTTGCTCGCCACAAAGACAAAATCAAAACATACGAAACAGAATTTAAGGAATATGTGCAGGCAGTAAAAAGTTTGGAAGAATTGCGCAGTGCTTCTGACAAACAGGAAGCTGAGCAAGAGTACCGTCAGTTTTTGTTTGATGAACTTGAGGCACTCCATCTTACAGAAGGCATACAGAATATGATGGAGAGCGAACTGGCTATCCTCGAAAATGCCGAATTGATTAAAAAAAATTTGAATGCTGCTTACCAACACCTCAGTGAATCTGACAACAGTATATTTCAACAGCTACGCGATGTGAATCTTCTACTTCAAGCTGTAAGTAAATTCAATGATGGAATCGGAGGCTTATCAGAAAGACTCGAGCAGGTACAATATGAGATAGAGGATATTGCGGTATCGCTTGAGCAACTAGCAGACAAAACAGAATTTGATCCGGAAAAAACCAATATCTTCCAGACAAAACTGGATGAGATATATCGCCTCCTCAAAAAGCACAAACTCCAGAATAGCGATCAGCTCATGTCAATGCGAAACCAACTCGAACTGCAGCTGAACGGAGAGGGAGATGTAGGAGAGATGCTGGCAAAACTAGAGAAAAAGATTGTTGAGCTCTTGGCACACCTAAAGTCAACAGGAGCAGAAATAAGTAAAGGAAGAAAGAGCGCTGCATTGGTTCTAGAGTCAAAAGTAAATGAAATGCTGCAACAACTCAATATGCCAAATGCTCTACTCAAGGTACATCTCTACGAATCTGAACAACCTGGCCCACACGGCTTGGAACAGATCAGTTATCTGTTTTCGGCCAATAAAGGATCAGTGCCGGCAGAAATAAGAACGGTAGCAAGTGGAGGTGAACTCAGTAGGCTTGCTTTGAGTATTCAATCTTTGGTAGCAAGCTCCATTCCATTACCTACGATGGTTTTTGATGAAATAGATTCGGGTGTAAGTGGGGCAGTATCTTTAAAAGTAGGAAACATCCTCCGGACCCTTTCAGACAAGCACCAGGTAATCGTCATCACGCATTCGCCACAGATAGCGGCCAAAGCCAACAAACATTATCATGTATATAAAACCGATATTGGTACGCAAACCAAGACTTATGTACGCGAACTGTCTGTTGATGAAAGAATTGCCAGTATCGCCATCATGCTCAGCACCGATCCGCCTACAAAGGCAGCACTTGAAAATGCACGGGAATTAATGGAAATTTCCTGAATTGAAGCAAAACATGTATTTTTACGCAACCATAAAATAAACTGATATGTCAAACAATCTGCTTAAAGGAAAAACAGGAATAATATTCGGGGCACTTGACGAACAGTCAATAGCCTGGAAAGTAGCCGAACGTGCAGTAGAAGAAGGTGCCCGCATCACACTTACCAATGCACCGGTAGCCATGCGTTTTGGTGAAATTTACAAACTTGCAGAAAAACTAAATGCGGAAGTTATACCGGCCGATGCAACAGAACTAGCTGACCTCGAACAGTTGGTTGACAAGTCGATTGAGTCTTTTGGCGGACAAAAAATTGATTTTGTACTTCATTCTATCGGAATGTCGCTCAACGTCCGAAAGAAAAAGGACTATACCGACCTCAACTACGAGTGGATGCAGAAGTCACTCGATGTGTCAGCCATTTCATTTCACAAAATGATGCAAGTGCTTTACAAGAAAGATGCACTCAATGACTGGGGCTCTATACTGGCTCTGACTTACATTGCGGCCCAACGTACATTCCCCGATTACAGCGAGATGGCTGAAGCCAAAGCTTTGCTCGAATCATTTGCCAGGAGTTTTGGTTATCACTTTGGTGTCAAGAAACATGTTCGTGTCAATACCCTCAGCCAGTCGCCTACCATGACAACAGCAGGCAGTGGAGTGAAGGGATTTACAGAATTCTTCCAATATGCCGATAAGATGTCACCTTTGGGTAATGCATCTGCACTAGACTGTGCCAATTATTGTGTTACGATGTTCAGCGATCTTACCAGAATGGTCACTATGCAGAACTTGTTCCATGATGGTGGTTTTTCAAGCATGGGAATGAGTCCGGCTATTCTTGACTGGAACCCACAGGCTAATACAGGAGTATAAAATATGGTGCGGGTACTTTTGATGGTGTTGTTCATTTTTCCTGTAATTCTCCTTGCGGGGCAGGATAGTATTCCACCAAACAAAGACGCCCGGGCTCTGACATCTGACAGTTCGGTGATTTACCAGTTTCGTGCTTTCTCTGATCAGGCAGAAGGTGTTGTTGACCTTTATGCTATACCAGATGGCATCCAGCAGCCGGACCCCATCCGACAGGAAGGCATTTATTTTGGCAATCTCGGGAACATTGGCAGCTCACACAAATTTCTGGTATATGATGCCGTGCCGGATATAACATTTGATATGGGTTTTCATGCCTTCGACCTTTATAGGCTGAATGTTGCGAATGCTATATTCTACAAGGGTTACAGGCCTTATACTAAGGTTCTTTTTACACAAATGGGCGGGCAGGGTAATGGCATCTTCCGTGGTACTTATGGCAGAGAATTGAGCAAAACACTTTCTCTACACCTCGATTTTTCAAGGATGGCGAATCTCGGGTATTACCAGCGACAGAAAATCAAGCATACAGGTCTCACATTGGGGCTTTGGTATCAGGGCATGAAGAACCGGTACAAAGCATGGCTTATGTATGGCTCTAATTACAACAACCAGCAGGACAATGGCGGCATTGCTACAGATACTTTGTTTGATAATGAAATATATTCGCGGCGAGAAGCAATACCGGTAAGGCTGCTCAATGCCGATACCCGATATGTACAATATGAGCTGAGTTATAAGCAATTGTACAGCCTGGTCAACCCGGGCAAACCGGGTCTGTTCTATCTTGTCCACCAGTCCAGATATGTAAAGCAGACATTCAAATTTTCAGATACATACCCTAATGTTGACTTTTATGGTCCGTTTTATACATATCCTAAAGGATTAAGATATTTCTCTGAAGTGAAGGGTATTCAAAATTATTTCGGCTTACAGACAGGCATAGCGTCAAACAGAAGGAGCTTTGTACTAGAGCCGGGTGTCAGCTACAAACGTTACAACATAACACTTGACAGTACTGCTTACAATTGGAACGAACTTTGGCTACACGGGAGTCTTTCTGGGTCAGTCGGACCTTTTTCGCTACTGGTTCAGGGCCAATATGGCTTGCTGGATGCACTCAATAGTTTCAGGTTATCAGGCGAAGCAACAGGTGATATTGGAAAATGGGCAACACTTTCCGCCAAATTGATATTGCAAAAATATCCGGGAACATCCATGATGTACGGTTTCAATTTGTCAAAACTGCCAATATGGGAGGGGTCACCCGAAAAAACCACCGAATTGGCGATCTATGCCAATCTGGAGATAAAACCTGTCAACCTCAATATTTATGCCAGACAGTTCGTTCTCAACAATTACATATATTTTGATCAGCAGGCACTTGTAAAGCAGTTGGCAGGAGCATTTACAATTAACCAATTTGGTGCAGAACACCGTTTGAAGTTTTGGAAAATACATTTCAACAATAAAATTCATTTTCAGACAAAGTCAGAAGATGTTATCCGCTTCCCGGAATGGATAACTACGCATAGCCTTTATTTTGATGGAAAAATATTTAAGAATTATCTTCAGATAAGGCCGGGTATCGACCTCCGGTATTTGAGCAGTTATTATGCCGATAACTATATGCCGGCAAGCGGACAATTTTACCTTCAGGACAAAACAAAATTACCTGACCAATGGCTTACAGATGTTTTTCTTGGAATCGGAATTGCCAATTTTCAGGGTTTTGTAAAAATGGAGAATGTTACAAATTGGGTAAAAAAAGGGATTCAATATTATGTACCATTTTATCCACAACCTGAGGCAAAATTCAGGATTGGCCTCCAATGGCAGTTTTTGAACTGAGGCGCAATTTTAATTTTTTAAGCTTTATTTTCCGGTGAAACCGATGGGTATTGTGAGTCATTCCACGGTTAACTATATTCATTATATAGTTTTTTTAAGAAATAATTAACATCAGGCAACGAAACATACACCAAAGGTATCAGATGTAAGGTGTGAAGTATCAATGTGTGTCGGTAAAAAAAATTGTAAAATATTTGGATGATGGCATACATTATTTTAACTTTAACGCTGATAAAGTCTAAATTATACCAAAAATGAAAGCAAACCTCTACACAAATTTAGTGTTTGTAAGTTTTTTTCTGACTGTAATGCTATGTGCATTTCCCGGTCAGGCACAAATAAAACTTGAAGATTTTCCTAAAGAACATAATATAGAGTTGATAAAAGGAAAGAAGAGGCAGTTGGTACTCATGCCTCCGGGAGAGAATACTGTAAAAGTCAATACAATGGAAGTCGGAGAGCAGTATCTTGTCGTCTTCAATATTGCCGACCACGATAGTCCGTGCAATCCTCAATATCGTTTGGTATGTGGCTCTCTTGATACAGTCTTGAACAGTAAGGAAATAAGATTTTTGGCTAAATCTACAACTGCTACACTTTATGTAAACACAGGTTGTCCGGCAGATTATGCAACCAGGCTGGCATTGAATATAAGTTTTATGCGTGATGGAGGTTTGATTGATGTTACTAAAAACACAAAGCCAAAACCGGAGTCAGTTACTGTATCATCTGGTGGCTCAGCCTCTTATCTGATTACAGATATTTTCATTGGTGGTGGTTGTTTCGAAGTGTCGAATGTGAGCACCATAGGTAAGGCCGTCCAATTGGGTGAATTTTCAGGTGGAGGATCCTCCATCCAGATAGAAACCGGTGTCATCATAGCAAGCGGCCAGGCAGTAACGGCGAGTGGGCCAAATGTAGGTGAAAGCTCGGGGTCCAGTGTTGGTGGAGGCGGTGATGGAGACCTTAATACACTTGCCAACGGATCAGTCTTTGACGCCGGAGGTATTCAGTTTGACTTTAAGCCTACCGTTAACCTGGTAAAGTTTAATTATGTGTTTGGTTCTGATGAATACAACGAATATACTTGTTCTAGTTTTAATGATGTGTTTGGTTTCTTTATCAGTGGGGCAGGTATTGGTGGCAACAAGAATATTGCTCTTATACCGGGTACAAATACACCGGTAAAGATTAACAATGTAAACCTAGGGGTAGTTGGTTCTAATGGAAGTATGGCCAATTGTACTCCGCCCAATGGCTCCTTGGCTTATTCAGGTTTCTTTGTGAATAATCCGGTAGGCAGCCCCGATGTGGAATACGATGGTTTTACAACTGTATTTACGGCCGAGCAGGTGGTTATACCTTGTAGCACTTACCATATCAAATTCGCAGTGGGCGATGTTGGTGACGGTGTTTATGACTCAGGCGTATTCCTTGAAGCCAACTCGTTTAGTGCCGGTGGTAATGCGAGTGGTACTGTAATTGTACCGAGTTCTGGTACGAATGTTGTATATGAAGGTTGTGCAGATGGCTATGTTGAATTCTGCAGAACAAGTAGTAATGGAAATGATCAAGACCTTGTACTGTCATTTACAATAGAGCCGACTTCTACTGCTACCCCAGGTGTTGATTATGCACCTTTTTCAAGCCCTATTGTCATTCCGGCAGGTGAAGATTGTGTCGAATTGCCGATCACGGTATTCAAGGATGCGATTACCGAAGGTACAGAATCTATCAAGCTTAAATTGTCAACCCCTTGCTCTTGCGAATCCCCATTTATTGAGATATTGATCAAAGATTCACCACCACTTGTATTGACTGCCAATGATGTAACCATCTGCGAAGAAGAGGGGGGTGCTGACATAAGTGTCACTGCTACTGGTGGAGTAGGCGACTATACTTATCTTTGGAATAATGGTGCAACTGATCCAAGTATTTTTGTAGGTACGAGCACTTCTCAGACCTATACCGTTACAGTTACGGATGAATGCGGCAATTCGGCACAGAAAGATGTAAAAGTTATAGTTATTCCTTCACCAGAAGCTACCATTGAAGGTTATGGAACCGTGTGTTACCAGCAAGCTGGAACAGTGAATCTTACTGTCAAATTTACCGGACCGGGTCCGTGGACGATTATTTATGCGATTAATGGTGTACCTCAGCCTCCAATCAGTAATATTACACAGAATCCTTATATTTTGAAGGGCTCTGAAGCAGGTTTTTACACCATCGAACAAGTTTATGGAGATTTTGGATGTGAAGGTGTAGGAATGGGAGAAGGCCAGATAGATGAAGTAAAGGTTGAAATGTTTGTTGACATCGAAAACCCTTCATGCTTTGGAGTACAAGATGGTAAAATAACAGTCGATCCTTATGGTGGTGAAGAAAATTATTATATCAAATGGTCGAATGGTGTTGAAGGTTTTGATTACATAGATCTGCTGGCTGCCGGAAGTTATAAAGTTACCGTCACCGATGCCAACGGATGCAAAACTGTACAAACCATCAATGTGGTTCAGCCACCGGAGTTAAAAGTAACAGCAGTAATACAGAATGTTAAAGACTGTAAAAATCCTTTTGGTGGTGGCATTGACCTGACTGTCACAGGAGGCACACTTCCTTACGATTTCAACTGGGACAACGGATTGCCACCTGACGAAGACCAGTCAAACTTAAAATCCGGTATTTATATAGTTACTGTGACCGATGCCAATGGTTGTTATGGTATTTATACGTATCTAATAACAGCCAATGATGCACCTAAGGTAACTGCACAGACAACCAAAAATGTCAATTGTAAGGATCTTAATGCAGGCCAAATCCAACTTAATGTCACTGGTGGTCAAGGTCCATATACCTATTTGTGGAATAACCAAGCGACCACAAAGGATATTTCAGGTCTTACTTTCGGAGATTATGCCGTAACGGTCACAGATGCTGCCGGATGTGAAACCTATGCAACATCTTCGGTAAGTGCCGATACAGTTAAGCCGGTTGTAGTCACCGGACCAGATTTACTATTGCCTTGCTCTGTCTTACAGCTTACCCTTGATGCAAGTGCAACACCAATGCCAAATGGATTCACTGCCCAGTGGACTACAGCCAATGGCAATATTGTTTCGGGAGCAAATTCTCTTAAAGCTATCGTTGATGCTCCGGGTGCCTATACCCTTACCATTACCAACGGCAATAATGGATGCTCCAATTCTAAAACCGTAATCGTGGATCCTGATCTTGCAAAGCCAAATGTTTTTGTCAACCCACCGGTCATACTTACATGTGACCTCACCCAATTGACATTGGATGGTTCTGCATCAAGTCAGGGAAGCAATTATCAGGTGAGTTGGACGACTGCCGGTGGAAATATCGTTAGCAATCCGTCAGGAAATTACGCCATAGACATCAATGCACCCGGTAAGTACACACTCAAACTTATCAACACTACCAACGGATGTGATAATTCGTTTACTGTTGATGTCAAACAAGATATTGATAAGCCATTGGCGGATGCCGGCAATACCGTTTTGCTTACTTGTAAGGAAACCGATTTGACACTCAACGGCAACGGGAGTAGTACAGGAGCTGATTTTATATATGACTGGACTACTAAAAATGGGTTTATTGTTACCGGTAAAACAGGGCTGACACCTACAGTCAATCAACCGGGCTGGTATTATATATTAGTTAAGGATAAAACCAATGGTTGTACAAATCTTGATTCGGTTCTGGTTAATCAGGATATTGTGAAACCTATAGCCGCAGCTGCCTCGCCAGAGTTGTTGACATGTGCAGTAAGTGTGGTGCCTGTGAGTGCAACTGGTTCAAGCACCGGTAGTACCTTCAGTTATGACTGGTCAACAGTATCAGGTAGTATTCAGGGCACCAACAATGGTTTTACTGTCAATGCTACATCAATTGGTTCCTACACCGTTACTGTAACCAACAGCACCAACGGATGTACTCAGACAGCAACAGTAGTAGTTAATGAAGATAAAGAAAAGCCTGTAGCCAAAGCCGGAACAGACCTGATACTCAATTGCCAACAGACAACCCAATTGCTTGATGGCTCCGGTTCAAGTGTAGGCCCTGAGTTCACTTACCTATGGACAACACTGGATGGTAACATTATTTCAGGTGCCAATACACTCAATCCGACAATAGACCAGGCAGGTACATATACCTTGACAGTTACAAGCAGCAAAAACGGCTGTTCTTCATCAGATGATGTAAAAATTTCACTAAGTGAAGATTTTCCTGTAGCAGTAGTCGTTGATCCGGAGGTGATTACCTGTGTAAAATTGTCAGTTTTAATAAACGGTTTGGGGTCTTCTACCGGACCAGAGTTTACCTACCAGTGGTCAACTACTACTGGTAACATCGTAGCAGGTGCTAACAGTTCTACTCCTGAGGTGGACAAAGCCGGTGTTTATTTGTTTACCATTACAAATGTCGCAAATGGTTGTGTAACTAATAAGAACGTAACAGTCAAAGAAGATAAAGTAAAACCAAAGGCTGTCGCAGGTCCTGACTTCGAAGCCGGTTGTTTTGATGTTCCGGAAGCACTGGATGGTACTGCATCAAGTGGCAAAGGTACACTTACCTATAACTGGACAACTACCAACGGTAATATTGTAAGTGGTGAGAATACAGCTACTCCGCTAATTCAGAAAGCCGGCATTTATTCATTGCTGATAACGGATAATAGCAATGGCTGTACTGCTACAGATAATATTGAAGTAACAAGCAATGCTCTTGAAGACGTAACATTCACATTGAAAATACCAAGCTGTTTTGGTGAGTATGGTACCGCACAGATTGTAAACGTAAAGGGCGGTTTGCCTCCTTACAAGTATTCTATCAACGGTGGCCAAAGCTATACCGGAAATGCAGTGTTCAATAAATTGAATCCCGGACTCTACAATCTCTTGGTCAAAGATGGATACGATTGCATTATTGCACGTAGTTTCGAAATACCGGCTAAAACAGACATACAGGTACTGGTAGAGCCAAAAGTGGAGCTTTATCTTGGCGAATCATATACACTTAAAGCCCAGGTTAATATTCCGAAAAACCTGATTGCCAAGGTGGAATGGTTCTCAAAAGATGGGCTTGAAAGACCAGATTCACTTGTGACAAAGGTGAATGTGCTTCAAACAACAGAGTATATAGTGCGCGTGACAGATATTAGCGGATGTACCGGTCAGGCCAGAGTTCTGGTAGTAATAGCCGATCCGGAAATATATGTACCGAATGCATTTTCACCTTATGACCTGAATGGAAATAACGACCTGGCAATGGTCTTTGGTCGGCCGAGTGGAATTAAAAAAATTACCAAATTCCAGATATTCAATAGGTGGGGAGAATCAATGTACGAATCATCTGACTTCCTACCTAACGACCCTAATCATGGCTGGAACGGATTGCACAGAGGTAAGAAACTTGATCCGGCAGTGTTTGTATGGTGGTTGGAAGTAGAATACATCAATGGCAAAAAGAAAGTATATAAAGGAGATATTAACCTATTGAGATAAAATGGTTAAATAAACATTTGTTCTGTTTTGGGCAGAATAGCTTTAAGTCTTGACTTGGTTGAAAAGTATTTTTTCGAAGAGTTAACAGAAATAAAGTTGTTCTGCCATTTTTATGAGAAGGCAGTTCATATTTTTAGACTATAACTACATCCAAATTTGAAAGAATCAATTATAGAATGCTTTTTGTTTTGTCAATTTATCTTGTATTTTTGCAACTTGAAATTTTAAAGCTTACGGAGAGTTGTCCGAGTGGTTTAAGGAGCACGCCTGGAAAGTGTGTGTACGCCAAAAGTGTACCGAGAGTTCGAATCTCTCACTCTCCGCATTGGTTTTTTCATACCTCATTGTTTTCTACAATATATCAATATTAAAAATCCTTTAGCAATATTATGTCAGCTGTTCACTTAAATATTGGTCGAGACACATACAAAACGATCATTCACACTCGCGGACACGAGATTATCGCAGACGAACCTACGGAGCTTGGTGGTCATGACCTTGGTTTCAATCCGAAAGAATTATTGGCAGCAGCACTCGGTGCTTGTACCAGTATTACCTTGCGTATGTATGCTGACCGCAAAGAGTGGGATATAGCAGCAATCGAGACAGAAGTACATGTAGATTGGAAAAAAGATGAGTTAAAAACAAATTTTACCCGAAAAATTAATTTTACCGGAAATATTGACGAAACCCAAAAAGAACGTTTACTTAAAATAGCCAACAGTTGCCCGGTACATAAGATACTGAGTGGCGAAATCGAAATCCAGACCACTGTTCATTAGAGATTTCCAGCTATCTGATTAAATATAGGGATATATTTTTACATTAGTTTTGTAAAAATTCTACAAAAGATGTATTTTTAGCAGCAATTGTATCAAGGTAAAACTATTCAGGTATAGAATGCATTATTTTTCTGATTATTAAATACTGCAATGTTCGAATCCTTTCTGCGATATATGCGCACTTATGTAGATTTGACTACCGAAGAGGAGGAAATACTCGTTTCTGTAATGTTCTTCAGAAAGATCAAACGAAAACAGTTTTTTCTCGTAGAAGGTGAAATTTGTAGGTACCAAGCCTATGTCATTAAAGGTTGTTTTCGTACATATTATACAGACAATGAAGGCCGTGACGTCAATCTGATGTTTTCAATTGAAAACTGGTGGATGGGTGACCTCGCCAGTTATTTCGTCTCAGAAAATTCAAAATGCAACATTGAAGCGCTTGAAGACAGCGAAATTCTTATTCTAGAAAAACAAAATCTTGACATCTTATTTAACAAAATTCCAAAGATGGAGCGGTTTTTTAGAATACTGTTCCAGAATGCACTCATTTCATCACAAAACAGGATTATCAATAATCTTACCCTATCGGCAAAGGAAAATTATCTTATATTTCAAAAGAAATATCCTGAGTTTGAACAGCGCATTCCACAATACCACATTGCGTCTTATCTTGGTATCACACCTGAGTTTCTGAGTCAGGTACGAAAGCAGCTATCAGGTAGGGCATAGGTTATTAGTGTGATAATTTTTGAAAATATTTTACGTCAAAACCAACTTATTCCCATTGTTACACAATCTCAACCTTTACGAGTTTGTTCTTGATGCGTTCTTCCTTGATGAGTTTGATGGTGGCTGATACTTTGCTCGATTTAACAGTAGCATAGGCTCTGTGGTCGGTCACCTCTATCAGACCGAGTTCATCATGGCTGAGCTTGCCTTTTTGGTAAAGCAGTCCGGCAATATCAGTTTTATTGATTTTTTCCTTGCGGCCATAAGGAAAACGCAGTGTAATCCATTCAGAAGCCGGCGGTAGTTTAGGGTTTGCTTCGAGTGCAAATTTTTCAGGTTCATCTTCGAGATAATCAGGGCTACGGTCTGTAGATTTTACCAGAAAGAATGCTTTACCTTCAGCTTTCATTCTGGCAGTACGGCCATTACGGTGGGTGAATGCTTGAACCGTATGCGGTATTTGAAAATGAATGATATTTTGTATTTCCGGAATATCGAGCCCTCGCGATGCCAGATCGGTACAGAGCAAGACGGTGTGACTGCCATTGCGAAATTTGATGAGCGCTTCTTCGCGGTCTTCCTGTTCCATACCACCCTGAAAAACACCATGCCTAATACCTTTTTGCGTAAGGAGTTCGCTCGTTTTACCTATTGCATCTCGGTGGTTGAAGAAGATAAGCGTAGGCTGTCCGGCAATTTCACAAAGCAGGTTAAAGAGAGTCTCAGTTTTGTCATTATTAATGATATCGACTTTATAAAAGCTGAGACCTGATGGTTTCATCTCTTCTTCATCGAGATAATTGAGTTCATAAGGTTTGCGCATTTTTAGGAAATCGGGGAATTCCTCCATTCCGGTGGCAGAAGTAAGTACTTTATTTTTTACATACCTGACGTGTTTCATAATGGTACTCATCTCACGGCTGAACCCGAATTCAAGTGATTTGTCAAATTCATCCAGTACAACTGTATGGATGGTAGTCGGGTCGATGTGTTCTGTTCTGAAATGATAAGACAACCTTCCCGGAGTGCCGATAAGAACAGCCGGTGGATCAATTAGACTGTTTTTCTCTGTACGACTAGAGTGCCCGCCAAAAAATGCATTCACCTTAAAACCTGTGCCCATTTGTTTGAATACCTGTTCTATCTGTGAGGCAAGTTCTCTGGATGGTACAACTATCAGCACTTGGACGCCCTTTATACTCTGCTTAAGTCCCATATAGGCAGGCAGAAGAAAACCAAGCGTTTTGCCCGAGCCTGTAGGAGCCAGAAGGAGTACCTCGCGATGGTCTTTTGTAGCCTTTAGCATAGCCTCCTGCATCTCATTGAGCGCATCTATCCCGTAATTATGAAGTATTTTTTTAATCATAGCTGCCGCATAATTCTTTTATGCAAATTTGACTGGTTACACTTCAGAAAAATTTGACTTTGGTGAAGGATGCCATTCCGGATCAATAGCTGCTCAATGAAAGCAATACCAGTGTACAGGCAATCTCCGGATATATATTGTACTCACGAAGCAGACTAATGAATTCAGGATTTTCTGTTCCGGGATTAAATATTACTCTTCGTGGTTCTAGTGACAGTATGTACTCATAAAACGGTCGCTGATTGGCCGGATTAAGATAAAGCGTCACCGTATCGATATCTTCATAATGCACTAATTCTGTTTCGATTGGTATGCCGGCTACTTTTCCTGTTCTGCGACCAAAAGCCACCACCGGGTGATGATTTTTGGTCAATTCTCTTACAGCAGCATTACTGTACCTGTCCGGATTGGGAGATGCTCCCATCACCAGTGTTTTAGTCTTTTGCATATTCGGTATCAGGCGAGCATTCGCACAGGCTCTTCGAGGTAATTTTTAAATGTTTGTAAAAATCTGGCACCGGAAGCACCATCTACAACACGGTGGTCGCAGCTGAGCATTACCTTCA